>NZ_QBUF01000002.1:0-517509 GCF_003058185.1 Pseudomonas sp. GV105
CACCCTTATCGTTGCTGTTAGTCATAAACATACCCGTTTGCCTATCCCTTATCGTAAGGGGGAAACGGTGTCCTGTCTTTCATGGGGCTCGTTCATTGAGTCAGTAGGGTGCAACGCCAATCTATAAGCAGCATAGGCATAGGGAGTGCTCAGTGTTCTGACTGCATCAGTTGTAAGATTGATGATTGAAATCGCATTGGCACGCGAGTTCGCGACACATGCCGTTGTGCCGTCTCGACTGATTACGATTTTAGCCGGGCCATTCCCAGCTGTAATATGACGAATAATCTCCCCGTTTCCCTTACGCGTCACATAAGTAGGCACCTTGAAGTACTTGGCCGTCTCCAGGCTGTTGGAACCGTCCAGCGATACCCAGGCTTTGACCGCAACCTCGCTGTTGTTCTCCAAGCCTGACAAATAGCTGGCGGGTATCAGGTCGAGCGTGCGTCCGGCATTGAATTCCGCGGATGTCACGCCGACCGCAAGCCGCAGGTCGCGATTGGTCGTGCTGAGTAACTGAATCCACACGGGTTGCCCGGCTCTGAAGAACGGCCATTTATCAATCCGCACGTTGTTCGCCACTGCCGTATTGATCGCCCCACCCGAGGCTTCGGGGATACTGACCAGTTCGAATTCCTGCTCTGGCAGCTCTTCGACCTCCAGGGTCAATTCCCGCGACTGGGTGATGGCGTTGTCGCGGGTCACCTCGAAAAATACCCGGCACTTGCGACCCAGGTTCGCCCCCACGAATACGTTGGACGTGGTGAACGTGATGTACTCCTCCCCCGCATCAGGGATGCCGGGTTTCATCGGGATATTCGGTGTTCCAATCCCAGTGCCGCTTTCTCCGATGATATGTACTTTGACGTTATCGCTGGCGAGCATGGCATAGGTCACGCGGACAGTGACAACGGCAGGACGCGGCGGCAGGACATGTAGGGGGTTGATCGAGGCGAGGCTGGGCGGCTTGATCGGGGTAGACTCCAGTACGACCGGTTCTGGCAACTCCAGTGCGCTGCCTATCGTAATCACCAGATCATGGGAGATGAGTTGGCGTGGCTGTCCAGGCGCATCGACCGTGTAGTAAAGGCGTGCCGAGCCGTTCAGGTTGTTCAGGACGATAGTTCGAGGAATCGTGAAGGGCAGGTCTGCCCCCAACCAGTTTGAATCGATCAGGAAGGCGATTGGCGGATTGCTGCCGCCCGCCTTGCTCCCTTCAAAGTGCAGGGTAACTACGGCATTCAGTACAAAACTGGCATGGTGGTGAACGGTGACGTTCAGGTTGGCCTTGCTGACGAGCGGGTCGAACACATGATTTGGCGGCACAGCCTGCCGGGTGGTCGGGGCACGCAGTGAGGCCTGGGTCTCGCCGATACTCAGCTCGAGTCGACGTGACGGCGGCCGATTGTTGACTTTGTAATAGGTAATGAGAGAGCCACCTTCCAGCTGGGCGATGGGCCCGCCGGGTCCGTTGGGCAAGTCAAAGTAAATGTCACCGATGCCTGCCATATCGCTGTATTCGGCGTAATAAGACCTGCCATTGGCGAAGGTACCTTCCAGTACCAGCGTGACGCGATCACTGGATAGCTGGCCGGGGTAGGTCTTGATGAGCACTTCAAACGGATTGACGGTGGGATCAGGCAGCGTGCCACCCATGGCCGCCTCGACAATGGGCGCTGCCAGGCCGACCTCGCCAGGCGTGCCGACGATGTTGACGTTGGCACCTCTGGAGTCGCGCGGTAGAACGCCTGTGCGTATGCGCTGATAGGTCAACTGAATGCGACCGTTGACCAGCGGCAGGATGTCTGCGAACGGCCAGGGGATCTTCGCGGTGACGATGGTCGGTGATACGACAGGGAAATCGTAAAATGTGATGATCCGGATACCCTCAGCGGTGAGGCCGTTGACCCTCACACGAATCGTATCGCCGGAGATATAACCTTCATTGCGCACGGGAACAATAATGGTCGCCGGTTCGCCACCGAGGCTATCGGCATCGAGTTGATCGTTACCGTCGGGATCCTGTTCGGCCTCATCAATATAGGCTTCACGCAGCAGCGGCTGCGCCCCATCGTCAAGGCGCACCGTCAGTTCTTGTTCGGGTGAGAACCCGAGGGACGCGTTGCCTACCTCGTCGAATAGGTTGTATTCACAGATTTTTACCCCGCTGCCCACGGTGGCCCAGGTGTTCGCGTAGACCCATATGGTAATGGGCGCAGTACCCGCTGCTTCAAATTCGCTGACACGGTGTTCAACCACGACTCCGCCTATGCTTAGGCGAATGCGATCTCGCACCTTGCGGCGGTTGGCGACGGGCGCCGAGGAATCCACCGGGTAATAGTCGATGATCACCGGTACGCCTTTACCCGCGGTGTCGCTGTCCACGCCAAATTGTATGACGTCGTCGGGAAATATCGGTTTGGGCAGGTTTTCGTTTTGCCATGTGCTGGCTATCGGGTCGCGTCCACCGGGGTGTTCGATATCAACTTTGATGTTGAAGCGTTTGGTCTGTTGAGTGTTGCCTCCCAAAGGAGTTACGAATGCCTGTAGTGCATTGCCTGCCTCGCTGATGAAATGCTTGCTGGGCACATACAGGACAATTTGTGTGCCTTTGAGGGCTTCGTCTTCGGTCACGGTGTGAAAAACAACCCGTTCGTCGTTGAGCATCAACTCGATGAAGTCGTTTTCTGCCTGGTTCAGGTAGCTGAACAAAATGCACGTGACACCTTTTTCATTCACCTCCAGCGCCGCCCGGTTGAGCCCGCCGTCGAAACTGACGACAGGGGTGCTCAGCGTCGGCAGGTACAGGGGAAGATCGGCGAACGGCGTCTGGCGAAACGATTGAGGGGTCAATGTCGAGCCGTCGACCTGAGGCAGCGTGAAACCTTCCGATCGCGGCTCGTCCGGTTCGCGGGCACTGAATTCATCGCTTGGAGGATCGTAGGGCAACACGGGCAAAGCGTTGTCGGCGGGGATGAGCGCTTGATCATCGGAGTCTGTGGCCATGATCGTAATCCTGTCTGAGCAGTTGATTGGACGACTGACGCGAGGCGTCGGCACGCTCAATTCAACGTCCTGAACCCGGGACTGCCTAGCTGTGAGAAATGACAGTGCCGACGAATGGTGAACCCGACTTGTCCGTCAGCTAAAACACCACCAACGACACTGAATCCCCGCCGATATTGGCCACGTAGCCGTGGGAATCGTCTGGAGCCACCACCAGCCCGCGCGGCTTGTTAAACCCGGCATAGCTGCCAATCACCTGTCGCGAGCGCGTATCGATAATGCCCAGCAGGTCGCCATCGGTCTGCGACACGTAGGCCCGATCACGCCCGCGTTCGAAGGCGATGTCGTAGGGGCCCAGCAACCCGGTCAAGGTCTGCTCGATGCGCTGGGTCGAGGTGTTGCCGATCGTGACGCTGCCGCCTTCGCGCGCGCTGATATACACCTGAGAGCCACGGGGGTTATGGGCAATGGCGACGGGGGCGGAGCGGGTGTCGGCGCTGTTGATCAGGCTGTTGGTCGGCAGATTGATGATGGACCAGTCGAAGAATGTGGCCACGTGTGCGCGGTTGTTATCAGGGCTGACGGCGACATCGATGGGCGCGCGCACCGGGATCGAAGCCACGCGTTGGTGGTTGCTTGTGTCGATGACGACCAGGCGCGATGCACCTTCATCGGCCACATACAGGCGCGAGCCGTTGGCATTGAAGCGAATGCCTCGGACGGTGGTGAACCCGGTCAGCGTGTCGATCAGCGAATAGTCCCGCGTGCTGTAGAGGCGAATCGGGGTATTGGTGGCGCTGCTGTTGTCGGTCACATACAGACGCTCGGCCGTTGGATGAATGGCCAGGCGCAACGGCGAGCCCGGCACCTCGAAGCTGTCGATGACGCGGTTACGCAGGGTGTCGATGACCCAGATCGAAGTGCGGCCGAAGGTGCAGGCGACGTAGAGCCGCGTACCGTCCGGGCTGAGCGCCAGGGCGTTCGGCGAATTGCCCACCGGGATTGTGGCGAAGATGCCCACGGTGTTGCTTATGCGGTAGTCGACAGGGCGAAAGGCGATGGCGAAATCCTTATGGGCGCTGCCGTTCAGCGATACCCGCGCCTCAACCCGCAGGGTGCTCTGGGTCGGCAAGGATTGCAGATGATCGGCGGGTAAGCGGACTTCCACGCGTTTGGCATTGAACTCCGCGGCGCTCAGCGGCATGCCGTCGCGCAGCACCCGATTGGCCGCGGCCTTGATTTCGAGCCACACCGGCTGCCCGGTCCGCATGAACGGCCATGCCTGAATCACTGCACTATGCGCCACGTTGGCGTTGATGATGCCGTTCGACGCCTGGGGCACGTTGACCAGGTCCAGCACTTGTTCGGCCAGCGGGTCGATGGTCAAGGTCAACACCTGGGAGATGCTGGTGGCACCGGCACGGGTCACGGTATAGGACAATGCAGCGTCTCTGCCCAGGTTGGCGGCAATCACCCGATTACTGATGATGAAGTCGACATAACCTTTCATCGGGTCGCCTGGCCGTGGATTGATGACGGGCGTTCCGAGCCCGTAGGTGCCGGTGAATCTGGGCTGGATATCATCGCTGGCCAGCATCGGCTTGTAGCTCACCCGAAACGTGCAGACCGGCGGCTCCAGCACATGTTGCGGGTTGAGCCGGGCGGTGGAGGGGTCGGCGATGTTGATCGTGCTTTCCAGAATATGCGGCACCGGCAGTTGCAGACCGCTGCCGACGCTCATCACCAACGCCTGGGAATAACGGGTGCGCTGGCCGGCGTGCTCCACCCGATAGTAAATGCGCGCCGAGCCGTTGAGGTTGGCCACGACAAACACCCGTGCGATGACAAACGCCAGGTCCTGCCCGACCCACGGCCGGGTGATAGGGAACCGGTCCGGTGGGGCGCTGCCGCCCATGGCGCTGCCTTCGACGTACAGGGTGACCGTGGCGCCTTCCGTGAAAGCGGCATGCGCCGCAACCCTCACGTTGGCATTGCCTCGGGATTGCTCGGGGTCGAAGTTGAAGGCAGGGGCGGGTGCTTGCAACACCTCAGGCGCGGGCAGGGCGTCCTGGGGCTCGCCGATGTTGAGTTGCAGAATGGCCGACGGTGGGCGCCCCCCGGCGGTGTTGATGTAGTAGTAGAGCATCAGCTCGCCGCCATCGAGCTGGCGGATGTCACCGTCGATCCCATTGTGCAGTTCGAACACGACGCTGCCTTCGCCGGCCGGCAACCCGTGCTCCTGATAAAAACGGTGGCCGTTGGCGTAGGTGCCTTCCAGCACCAGCGTGACGCGGTCAAAGGGCTTTTGGCCGGTGTAAGCCGCGATCGTAACGGTCACCGGGTCGGTCAAGGGATGCAGAACGCCGCCGCTGGCGGCCGGCACTTGCGGTGCCACGAGGCCGGTTTGTTCGGGGGTTCCGCTCACTTGGACGAAGGTGTTTTCCGAGGGGCGGTTGACTTGCCCTGTGCGAATTCGCTCATAACTCAGTTGGATCAAGGCGCCGATAAGCATACGCACGTCAGCATTGGGCCATGGGACGTCGACGAAAGGCGTTGTGGTCGATGTGATACTGGCATCGTAGGTCTGTTCGACATCGACACCTTCCGGCAAACGCCCGCGAATGGTCAGTCGAAGACCGTCGCCCGACGCCCAGCCTTTTCCCTCGACAGCCACCCTGAGGGTTGCGTCTTTGCCTGCCAGCGTGTCCGCATCCAGCGTGCCGGTCGGTGCTTCGACAATCTGGGCGGCGTCCAGCAACCGTTCGTTGGGATCCAGCCGCACTTCGATCAGTTGCATCGGCGAGCGCCCCGACGCGTAGTTACCGACCTCATCGATGACATCGTAGGCGCAGGCCTGAAAGCCACTGCCGATGCGCAGCCAGGTGCCGTAATAGACCGTGATTGAAATCGGGTTGCGGCTGCTGGCCTCATTCTCTGTGACGATGTGCTCGATGATTTGCCCGCCGATGATCAAGCGAATGCGATCGCGTACCGCCCGGTAGGTACTGGGAGGCCGGTTGAGGTCCAGCGGGTAAAAGGGGATTCTCACCACCACCCCACGCCCGGCTGCGGCCGAATCGATCAGGACCTGCGCCGGTTGCGGTCGCGACAGTTGTTCATTGACCCAGGGCGGGCGGGTAACGGGGTCGCTGCCGGTTGGCGCCACGGTGTCGATCTTGAGGGTCAGGCGTTGGGTTTCTTCTACGCGGTGATCGAGGTGCGTCACCCGGAAAAATACGGGCCCGGCCGCGCCGTCGACCAAGCGGGCCAGGGAGACGTGCAGGGTAATCGCCTTTGCTTCGCGCGCTTCTTGCTCGGTTACGGTATGGAAGTCGACCGGGACCAGCAGGTCGCTACAGAACAACTCGATGAAATCGCCTTCAAGCTGGCCTGCGTAGGCGCGCAAGATGCAAATCAGGCCCGCGCTGCCATGGCTCTCCAGCAGCAGTTGATACACGCCGCCGGAGAAGCCCACGACCGGGGTCGTCAGGCCGGGAATATAAGGCGACAACTGCGCGACGAAAGGGGGCGCGTTGCGGTCTGGAGCCATGGTTTTCACCTCGTGCTGGGCCAAGGAGCCAAAAAGGTCCGGGGCACACAAGGATTGAACGCAGAAGGGCAGCGAGCAGGCTAGCTGTTAGAAATGACAGTGCCGACAGGCGGTAGCGGCCCTCGGCAGCCGCTAGCCTTGGCGGTTCCAATGCCTGAACAGCGGCTCCGCCAGAAACAACACGAACAACAAGCGCATCACCTGCATTGCCGTCACCAACGGCACCGACAGTTGCAGGGTTTCCGCGGTCAAGCTCATCTCGGCAATACCACCGGGCATCATGCCCAGGGTCAATGAGCGCAGGTCCAGTTGGGTCATCGCACTCAAGCCCACGGCGGCCAGCGTCGCCAGCACCATGGTCAAGGCGGTGCCGATCAAGGTGCGCGCCATGAACGACGGCGCACTGCGGAAGAACTGACGATTGAAGTGGCAGCCCAACCCGCTGCCGATCAGCCACTGGCCGATCTGGCTGCCGCCGTCGGGCAGGCCGATGTGCAGGTCCCACGCCACACTGGCGGTGGCACTGACCAACAGGGGCCCGAACAACCATGGGTTCGGCTGACGCAAGCGTTGCCAGCCCCAGGCCACCAGCGCACCGGCGGGAAACAGCAGCGCCAGCCAGGCCCAGCTCACGGGGGCGGGATGAAACTGCGGCGCGCCACCGTCCAGCACATACTTGAAGATCGCCGGTACGCACAGCACCACCACCAACACCCGCAAGCTTTGCCCCGCCGCGACCCGGCTGAGCACCGCGCCATTGCGTGCGCCGAGGTTGACCATCTCGCCGGAACCGCCGGGCATGCTGGAGAAAAACGCGGTGGCGCGGTCTTCGCCGCTGCGGCGCATCAACCACACGCCGACCACGCTCGACAGGCTGGTGACCAGCGCGCCGAAGAAGATCAAACCGAAGTGGCTCATCACCTGTTCGATCACCAGCGGAGTGAAGTGCAGGCCGATACCGATGCCCACCACCCATTGGCCGCCTTTGCGCCCGCCGGGAATCTCCGCCAACTGCCACGGCGTGAGGCAACGCACGAGAATGATCGCCAGTAGCGAACCGACCATATACGGCAACGGCCAGCCGACCAGGCTGGCCAGGTAACCGCCGGCCAGGCCGACCAGCGGTGTTCCCCACCAGTGTTTAAAGCTGGCCTCAGACATCGGCCACGGCACGACGCTGCAACGCACGTTTGCGGTAGATGCGCGCCAGCGGTAACAGCAGCATCACGGCGGTCAATACCCAGACGCCGAAGGTGATCGGGCTGGACCACAGGATCTCCAGCGCACCGTTGGAGATCGACAGCGCGCGGCGCAGGTTCTGCTCCATCAGGCCGCCGAGGATAAAGCCCAGCAACACCGGCGACAGCGGGAAGTCGAGCTTGCGCAGGATGTAGCCGAAGATGCCGATACCGATCATCAGGAACAGATCGAACGTGGTGGCGTGAACCGCGTACACGCCGATCGCGGTAATGATCGCGATCACCGGCACCAGCGCCCAGTTCGGCACGGCGAGGATGCGCGTGAAGATGCGGATCATCGGGATGTTGAGGATCACCAGCATGATGTTGGCGATGAACAACGAGGCGATCAGGCCCCAGACGATATCCGGTTGCTGTTGGAACAACAGCGGGCCCGGCGTGATGTTGTACAGCGACAGGGCGCCGATCATCACCGCGGTGGTGCCCGAACCCGGCACGCCCAGGGTCAGCATCGGCACCAGCGCGCCGCAGGCGGAGGCGCCGATGGCGGTTTCCGGTGCCGCCAGACCGCGCATGTCACCCTGCCCGAATTTACCGCTGGCCCCGGCCAGGCGTTTCTCGGTCATGTAGGCCACGGCTGACGCCAACGTCGCGCCGGCGCCGGGCAATACGCCCATGATGAAACCCAGCAGGCCGCACCGGATGTTCACCACAAATACCGACGAGGCTTCCTTCAGGTTAAACATCATCCGCCCGGTGGCTTTCACTGCTTCCTGGCCACGGTGGGTTTTTTCCAGCAGCAACAGGATCTCGCTGATGGAGAACAGGCCCAGCACCAACACCACGAACTGGATGCCGTCGGTCAGGTGGATGTTATCGCCGGTAAAGCGGTACACGCCGCTGTTGGCGTCGATGCCCACCGCCGACAGGAACAGGCCGATCAGCGCCGCGACAAAGGTCTTCAGCGGTTTATCGCCGGCCATGCCGCCGAGGCAGACAATCGCGAACACCATCAGTACGAAATATTCCGCCGGGCCGAAGGCAATCGCCCACTTGGCCAGCAGCGGGGCAAACAGCACCATGCCGCAGGTGGCGATAAACGCGCCGATGAACGAACTCCACGCCGACAACGACAAGGCCACACCGGCCAGGCCTTTGCGGGCCATCGGGTAACCGTCGAGGGTGGTCATCACGGTGGAGGCTTCGCCCGGGATGTTCAGCAGGATCGAGCTGATACGCCCACCGTATTCGCAGCCCAAGTACACGGCCGCCAGCAGGATCAACGCCGACTCCGGCGGCAGGCCCAGGGCGAACGCGATGGGGATCAGCAGCGCCACGCCGTTGATCGGGCCCAGGCCCGGCAGCAGGCCGACCACGGTGCCGATCAAGGTGCCGCACAGCGCGGTCACCAGGTTGTAGGGGGACAGTGCCACGCCGAAGCCCTGGCCCAAATAGCCGAAAGTATCCATATCAGTTCTCCAGAACGTCGAGCAGGCCGAGGGGCAGCGGAACATCCATGGCTTTATCGAACAGCAGATAAAGGCCGACGCTCATCAAGGTGATGATCACCGCACCGGGCAACCAGCGGCCGCCATACAGCCGTGCCATCGGAATGCCGATCAACATGCTGCTGAGAATGAAACCGAGGGATTCGAAGGTGGCGGCAAACACGATCAACAGCGCCACGCAGATGCCGATCTTGATCAGGGTGGCGCGGTCCAGCGCGGGTTCTTCCTCAGTGTGTTTGGTCGGCTGCGGGCGAAACAGCATGTAGATCAGCGCCAGGCTCATCAGCCCAAGCATCAGCAGCGGGTAGGCCCGAGGCCCCACGGGTTCGTAGGAAAACGACGCCTGGTAGGGCCAGGCCATCAAGGCCAGGCCCGCGCAGGCCAGCAGCAGCGCGGCGGCGAATATGCGTTGTAAGAGCATGTTGAACTCCTGGGCCACGCCCCTGGTTCAGCAGGGCGTGGCCGTGCGACAGAGGGGCGATTACTGGATCAGGCCGAACTCTTTGGCCAGCACTTTGTAGTCCGCTACCTGCTTCTTCACGTAGGTGTCCAGCTCCGGGCCGGTCATGGCGAACGGGAACAGCTCGCGCTGGTCACGCAGCTTGGCGAAGTCTTCGGAGGCCAGCAGTTTGTCGAAGGCGTCTTTCCACCAGGCGTAGTCGGCATCGCTGACTTTTGGCCCAAGGTAGAAACCGCGCACCACTGGCCAGACGATGTCGTAGCCTTGCTCTCTGGCGGTCGGAATATCCTTCATTTCCGGCTCGTCCAGGCGCGCTTCGGAGAACACCGCGAGCAAGCGCATGTCTCCACTCTGGATATGGGGCATGGAATCGGAGATGTCGGTACTGCCCACCTGGATGTGGTTACCCATCAGCGCGGTGACAATTTCACCGCCACCTTCCAGCGCCACATAGCGCAGGTCGCGCGGGTTGATCCCGGCGGCCTTGGCGATCAGCGCGGTTTGCATCCAGTCCTGGCTACCCACGGTGCCGCCGGAACCGATGACCACTTTGCTCGGATCTTTCTTCAGCGCCTGCACCAGGTCGTCGAGATTTTTGTAAGGCGAATCGCTTTTCACCGCGATGGCGCCGTAGCTGGTGCCGACCGCCGCCAGCCAACGCACGGCGCTTTCATCGAAGCGCCCGAACTTGCCCTGGGCCAGGTTCAACAGCGAGCCGCTGGACCAGGCCACCAAGGTGCCGCCGTCTGCAGGGCGCTGTGCGACCACGGCGTTGTAGGCCACTGCGCCCACGCCGCCGGGCATGTAGGTCACGCGCATCGGCTTGCTCAGCAGCTTCTGGTTGACCAGCGCGCTTTGCGCCAGTTTGCAGGTCAGGTCAAAACCACCGCCAGGGGAGGCCGGGGCGATGCATTCCGGGCGCTTGGGTTCGTCGGCGGCCAGCAGTTGGCCGGCGAACAGCATGCAGCCGGCGGCGAGGGCGAATTTACGCAATGAAAGGGTCATGGTTATCTCCATCGTTGTTGTTATGAGTGGCTATTACCAGGCACTGCTTACCAGAGCGCGACGCTGTAACTGACCAGCAGGCGTACTTCATCCGCATCACGCGCTGAATAGTTGGAACGATAGGTCGCATTGCGCAGGCGCACGGCGACATCCTTGAATGTGCCGCTTTGCACCACGTACTTGATCTCGCTGTTGCGTTCCCACTCCTTGCCGGTCTCGCCGTTCTTGAGCTTGATATGGTCACCCGACAGGTAGCGGCTCATGAAACTCAGGCCGGGAATCCCCAGCTTGGCGAAGTCATAGTCGTAGCGTGCCTGCCAGGAGCGTTCCTCAGCGCCGGCAAAGTCGTTGATCTGCACGAAGTTGACCAGGTACGGGTCGCTGCCATCCACATACGGAAACGCACTGTCGCCGGACATGTGCTGGTAGCCGGCGCTGAGCTTATGGCCATTGAGGGCATAGCTGAACAGGCCGTTGAGGGAGGTGTTGTCGATCTTGCCGCCGCGGGCGGCGCCGGTGTCGTCGCTGATCGCCAGGCGCAGATCGGTGGCGAAGGTGCCGGGGCCCATCGGGCGCGCAGCCACCAGGCCGAGGAAGTGCTGGCGGTACACGTCGTCGAGTTGGGCGAAGTGATAGCTGCCGGTGATCTTGTCGGCGAACTTGTAGTCCACGCCGCCGAAATTGAAGTGCTTGCCGGTGGCGCCGCTGAGGAAACGGCTGTTCTTGTTGTTGAGGGCGATGTCCTCGTAGTTGGTGTCGTCGCGGTCCTTGGCCTTGTCGAGACGGCCACCGGTGAACACCAGGTTCTTGAACTCTTTCGAGGTGATCAGGCCGCCGTTGAAGGTTTGCGGCAGGATGCGGCCGTCGTTGGGCTTGAGGATCGGCAGCTCGGGGATCAGCGCGCCGACTTTCAGTTCGGTGGCGGAGATCTTCACTTTGCCGGTCAGGCCCAGCTTGGAATACTCGTTGGCGGCGCGGCCATCGTCGTGGGTGGGCAGCAGGCCAGTGCCGGTGCGGTCGGGGCTGGAGTCGAGCTTGACGCCGAGCATGCCCAGCGCATCCACGCCAAAGCCGACGGTGCCATCGGTGTAGCCCGATTGCAGGTTGAGCATGAAGCCCTGGGCCCATTCGTCGCGCTTGGATTGCTGGGCGCTGGTGCCGTCGCGAAAGTCGCGGTTGAAGTACATGTTGCGGGTTTCCAGGGTCGCGCTGCTGTCTTCGAAGAAGGCGGCTTGGGCAAGCGGCGAAAAGCCGGCAAGGGTGGCGGCGCTGGCAAGGGCGGTTTGGGTCAGGCGGGAAAAACGCACAGGCGTGCAAGCCTGGGGCTGTGTCGACAGCATCGTTGAGTACTCCGTTATTGTTCTTATTTGACGAAAACGCTTCGAGGCGTTTTTCGGGCGCTACGGATCAGGCAGCTCGGCGGGCATGGCCTACCGTGGCTGGATGCTAAAGGGTGAAGCTTTCACTAACCTTTCAGTTGCCTTTCAATGTTTTCGGGCTTCACAGCCCAGGCGGCGCCTGTAAACTGCCTCGCAGAGCGTGGCGCCGACCACCCCCGAATGAGGTAGAAATCCATGCGTGTCCTCCTGGTTGAAGACCATTTGCAACTGGCCGAAAGTGTCGCCCAGGCGCTCAAGAGCACGGGTCTGACCGTCGATGTGCTGCACGACGGAGTGGCCGCGGACCTGGCCTTGGGCAGTGAGGAATACGCCGCGGCGATCCTCGATGTGGGCTTGCCGCGCATGGACGGTTTCGAGGTGTTGGCGCGTTTGCGGGCGCGTGGGAAAAATCTGCCGGTGCTGATGCTGACAGCGCGCAGTGATGTGAAAGACCGTGTGCATGGCCTGAACCTGGGCGCCGACGATTACCTGGCCAAGCCGTTCGAGCTGACGGAACTGGAGGCGCGGGTCAAGGCGCTGTTGCGGCGCAGCGTGCTCGGCGGCGAGCGCCAGCAGGCGTGCGGCGTGCTGGTCTACGACCTCGACACCCGCCGCTTCACGGTCGGCGGCGAGCTGCTGACCCTCACGTCCCGCGAGCAAGCCGTGCTTGAAGCGCTGATCGCGCGCCCGGGCCGGGTGATGAGCAAGGAGCAACTGGCCGCCCAGGTGTTCGGCCTCGATGAAGAAGCCAGCCCGGATGCGATCGAAATCTACATACACCGCCTGCGCAAGAAACTCGACGGCCAGCCCATCGCCATCGTCACCTTCCGTGGCCTCGGCTACCTGCTGGAAGCGCGCGATGCATAAGCCCAGCAGTCTGCGCTGGCGGCTGCTGTGGAACCTGGCGTTGTTGCTGGTGCTGTTGATGGTCGCCAGCGGCATGAGCGCCTACTGGAACGGCCGCGAAGCCGCCGACACCGCCTATGACCGCACCTTGCTGGCCTCTGCACGCACGATTGCCGCCGGCCTGACCGAGGTCGACGGCAGCTTGAGCGCGAATGTGCCGTATGTGGCCCTGGACACCTTTGCCTACGACAGCGCCGGGCGGATTTATTACCAGGTCAATGACATCGACCAGAAGCTGATTTCCGGTTACGAAAACCTCCCCGGCCCGCCGCCTGGCACGCCGCGCACTGATGATTACCCGGCATTGGCACGGTTTTACAACGCCACGTACCAGGGCCAGGCCGTGCGCGTGGTGAGCCTGCTCAAGGCGGTCTCCGAACCGAACATGAACGGCATGGCGGAAATCCGCGTGGCCGAGACCGATGAAGCTCGCGTCAGCATGGCCCGCAGCCTGATGGCCGACACCTTGCTGCGCCTGGGCATGCTCGCCATCGGCGCGCTATTGCTGGTGTGGTTTGCCGTGAGCGCGGCGTTGCGCCCGCTGGAGCGCTTGCGCACGGCGGTGGAAGAGCGCCAGCCCGACGATCTGCGGCCGTTGCCGCTGGTCGAGGTGCAGCTCGAGTTCGGCCCGCTGGTGCGTTCCATCAACCATTTCACCGAACGCCTGCGGGGCCAGTTCGAGCGCCAGGCACAGTTTATCGCCGATGCGGCCCACGAACTGCGCACGCCGCTGGCCGCGCTCAAGGCGCGCCTGGAACTCGGCCTGCGCGCCGAAGACCCGGCCACCTGGCGCAGCACCCTGGAAACCGCCGCGCAAGGCACCGACCGCCTGACCCATCTGGCCAATCAATTGTTGTCCTTGGCGCGCATCGAAAACGGCGCACGGGCGATTGCCGAAGGCGGGGCACAATTGCTCGACCTCAGCCAACTGGCCCGCGAACTGGGCATGGCCATGGCGCCGTTGGCCCATGCGCGTGGGGTCGCGCTGGCGCTGGAAGCCGACGAGCCGGTGTGGCTGCGCGGCGAACCGACGCTGCTCAACGAGCTGTTGAGTAACCTGGTGGATAACGCCCTGGCGCATACGCCGCCTGGCGGCAATGTGATCCTGCGCGTGACGGCACCGGCGGTGCTGGAAGTGGAAGATGATGGCCCGGGCATTCCGCTGGACGAGCGCGACCGCGTGTTCGAACGCTTCTATCGCCGCAGTCAGCAGGGCCTGGGCTCCGGTCTGGGCCTGGCGATTGTCGGCGAAATCTGTCGCGCGCATCTGGCCCAGATCAGTCTGCATGATGGTGAACCGACGGGCTTGAAAGTGCGCGTCAGTTTTGTCGCCGGTTGATCAGTAGAACATCGACCGCGCTTCATCCAGTTCCGCACGCACGCTGTCGCTGTAAAGGTCCAGGCGCAGTTTCTTGACTGCCGGCAGGTTGGTGATCGGTACATCCGCCAGTGGATGCGCGGTGCCGCGATGGCAATACAGCACGGCGACTTGCACCAGGTCGATATAGTCGAGGCTGGCGGAGTCGCGTTCCAGGTCCAGGTATTGGCCCGGCAGCTTGACCAGCATCTCCGGGAAGTCCCAGCCACGCAGGAGTTTGTCGCCGAGCATTGGGTGACTTTTCTCGATCATGTGGTTGAGGCTGACCGGGTCAGAGAGCAACTCGTAATGGTCTTCGGCATAGGTCAGGATCGGCAGCACACCGATCTGGTGCACCAGGCCTCCGAGCGCTGCCTGGTCCGGCTTGAGCTGGCTGTGGCTGCGGCACAGCGCGTAGCTGACGCCCGCCACTTCCAGGCTGCGGCGCCAGACGTCGCGCATTTTCTGTTCGATCACTTCGGAACGGGCGTGGAAGATCTGCTCCATCACCAGGCCGATCGCCAGGTTGCTGCTGTAGTTGGTGCCCAGCCGGGTGATGGCGGTGTGCAGGTCGGTGACTTCCTGCGTCGCCCGCAACAACGGGCTGTTGACCACTTTGATCAAGCGCGCCGACAGCGCGGTGTCGCGACCGATCACTTTGCTCAAGTGGCTGATGCCGATTTCCGGGTCTTCGGCGGCCTGACGAATGCTCAGGGCCACTTCCGGTAATGTCGGCAGAACCAGGTCATCGTTGTCGATGGCCGCAATCAAAGCCTGTTGGACTTTTTCCGCCAGCTCGTTCATTCATGCTCTCTAAGGTGTTGCAAAGGGGTGCGACGATCAGTGCTGGATCTCTCGATCACGATCCAATTGGTAGGGCAGGTCAAGTAGTTGCAAACCGGGACCTTCGAGGGTGCCTAAATGCACATCACCACTCTCGGCTGCTTCGGCTTGCAGAACCGCCAGAAGTTCCACCATTTGGTCAGCTTTTGCCGCGATCACCACTTCGCCGATCGAGCTGTTGTGGCTGGGAGAAAACAGCGGCGTGCCGGGCTCGGGCAATTCAGCGGCATTCAGGCTCAGGCGGTACAGGCGACGCTTGAGTTTGCCCAGGTATTGCATGCGCGCGACGATTTCCTGGCCGGTGTAGCAGCCTTTCTTGAAACTGACGCCGCCCACGGCCTGCAGGTTGAGCATCTGCGGGATAAACAGCTCGCGGGTCTGCGGCATGACCTGGCCGATACCGGCGCGCACCTGGCCCAGCAGCCAGTCATTCAAGTCAGCCGTTTGCAACTGCGCGGCCAATTGGCTGCGCACAGCTTCGGCTTGCTCGGCGGGCGCCCAGAGTTCGACGCGACCAGGGGATACGCGGATGGCGATCAATTGTTCGCTGCGGACGACGCTGTCGGTCGCGGCCGGCAGTTCCAGGCCCAGGCTCGCCAGGGCATGATCCGCGTTCGCCAGGCCGAAACGTGCCCAGGCGGCGCTTTCGTCGGTGAGTTTGGATTTGGAGAACACCGCGTATTTCTTCAGGTCGGCCAGTTGCGGTTCCAGCAGCTCGGTGGCCATGGCCAAGAGCACGCCATCACCTTGCAGCAGGATGCGAAAGCTCGACTGCATGCGCCCTTTTTGCGTGCAGCGCGCGCCGAGGCTGGCCTGGGTGTCGCTCAGGTAGTTGAGGTTGCAGGTGAGTTGGCCCTGCAGGAACTTGGCAGCGTCGGCGCCGCGGACGGCGAGAACGCCTTCGTGGGTCAGTGGGCAGAAGAAAGCAGAGTCGGCCATGGGTCATCGCAGGTCAAAAAGTCTAGGTGCATCATAGAGGGGCGCCCGACAAATGGATAGTTTCTGTAGGGGGCGACCAAAGCCGACTGTTCCGCTGCCTTGGGGCCTGTATACTTGCAATCTATTTGAGGAGCGTTCCATGGTCGAAGATGTAGAACTCAATCGCCTCTACTGGCACAGCCGTCGCGGCATGCTTGAGCTGGACGTGTTGCTGGTGCCATTCGTCAGAGAGGTTTACTCGACCCTTAACGAGGTGGATCGCAAGTGTTACGTGCGCCTGCTGGAATGCGAAGACCAGGACATGTTCGGCTGGTTCATGGAACGCGCTGAATCGGAAGACCCGGAGCTGCAGCGCATGGTTCGGATGATCCTGGATCGTGTCCAGCCCAAGTAATCCCGCCTTCGAATGCCGCTGGCAGGCCTCGCGGCTGTTGCTGGCGGCCTATCTCCTGGCCCAGTCGTCCGCACTGGGTGCGCTGCTGCTTGTCGATTTGCCTTATTCAAGCCTTGGCCTGTTGCTGTGCCTGGCTCACGCCGCCTGGGTTATCCCGCGCCATATCCGGCTGACTCACCGTTCGTCGATTCGCGGCCTGCGCCGTGACGAAAGCGGGTGGCAGTTGTGGAGCGAAGCGCGCGGCTGGCACCGCGTGCAACTGCGTCCCGACAGCCTGGCGTTGCCGTTGATCGTGGTGCTGC
Source organism: Pseudomonas sp. GV105 (assembly GCF_003058185.1). Taxonomy (NCBI): domain Bacteria; kingdom Pseudomonadati; phylum Pseudomonadota; class Gammaproteobacteria; order Pseudomonadales; family Pseudomonadaceae; genus Pseudomonas; species Pseudomonas sp. GV105. The sequence goes on from NZ_QBUF01000002.1 coordinate 16,849, forward strand.
GCTATCGGGTGCAGGGCGAATGGGCGGTGCGGTCGATCTGTGTGCCCAAGGATTCGCAGGCCGCCGATGTACACCGGCGCCTGCGGGTTCGCCTGAAGTTCAGTCGGCGTAGGTGGTTGGCACCAGAATAGTATCGCGGGCCTCGGGCAGCATCTGCGGGTAGTCGAGGGTGTAATGCAGGCCCCGGCTTTCCTTGCGCTCCATGGCCGAGCGGATCATCAGCTCCGCCACTTGGGCCAGGTTGCGCAATTCGATCAGGTCGCGGCTGACTTTGTAGTTGCTGTAGAACTCGTCGATCTCATCCAGCAACAGTCGCACGCGGTGTTGTGCGCGTTGCAGGCGTTTGTTGGTCCGCACGATCCCTACGTAGTCCCACATGAAGCGTCGCAGTTCGTCCCAGTTGTGGGCGATGATCACGTCTTCGTCCGAATCGGTCACCTGGCTCGCGTCCCAGCGGGGCAGGGCGGCAGGGACGGGGATCTGCGGCAGTTGTTCAAGGATGTCCGCTGCCGCCGAACGCGCATAGACGAAACATTCGAGCAGCGAGTTGCTGGCCATGCGGTTGGCGCCGTGCAGGCCGGTGAAGCTGGTTTCGCCGATCGCGTACAGGCCGGGCACGTCGGTGCGCCCGTGTTGGTCGACCATCACGCCGCCGCAGGTGTAGTGCGCGGCCGGCACCACCGGGATCGGGCCTTTGGTGATGTCGATGTTGAAGGCCAGGCAGCGCTCGTAGACCGTCGGGAAGTGAGTCTTGATGAACGCTTCGGGCTTGTGGCTGATGTCCAGGTAGACGCAGTCGATGCCCAGGCGCTTCATTTCATGGTCGATGGCGCGGGCGACGATATCGCGCGGGGCCAGTTCGGCGCGCGGGTCGAAGCGTTGCATGAAGCGCTCGCCATTCGGCAGTTTCAGGTGCGCGCCTTCGCCGCGCAGGGCTTCGGTGATCAGGAAGCTCTTGGCCAGCGGGTGATACAGGCAGGTGGGGTGGAACTGGTTGAATTCCAGGTTGGCCACCCGGCAGCCCGAGCGCCAGGCCATGGCGATGCCGTCGCCACAGGCACCGTCGGGGTTGCTGGTATAGAGGTAGACCTTGGCCGCGCCGCCCGAGGCGAGAATGGTGAAGCGCGCACCGTAGGTGTCGACTTCGCCGCTGTTGCGGTTGAGTACATAGGCGCCGAGGCAGCGCTCGCCCGACAGGCCCAGGCGTTTCTCGGTGATCAGGTCGACGGCGACCCGTTGCTCGAGCAGTTCGATGTTCGGGCGTTGGCGGGCTTGTTCGAGCAGGGTCCTGAAGATCGCGGCCCCGGTGGCGTCGGCGGCGTGGATGATGCGGCGATGGCTGTGCCCGCCTTCGCGGGTCAGGTGGAACTCGAAGCCGCCGTCATCGCTGCCGGCGTGATCGTCACGGGTAAACGGCACGCCCTGGTCGATCAGCCATTGAATGGCTTCGCGGCTATGTTCGACGGTAAAGCGCACCGCATCTTCGTGGCACAGGCCGCCGCCAGCGTTGAGGGTGTCTTCGACGTGGGACTGCACCGTGTCGGTGTCGTCCAGCACGGCGGCAACACCGCCCTGGGCCCAGAATGTCGAGCCATTGGCCAGGTCGCCTTTGCTCAGCACCGCAATGCGCAGGTGGCTGGGGAGGGTCAGCGCAAGGCTCAGGCCGGCTGCGCCGCTGCCGATCACCAGGACATCGTGTTGAAACTGTTGGCTCATTTGAAGGATTCCGCAAAAAGCGATCCACAGGGGCTGGCGCAAACAGGACGCCTGGATCGGCGAATCAAAGGGTCACACGGGCTACTAGTATATAGAGGGGGGGAGCGGCACAATAGCCGCGCATTCGTGGCAATGTGAAATTACGGTGCACGGCCAAGGTAAATGGACCGGTTATTGAAGTGGGAACTTTTTGCATAAGCCCCGACTCAATAGCAGGTTGCCCGAAAGCTGGGAAAACGTTGAGTTTATTGGCCCGTCGGGAGCATTGGACGCGTCAGGAAACCGGCGACAAGATTATTCGCGCAGCCGGCATTGCCCGCGCTGCGTTTTTCGTGTGTGCCAAATCAGTGCATGCCGGAAACTTGCTTGGAGGGGAGAACTTTTGCGGAAAGTCCGAGTCTATGTTTGCAAGCCTGATCGTTCAGTTATGCAAGCCTCCTTCAAGTACAACGAGGAGTGTTCATGCTAACCCAGGAAGAGGATCAGCAGCTGGTCGAGCGCGTTCAACGCGGCGACAAGCGAGCTTTTGATCTGCTAGTGCTGAAATACCAGCACAAAATTCTCGGGTTGATCGTGCGGTTTGTGCACGACACCCATGAAGCGCAGGACGTTGCACAGGAAGCCTTTATCAAGGCATACCGTGCGCTGGGCAATTTCCGCGGTGACAGCGCGTTTTACACGTGGCTCTACCGCATCGCCATCAACACGGCGAAGAACTATCTGGTGTCTCGCGGACGCCGCCCACCAGATAGTGATGTCAGTTCGGAAGATGCAGAATTTTACGATGGTGATCACGGCCTCAAAGATCTCGAGTCGCCGGAGCGTGCATTGCTGCGCGACGAGATCGAAGGCACCGTTCATCGCACTATTCAGCAACTGCCAGAAGATTTACGGACGGCGTTAACTTTACGTGAATTCGATGGTCTGAGTTATGAAGACATTGCGAGCGTCATGCAGTGTCCGGTGGGGACTGTAAGGTCACGGATTTTCCGGGCCCGGGAAGCCATCGATAAAGCCTTGCAACCGTTGTTGCAGGAAAACTAAAGACAGCGGCGACAGCCAAGAGAGGAACCGCCATGAGTCGTGATGCCCTGCAGGAATCGCTGTCCGCAGTGATGGATAACGAAGCGGATGAACTGGAACTTCGTCGGGTGCTCAATGCATTCGGTGATGCCGAAACCCGTGATACCTGGTCTCGTTACCAAGTCGCTCGGGCGGTGATGCACAAGGATCTTCTAATCCCTCGTCTGGATATTGCTGCGGCCGTTTCTGCTGCACTGGCTGATGAAGCCGTTCCGGCAAAAGCTGCGCGGGGGCCATGGCGTAGCCTGGGTCGCCTGGCAGTGGCCGCTTCGGTGACTGTTGCCGTTCTGGCTGGTGTTCGCCTGTACAACCAGGACGAAATCGCCGGTGCCGAACTGGCCCAGCAGACTCAGCAACCGATCATGGCTGGCCCGCAAGTCAAGGGCCCCGCCGTACTGGCAGGCTACAAGGAAAGCTCCGACACTACCGGCCCGATGGCGAACGGTGTGCTTCAAGGGCAATCCGGCTGGCAGGATCAGCGTCTTCCAGGCTACCTGCGCCAACACGCACAGGAATCGGCCTTGAAAGGCACTGAAAGCGCTCTGCCTTATGCTCGCGCGGCAAGCCTGGAAAACCGTTGAACCGTTGAGGAGCACTATGCGCGCCATACCGCTCCTTACGCTTTTGCTCAGTGGTTGGTTTGCACTCCCCGCCCACGCCGATGATGCCCAAGACTGGTTGACTCGACTTGGGCGTGCTGAGCAACAGCAAAGCTTCCAAGGTACGTTCGTCTACGAGCGTAACGGCAATTTTTCTACCCACGACATCTGGCATCGTGTCCAGGACGGTCAGGTTCGCGAGCGGCTTTTGCAGCTCGACGGTTCGGCTCAGGAAGTCGTGCGGGTAGACGGTCGGACGCAATGCGTCAGCGGCACTCTTGTCGCCGGCCTCGGCAATTCGCGTGATGCCCCTTCACGTGCGCTTGATCCGCAAAAAATCGCGCAATTCTACGAACTGGCCGTCATCGGCAAATCTCGCGTGGCCGGTCGAAATGCGGTGATTGTGTCGATCACTCCGCGTGACCAATACCGCTATGGTTTTGAGTTGCACCTGGACCGCGAAACTGCGTTGCCCCTTAAATCCCTGCTGGTGAACGATCAGGGGCAGTTGCTGGAGCGTTTCCAGTTCACGCGATTGAACACCTCGGTCACGCCGGATGATCGCGACTTGCAACCCACTGGCGATTGCACGCCTATTGCAGTGGCCACGGCTAAAGCGCCCGAGGTGCAACCTGCCCAGGACTGGCATCTGGAATGGTTGCCGCCGGGTTTCCAGTTGACCAGCAGCAATGCGCGCAAAGACACCCAGACCAAAGCGACGGTCGACAGTCGGATGTATGAAGATGGGCTGGCGCGGTTTTCGGTATTTCTTGAGCCGATCGGCGAATCCGGCGTTACCGAAACCCGTACCCAGTTGGGCCCGACGGTGGCGGTGTCGCGTCGGCTGAATACGGTGGATGGCGAAATGATGGTCACGGTAGTGGGCGAAATCCCCATGGGCACCGCCGAGCGCATCGCGCTGTCGGTGCGCGGTGAAAAAAAACCAGCCGCCAAGCCGTGAATCGTTAATCTTATGTTCATCCTGGCCTTTCACCCTACGTCCATGCGAGGTTGGCTGCCGAGCGTCATGAAATGTCCGGTCCAGCATTTTCACTTGCAAAAATCTCTCATATTTTTTATAGGTCAGGGCTTGTCGGCGCTGACCATGTTTTGTTCGCGGAACGGAGATGTCGGTCACAGTTTCCGGCGTTTCCAGAACCCTGTCGCCCAACCCTGCTCGTCGTAACGGGAGCTGTATGTCGATACCACGCTTGAAGTCCTATTTATCCATAGTCGCCACATTGTTGGTGTTGGGTCAGGCCGTGCCCGCGCAAGCGGTCGAGCTGCCTGATTTCACCCAATTGGTCGAGCAGGCCTCGCCTGCCGTGGTGAACATCAGTACCACGCAAAAACTGCCCGAGCGCAAAGTCTCCGACCAGCAGATGCCGGACCTGGAAGGCCTGCCGCCGATGCTGCGCGAGTTCTTCGAGCGTGGCATGCCGCAACAACGCGCGCCCCGTGGTGGTGGCGGTGGCCAGCGTGAAGCGCAGTCCTTGGGCTCAGGCTTCATCATCTCGCCCGATGGCTACATCCTGACTAACAACCATGTGATTGCCGACGCTGACGAGATCCTCGTCCGTCTGGCTGACCGCAGCGAGTTGAAAGCCAAGCTGGTCGGCACCGACCCACGTTCCGACGTGGCGTTGCTGAAGATCGACGGCAAGGACCTGCCTGTGCTGAAACTGGGCAAGTCCCAGGACCTGAAGGCCGGGCAATGGGTCGTGGCGATCGGTTCGCCGTTTGGCTTTGACCACACCGTGACCCAAGGCATCGTCAGCGCCATCGGCCGCAGCCTGCCCAACGAAAACTACGTGCCGTTCATCCAGACCGACGTACCGATCAACCCAGGTAACTCCGGTGGCCCGCTGTTCAACCTGAACGGCGAGGTGGTCGGCATCAACTCGCAGATCTACACGCGCTCCGGTGGCTTCATGGGCGTGTCGTTCGCCATCCCGATCGACGTGGCCATGGACGTTTCCAACCAACTCAAAAGCGGCGGCAAAGTCAGCCGTGGCTGGTTGGGCGTGGTGATCCAGGAAGTGAACAAGGACCTGGCCGAGTCCTTCGGCCTCGACAAGCCGGCCGGTGCGCTGGTCGCTCAGATCCAGGACGACGGCCCGGCAGCCAAGGGCGGCCTGCAAGTCGGCGACGTGATTCTGAGCATGAACGGCCAGCCGATCGTCATGTCGGCAGACCTGCCGCATTTGGTGGGCGCGCTCAAGGCGGGCAGCAAAGCCAAGCTGGAAGTGATCCGTGAAGGCAAGCGCCAGAACGTTGAACTGACCGTCGGCGCCATTCCGGAAGAAGGCGCGACCCTTGATGCCCTCGGTAGCGCCAAGCCGGGCGCCGAGCGCAGCAGCAATCGCCTGGGTATTGCCGTGGCCGAGCTGACGGACGAGCAGAAGAAGGCCTTCGACCTGAAAAGCGGCGTGGTGATCAAGGAAGTGCAGGACGGTCCTGCCGCGTTGATCGGCCTGCAGCCAGGCGATGTGATCACTCACCTGAACAATCAGGCCATCGACAGCACCAAGCAGTTCACCGACATCGCCAAGGCGCTGCCGAAGAACCGTTCGGTCTCGATGCGCGTCCTGCGTCAGGGCCGTGCCAGCTTCATTACCTTCAAGCTGGCTGAGTAACACCGGCGCATCAAAAAGCCCCGCCCTCGTTAAACGAAGGCGGGGCTTTTTTGTGGGCGGTGGGTTTAGCCCATCATTCCTTTCACCAAGCGTTCCTGTTCGATCAGCTCACGCTGGCGTGCGTCGATACGTGACGACAGTGGGAAGTTGCTGCCGGCACGGCGCTTGGCGAAGTCCAGTTGTTGAATGGCCTGCTGGAAGTCGCCGACCAGGGCGAAGTACTCGGCGCGCGCCTGGTGCAGGCCGATGATATTGCCGGACAAGCCGCGCGTTTCGGCGACTTGGTACCACACGTCCGGATCGTCCGGGCGCGACTTGAGCAAACCGTCCAGGGCCTTTTCCGCATCGGCGGTGCGGTTCTGTTTGAGTAAAAGGTCCACTCGCACCTGGTTCAGCGGATAGTTGCCGGGGTACTGGGTGAGCATCCGGTCAGTGCGTTGCTGGGCATCCGGCAAGCGGTTGTTGGTGATGTCCAGTTCGATCTGCGCCAGGTTGTAGGTAATGTCGTTGGGCGACTTGGCCAACAGCGGGGCCAGGTTTTCCCGGGCTTCCTTGAGCTTGGTCCCCTTGATTTGGGCGATGGCCAGACCATAGCGCGCCACGTCGCTTTTCGGGTTTTCGTCCAGTTGGGCCTGGAAGCGCTTGGCGGCGAGGCCTGGCGTGTCTTCGTATTTCAGCTGCACCCGTGCGCGAATCAATTGATAACGCAGGCTGTCTTCGGTGCCGCCGAGCTTGGCCTGTTCGGCGCGGTTGCGGGTGTCGGCGATGCGCGATTCGGTCACCGGGTGAGTCAGCAGGAATTCCGGCGGCTTGGCGTCGAAGCGGTATTGACGCATCAGGCGCTCGAACATGGTCGGCATGGAGCGTGGGTCGTAACCGGCTTTCTCCAGGTTGAGGATGCCGATGCGGTCGGCTTCTTGTTCATTTTGGCGCGAGAACCGCCGTTGTTCCTGGATCGCCGCGGCCTGGGTGCCGGCAATTGCAGCAATGCCGGCGTCGCCCGCACCGGCTGCGGCGGCAATGATGCCGCCGAGCATCGCGGCCATCATCGGGATCTGCATGCGCTGTTGCGCTTCGACGCCGCGCGCGAAGTGACGCTGGGACAAGTGAGCCAGTTCGTGGGCCAGCACCGAGGCGTATTCACCTTCGGTCTGAGCGTTGAGGAACAACCCGCCGTTGACCCCGACGATACCGCCAGGTGCGGCAAAGGCGTTGAGCTGCGGGCTGTCGATCAGGATGAACTCCAGGCGGCGGTCATTGACCTGGCTGGTCTCCACCAGTTTGTACACGCTGGTTTCGACGTAATCCTTGAGCTGCGGATCGTTGAGCTGCGCCACCTGGCCGCGTAAGTAGGCAAGCCAGGCGCGACCCAGTTGGTATTCCTGTTGCGGCGAGACAATGGCTGAGCTGGCGTCGCCAAGTGACGGCAGGTCGTCGGCAAAGGCCGGGGAGGCCAGCAGGCAGGCCAGCGTCAGCAGGGTGGGGCGCAAAAAAGTCATGCACAGAGCCTTTCGACAAAGAGCTTACTGTAGCCGGACACTGAGCGTCGGACCAGATATTCTAAGCAACCTGAACGCTTGCCCGGAGTAAAACCATGACCGACGCTGTAGCCTTTGATGCCGAACTCGATGCCAGCGGCCTCAATTGCCCGTTGCCTTTGCTCAAGGCCAAACTCGAACTCAATCGATTGGCCAGCGGCGCGGTGCTCAAAGTCATCGCCACGGATGCCGGTTCCCAGCGTGATTTCCGCACCTTTGCCAGGCTGGCCGGTCATACCCTGGTGCATGAAGAAGACGCCGCCGGTGTCTACCGTTATTGGTTGCGCAAGGCCTGAAGCGTCCGCTTCCCACCACCCGAGGTTGATTGATGTTCAAAGTGTTACGAGACTGGATTCAGCGCTACTTCTCCGACGAGGAAGCCGTGGTGCTGGCGGTCCTGCTGTTCCTGGCCTTTACCGCCGTCCTCACCCTGGGTGGCATGCTCGCCCCGGTACTGGCGGGGATGGTGCTGGCCTACCTGATGCAGGGGTTGGTCACCACCCTGGAGCGTCTGCGCTTACCGGGCGCGGCGGCAGTGGGGCTGGTATTTGCTTTGTTCATGGGGCTGTTGCTGGTATTTATCGTGGTGGTCGTGCCACTGCTGTGGCACCAGTTGATCACCCTGTTCAATGAGTTGCCCGGCATGCTCGCCAAATGGCAGTCGCTATTGCTGCTGTTGCCGGAGCGCTACCCGCATCTGGTGTCGGATGAGCAGGTATTGCAAGCCATCGAAGTGGCGCGCGGCGAGATCGGAAAGTTCGGGCAGTGGGCGGTGACCTTTTCCCTGTCCAGCCTGCCGTTGCTGGTCAACATCATGATCTACCTGGTGCTGGTGCCGATCCTGGTATTTTTCTTCCTCAAGGACCGCGCGATGATCGGCCGCTGGGTAAGTGGCTATCTGCCGCGTGAGCGTGCGCTGATCACCCGGGTGGCCGAGGAGATGAACCGGCAGATCGCCAACTACATTCGCGGCAAGGTGATCGAGATCATCATCTGTGGCGGCGTGACCTACATCGCCTTTATTGCCCTGGACCTGAACTACGCGGCGCTGCTGGCATTGTTGGTGGGCATTTCAGTGGTGGTGCCGTATGTCGGCGCGGTGGTGGTGACGGTGCCGGTCACGTTGATCGCCTTGTTCCAGTGGGGCTGGAGCGACCAGTTTATCTACCTGATGGCGGTGTACGGCATCATCCAGACCCTGGACGGCAACGTACTGGTGCCGCTGCTGTTCTCGGAGGCGGTCAACCTGCATCCGGTGGCGATCATCTGCGCGGTATTGTTGTTCGGCGGGTTGTGGGGGTTCTGGGGCGTGTTCTTTGCGATCCCTCTGGCGACGCTGTTCAAGGCGGTGCTGGATGCATGGCCGCGGCAGGAACCGGTGGTGGCGCCCTTACTCTGAAGCGAGGGGAGGGCGCGTGCGCCCTCTCCCGATGATGCTCACGCGTTATGCAAAGCCTGGGCGGCCGCCAGCACGGCGTCCACATGCCCTGGCACTTTCACGCCACGCCATTCCTGGCGCAGCACGCCATCCTTGTCGATCAGGAAGGTGCTGCGATCCACGCCCAGGTATTCCTTGCCATACAGCTTCTTCAGCTTGATCACGTCAAACAGCTGGCAAACCGCTTCGTCCTTGTCGCTGATCAGCTCGAACGGGAATTCCTGCTTGCCCTTGAAGTTCTCATGGGACTTCACGCTGTCGCGCGACACGCCAAACACTTCGGTGTTGGCTGCCTTGAACGCTGCGTACTGGTCACGGAAACCCTGGCCTTCGGTGGTGCAACCCGGGGTGCTGTCCTTCGGGTAGAAGTAGATCACCACTTGCTTGCCCTTGAGGGCTGCGAGGCTGAAGGTCTGGCCGCTGGTGGCCTGGGCTTCGAAATCGGCTACGGGGTTGTCGATGACTACCGCCATGGGGGCTTCCTTACATTGGGTTCTGTGGGCGCCACGGCTCGATCAAGGCGTCGAGGTTCAGGGCATCGGCGAAGTCGAGGAACTGGTCGCGCAGCCAACTGATCTGCACGCCGGCCGGCAAGGTCACGGTAAACGTGGCGTTGAGCATGGTGCCGCCGGTTTGCGGTGCCTGGTAGGTGTCGCAGGTGAGGTTTTCCAGCTCGACGTTATGGTCGATGAAAAACTGGCACAACTCGTTGACGATGTCCGAGCGGTAGGCCGAACTGACATACGCCACATAAGGCAGGGCCTGCGGGCGGTTTTCCAGCGCGGCACTGCGTACCACATTGACGGTGAAGTCGTGCTTCTTGGCCAGGCCCGGCAGGCCGGTCTCCAGGCGTGCCAGGGCGTCCCAGGTGCCGGAAATCTGCAGCACCAGCGCACTGCACTCGCCATGGCGGGTGAGGCGGGAGGTGACGACGGCGCAGCGGTTTTCATGGCTGGCGCGGCACAGGACGTTGGTCAGCTCCATGGGGTTGGCGCCGAGGGCACTGATAACAAGGAATTGTTCGCGAACTGTGGGGGTGGACATGCAGCCTTCCTAAAACGATGAGCGGTCGATACGGTGAGGGCTGTATCGATCAAAGCATGAAGGGTAGCGAAAAGCGTCGCCAAGGGATAGGAGGTGGCGTTTTCATTGCGTGATCGGCGGGTTTTTACCCCGTCTCGACCCGCACTTTCGCGCAATGATGGCAATGCCCGTCGTTTAGTTGCGCCAGAACGCATCCTCAGGCGGTACTTCGCTTGTACAAGCATCTTGGCGCCAGTACCATTACGGCTCTCTTTTTCCGGCAGGAGCGGTTGCATGATTGCGGGCAGTATGGTGGCACTGGTCACACCCATGGATGCACAAGGTCGTCTCGACTGGGATAGCCTGGGCAAACTGGTGGACTTCCACCTGCAAGAGGGCACCAACGCCATTGTGGCGGTCGGCACCACAGGTGAGTCGGCCACTCTCGACGTGGAAGAACACATCCAGGTCATCGAGTTCGTGGTCAAGCGTGTCGCGGGCCGTATCGCCGTGATCGCCGGTACGGGCGCCAACTCGACGCGTGAAGCGATCGAGCTGACCAGGAACGCCAAGAAAGCCGGCGCCGACGCCTGCCTGCTGGTGACCCCGTACTACAACAAGCCGACCCAGGAAGGCCTGTACCAGCACTTCCGCACCATTGCCGAAGCGGTCGATATCCCGCAGATCCTCTATAACGTGCCAGGTCGCACCGCGTGCGACATGAAGGCCGAGACCGTGATCCGCCTGTCCACTGTGCCGAACATCATCGGCATCAAGGAAGCCACCGGCGACCTGCAGCGCGCCAAGGACATCCTGGCAGGCGTGAGCAGCGACTTCCTGGTGTATTCCGGCGACGATGCCACTGCTGTCGAGCTGATCCTGCTGGGCGGCAAGGGCAACATCTCGGTGACCGCCAACGTGGCCCCGCGTGCCATGAGCGACATGTGCGCCGCCGCCCTCGCCGGCGATGCCGTGACCGCGCGTGCGATTCACGAAAAACTGATGCCGCTCAACAAGACACTGTTTATCGAATCCAACCCTATTCCCGTGAAATGGGCGCTGTTCGAGATGGGCATGATGCCGGACGGTATCCGTCTGCCGCTCACCCGCCTCAGCGAAGCCTGTCACGAACCGCTGCGACAGGCCCTGCGCCAGTCCGGCGTCCTGGTTTAATTGAGGAAGCACTACGCATGAAGCGATTGGCCGGACTTTCCGCACTTGCCTTGATTATCTCCAGCACCAGCGGCTGCGGTTGGATCTGGGGCCCGGAAGGCTACTTCCGTGACCGCGGCAGCGATTACCTGGAAGCACAAGCAACCAAACCGATGCAATTGCCGCCGGACGTCAACGTCGCCAAGCGCCTTGACCCGTTGCTGCCGATTCCGCGCAATGTCGCCGACGACACCGCCAAGGGTGAGTACGTGGTGCCGCGTCCACAGCCGATCTCGGCCGTGGCGAATACCAGCGACTACAGCCTGCAGAAGAGCGGCGATTCGCGTTGGATCGTGGCACAGCGCCCACCTGCCGAAGTCTGGCCGGTGGCGGTGCAGTTCTTCCAGGACAATGGCTTTCGCATCGACGAGCAGCGCCCGCAGACCGGTGAGTTCACCACGGCGTGGCAGCAGGGCAGCGAGCTGTCCGCCAGCATGGCCAAGCGTTTGCAGTCCGGCGGTATCGCCGCTGACAGCGAAGCCCGTGTACGTGTACGCATCGAGCCTGGCGTGCAGCGCAATACCAGTGAAGTCTATGTGGTCAGCGCCGAGCGTCCTGCCGGCAGCACGTCCAACGTCGAGTTCACCAATCGCTCGGTCAACACCGGCGTCGACGCCGCACTGGTCGACGAGATGCTGGCCAGCATGAGCCGTATTTCCGAGAAGGGCGGTTCGATCTCCCTGCTCGCCGCACGCGATTACGACACCCCGAGCCGCGTCAGCCTCACCGAAGACGGCAGCGGCAACGTGGTGCTGAACCTGGGTGAAGACCTGGACCGTGCCTGGGCCAGTGTCGGTCGCGCGTTGGAACAAGGCCCTTGGCGTGTTGAAGACATCAACCGCAGCCTGGGCCTGTACTACATCAACGTGGCGGAAAAAGCCGAGAAGAAAGACGCCGAGCCAGGTTTCTTCAGCAAATTGTTCGGCAGCGCGCCGACCAAGGAAGAGATCGAAACCCGCGCCGAGCGTTATCAGATTCGTTTGAGCAAGGTTGGCGAAAGCGTGCAAGTCACCGTCGAGAAGAACATCAACACCGTTGCGCCAGCTGAAACAGCGCGCAAAGTGTTGGGCGTGATTCAGGACAACCTGGGCTGATCCGATGCGTTTTGCCGTTCTCGGCAGCGGTAGCCAAGGGAACGGCACGCTGGTCGCTCAAGACGACACGTATGTGCTGGTGGATTGTGGTTTCTCGTTAAGGGAAACCGAGCGGCGCCTGCTGCGCCTGGGGGTTCACCCCTCGCAGCTGAGCGCGATTCTGGTGACCCACGAACATGCCGACCATGTGCATGGCGTGGGTTTGCTGTCTCGGCGCTACAATCTTCCGGTGTACCTGAGTCGCGGCACCTTGCGCGGGATGCGCAAACCCATTGAACCCGCAGGCTTCCTGGCCGGTGGCGAGCAGTTGCAGATCGGTGCCTTGAGCATCGATGTGATTGCCGTGGCGCATGACGCCCAGGAGCCGACGCAGTATGTATTCAGTGGCGGCGAGCGACGTTTCGGCGTACTCACCGACCTGGGTTCCTACTGCGCCAAGGTGCTGGACGGTTACCGGGATCTCGATGCATTGATGATCGAGTCCAACCACTGCCGAGACCTGTTGGCTCGCGGTCATTACCCGTACTTTCTCAAGCAACGGGTGGGCGGCGAACTCGGGCATTTGAACAACCACCAGGCGGCGTACCTGGTGTATGAGTTGGGCTGGCAAGACCTGCAACACCTGGTCCTGGCCCACCTGAGCAGCAAGAACAACCTGCCGCAGCTGGCCCGGCAATGTTTTGTCGATACCCTTGGGTGCGACCCGGACTGGCTGCAACTGGCCGATCAAGATTCAGGGCTCGACTGGCGACACATCGCCTAGCCCACCTCACTCAAAGCGGAGCCCATCATGGAAAAACGTGAAGAACTCTACCGCGGCAAAGCCAAGTCGGTATACAAGACCGACGACGCCAACCGCCTGATCCTGCTGTTTCGCAACGACACTTCGGCGTTCGACGGCAAGCGCATCGAACAACTGGATCGCAAGGGCATGGTGAACAACAAGTTCAACGCCTTCATCATGCAGAAACTCGAAGCGGCCGGCATTCCGACCCAATTCGACAAACTGCTGAGCGACAACGAGTGCCTGGTCAAGAAGCTGGACATGATCCCGGTCGAATGCGTCGTGCGTAACTACGCCGCTGGCAGCCTGGTCAAGCGCCTGGGCGTGGAGGAGGGCCTCAAGCTCAACCCTTACACGTTCGAGCTGTTCCTGAAGGACGACGCCAAGGGCGACCCGTTCATCAACGAATCCCACGTCGTGGCGTTCGGCTGGGGCACCGCCGAGCAACTGGCGCGCATGAAGGAACTGTCCCTCAAGGTCAACGACGTGCTGAGCAAGCTGTTCGACGACGCCGGCCTCTTGCTGGTCGACTTCAAGCTTGAATTCGGCGTGTTCCACGACGGCTCCATCGTCCTGGGCGACGAATTCAGCCCGGACGGCTGCCGCCTGTGGGACAAGGACACCAAGAAGAAGATGGACAAAGACCGCTTCCGCCAAGGCCTCGGTGATGTGATCGAAGCCTACGAAGAAGTCGCCAAGCGCCTCGGCGTACCGCTGTAATCGACGCAAGCATCTGATAGCACGGAAAAAAATCGCTTCGGCGCTTTGCTTTCCAGAGACAGGCTGTTATGATGCGCGCCGTTGGAGAGATGCCAGAGTGGCCGAATGGGACGGATTCGAAATCCGTTGTACCTTCACCGGTACCTAGGGTTCGAATCCCTATCTCTCCGCCATATTTAAAGGCCCCGAGCGCATTTTGCCTCGGGGCCTTTTTGCATTTGGTTGTAGATTGGGGGAAATCTGGGGGATTGGCTCCCCTTGCGATTCCCCCAGCCCCCCTTCAATATTCGTAGATGGCCTATTACGAGAAGCGCGGTGACGCCTGGCGAGCCCAGATCCGTCGCAAAGGATATCCGACACTTTCTTCAACCTTCGACACCAAGGCAGAAGCCCAGCGATGGGCCGCCGAGATCGAGGGTGATATGTCACGCAAGCGATTCGTTGATACCCGAGAGGCTGAGAGCACCACGCTCACCGAAGCCCTGACGCGGTACGTCAACGAGGTGAGCGAGGCGAAGAAAGGATCGGCCCAGGAGAAGGTGCGCGCCAAGAAGTGGCAGAAATCGGAGTGGGGCAGCAAGTCTCTGGCTGCGATCCGCTCGAGCGATATGGCAGCGTACCGGGATGCCGAACTGAAGGCCGGGAAGTCCACGGCCACCGTCCGGCTGAACCTGGCGCTGATCAGCCACCTATATACAGTTGCGGCGAAGGACTGGGGCATTCAGGGCCTGAAAAACCCGTGCACCGCTATTCGCATGCCGAAGGGCAGTAAGCAACGGGAGCGCCGGCCGACAACCGCCGAGCTGAAGGCGCTGCTCAAGCACGCAGGCGATATCAATGCCGAGCTGCCGGTGATTATTGAACTGGCAGTCGAGACAGCGATGCGCCGGTCCGAGCTGGTCATGCTGCGAAAGGATCAAGTTCGGGGGAGAGTTGCATTCCTCGAGGACACGAAGAACGGCGAGCGCCGATCCGTCCCACTGTCAAAGCGGGCGGTTGAGCTCTTAGATGGGTTGCCGACGCCGATTGATGGAGGCAGGTTCTTTCATTTGAAACTGGACAGCGTGAGCAACTATTTCGCCCTGGCGTGTGAGGCGGCGAAGATCAAAGACCTCCGCCTTCACGATATGCGGCATGAGGCCACGAGCCGCCTGTTTGAGCGCGGCCTGTCGGTCATGGAGATCAGCACCATCACCGGCCACAAGACCCTCTCGATGCTCAAGCGCTACACGCACCTTTGCCCCAACGACCTGGCCGAGAAGCTGGGATAGCCCAAGCATCAGGCCACACCCCGCAAGGTCGGCGGCGGCAACCGCTTCCGGCCGACCTTCGGCGCCTTGTTCTCCCCGTCGCGGCATGCCCGCAAAAACTCCCGCACATCCTCCTTCAGCCAGCAATGCCTGATGCCCATCTTGAAGCCCTTGGGCAGCCACGGTACACCCCGGCGGATCCCCTCCCTGACAGACGCTTCAGTTCGGCCAAGCATCTTGCCCAGGCCGTCCACAAACACAATCTCGGCTTCTTCTGTCATGGCTTCACCTTCAGGCCGAGTGATTCGATGGCTGCTTCTGTCTCTGATTTTGAGATGTAGCCAGAGTAATCAATGTTGCGATCCTCTCTTGGCAACTCCACCTCAATGTCTGCGCGCGACGAGATCCAGACGTGTAGCGCCCATCCCTGCGCACAACTCTGCCGCAACTCTCGCTGATCGTCGTGCCACCACCAGGTCAGGAATTCCTGCCGCATTTTCTCAGTACCCATCATTCATCCTCCCCAGCTTTGGCGCGGGACTTGAACTCGACCGCATTCGTCAGCGTGCGTGCGTAGTCGAGCAGCGGAGCCGACCAGTCGCGACCCACACCATCGTCAAACCCAAACAGCATGCCGCCCAGTGCTAATTCAAGATCTGCCACACGATTTTTAAGCTCGGAGTTTTCTTCGATAAGATCGGTAATCATGCTCACTTCACCACCTCCACAGCCTTGAATTGCCCCGGCCGCCAAAGCCTGCTTGGCTCGCCACGGTAGAAGCTGACGTAGCTCCCTCGGGTTGATGTCGACTTGCTGACACGGTGCCAGCGGCCGGTGTTGTCTTGGATTCGGTGGGTGGTCATAGCGAGTCCTCGCGGGCCTTACGATTGCGTGCGTACTCACAGACGCTATAAAAAAGTTCCGCAGGGACTCGTTCTCGTAGGGCGCTGATGAGGCGCTCATTGTATGAATTAGCTTCTACATGCTTTCGCTTGATGTCACTCTCGCGCGCCTTCCACGCCTTCAAGCTTGATTCGTAATTAGCTAATGATCGCGATAGCTTTTCCTTTTCTCGTATCAATTTTTCCTGAGCTTGATGCAGTTCGGTGCGCAGCGATGCCTCGGCCCATCGTCGTAGCCATGCATTCAAAAACGTTCTCACGCCTTCCTCCCCGACTTCCGCACCCAGCGCTCAGTCGTCACAGTGATAAAATTGCGGATGCCGGTCAGTACCTGGAACATCTCGCCGTCGAATTCGATGAATAGGCCTGATTTCCTGCGCTCCGGTACGCGGTCGATCACGTCGAGCAGCTTGCCTACGCCGCCATCCTCCCTCCGTTCGTGCACGTCAAAGCAGGCCATGGCGTTCCACCTCGATGCGCTTCTGAATCCCCACCCGATAGCTCTCCGGCCGTAACGCGGCAGTGCGCTCGATGTTCTCGATAACGCGCTCTACGCCACCCAGGATCGGGTCAATCTGGCGGCCGGCTTTGATCAACTCATCAGCCAGGTGCCAGCCTTCGATTTCTTCAATGCGAGACATGGCAAAGCTCCTTGCCGGGGTGCGGCAGGCATGCGAATACGCCGCTATAGCGGCTGACTTTGAAGGGGGAGGGGTTACAGAGAGGGGTTGAGGCGTTTCAGCTCGTCGAGGCAGGCGTTCCGGGACTGGAAAACTCGCCGTGCAGTTTGATTGATGCTGCCTTGTAAGCCTCGTGGGCCAAGCAAGGATCATCAAAAAGCCCGAGATAGTGGCGCTTGCCATATGCCGTGATTTGGGATCTGTATTTCTGCGCTCGGCCGTACCAGCTAACGCCTTTGAATCCCGAGGTATTGCTTGGCGGAATTGGTGTGTTGAACGCATTTTGCGAATGAGTGGCTTCTCTCAGATTGCATATGCGGTTATCTGATTTATCCATGTTTATGTGGTCAACGTGCCCCTTTGGCCAATCGCCTGTATGGAAAAGCCAAGCCAGTCTCTGGCATGGAAATTTGATTCTGTCCACGGATATGAGCAAATATCCGGAGTGGTGAAGGCATCCAGCCACGGATCCGGATTCACGCCCGTTCTTCCTCGCCGTCTTCCATCTGAATTCGCCGGTCAACGAATCATACGAAAGCGATGCCAGGACCAGCGCTTTGTTTGCCGGTGTCTCCTTCGCCTTCCGCTTCTCAAGAATTCCACCAGGATCACGCGGCACGCCGTCAATCGTTTGGTTGGTGGTCATGGCTTCTGCGCCTCTGCTTTGAGTTGGCGGTACTCAGCAATCAGGTTGAGCACTATGTCCGGCGTGCATTTTAGGAAGAATGCTTCGTCTTGCTCGCCCTTTTCGCCAACGAATCCGAATTCATTGTTTTTGTGGTCTACCTTCAGCACCAGCGTTCCGTCGTTACCTAGGCACTCGTATTTCAGGCCACCACCTGCAGCGGGCAACCGATCAAAATTCCGACCTTTCGTGGCCGCACGTGCAGCTTTTTCAAGATCTTCGTAGGGATCATTTGAAAACATAAATCACCTCAGCAAATCAGTTGTGCCAGTGCCAGCAGGCACCAGCAGTAGGCGGGGAGTTAAACGCCTGGGCGGCCTTTGAAGGAGAGCCAGATGTAGTGTCGGCCCTTGGCGGTGACCTTGATCTTGTCGGCCTGACGATTCCAACTGATCAGCCGCAGCTCTTCAAGGATGCACGTAATCGTGTGCCCCTGGTGCCAACCGGCCAAGGCCTTGATGCAGCCCTGGGCTATCAGGCCACGGAAGTCGTCATGCCCGAAGTTGGTACCCTGGAACGAGCCCCGCATCTGCTCGTCGGTCACGAGGTCAGTGACTGCGTTAACGCTTGGGTCTCGGCGGTAGCATTTATGCGTCATCGCCACCACCATCTACTGGATTGAGTGCGGCGCCACTGTTTTGGGACAGGTAAACGATCAGGTCGCTCAGGCATTTCCGCTGCATACCGGGACTTGCATCCCTGACCTTTTTCGCCATCGTCAGCGCCTCGTTCAGGTGTTCCCGGTATACCGAGCAGTTGTCAGCACGGCTTTCTGCCAAATCCTTCAGTGACAGCTTCACGCGGCTCAGGCGCTCAACCTCTTTCCCCAGCATATCCACCCGCTCATCCGCTACGGTCAGGCGCTGTTGTAGGGCTTCTGCGATGGGGCCATATCTGCCGGATAACTGTTTTATGGTTTCCGCCTGATTGGAGATCTGTAGATTCAACGCAGCCTCACGCCCCAGCGCCGCGTCACGCTCGGCGGTTACACGGTCGAATTCTTGCTCTTCGACAAAGCGTTCAGCCTTAACCGAGTCCACAACAGGGATCGCCGCGTACCCATTCGAACTGATAAACCGATACCGCTTCACTTCACTCATGACCCACCTCCAAATAATCAGAAATCACAACCGACGGCCTCTGTAGGCAACCGGCATAAACACAAAATTGTCTCGGCTAATTTCAACGACCGTCCACTCTTCATTGGTCAGTCGAGTCATTAGCTCGCTGAATCGGTATTGGCGGATCATGGGGTTCTCCAGGCGCTGCTAGGCGGCGTCAGTCGTCGATCGATAGGATGGAGAATGCTGTTGCTGCCACTCTTGGAACTTGTCCATTGCCAAGGGCTTTAATTCGGTCCAACCGGAAGGCCACCCCATCAGCCATTCGACCCACTCCGGGTTCAGTGGGCCACCTATGACTTGAGGCAGGCACTCGTCTGATTTGCTCCCGGTCCTTTCCATTCGGCTTTTCCCCGGGTGCCGGTAATCCCTGCGGACCGGTGTTGGCCAAAGCTTCACGGCCGCGCTCAGGCCCCATCCTGCATTCTTGCTGCTGCCCGGTTGGTTGTGGTTCCCGCACACGGTTATCGTTGGCCACAATCCAGATGCGTTCGCGTTGATGGGGCGCGTCAAGGTCGGATGCTGAAACAATGCACCACTTCGCGTCATACCCCATTTCGGCAAGGTCACCGAGGACCAGTGCAAGTCCTCTTCCCACAAGTAGAGGTGAGTTTTCCACGTAGACGTAGGCAGGTCGTACCTCGCCGACGATTCGCGCCATTTCACGCCAGAGTCCGGAGCGGGCACCATCAATGCCGTCGCCATTCCCGGCAGCTGATATGTCCTGACACGGGAATCCGCCAGAAACCACGTCAACAAGGCCGCGCCATGGTCTTCCGTCAAAACTGCACACGTCAGACCAAATCGGGAAAGCTGGGAGGGCTCCATCGTTTTGTCGTTGCGCCAGAACTTGTGCGGCGTAGGCATCACGCTCAACGGCGCAGACGGTGCGCCACCCGAGCAGGTGGCCGCCGAGTATTCCGCCGCCAGCGCCTGCGAAAAGAGCCAGCTCATTCATGTTATCTCCAGGTAGGCGCCGCCCTCCGGGTTCCGGATGCAGCGAGTAGGGTGGGTTATTCTTCGTTGCAGATGCGCAGTGATTCGCGGTTGTAGGCGAGCTGCAGTTTTGCCGATCGTTCTTTCGGTTGGGCTGCCATGATCAGGCCTGCTTGGCTGGTTTCGCGAAGAATGCCGGCGCTGGGCCTTTGGTTGCCTTCGGATAGTCGATATCGAACTTGGCCAGTAACCGCTCGAAGTTTTTCCGGTTGGTTTGGATGCTTTCGCGCGCCTGGTTCCTGCTGAAGCCTCGCGCCAAGAGTTCGCGGATCAGTGCGGCGTTTCTGGTATCGCGTTCTTCATCGACAAACCGAAGATCCTTCTTGCCTCGCGTATCTGCCGGCTGGAATTTGAATCCGCCAAGCCGTGCAAGCCGCTGCAATGACCGTATGTGCATGCCGGTTCTCAGGATGGCCTGGGTATAGGTCATGGTCTCGGCCAGCCCCCTGATGCACTCCAGTTCATCCGCTTTGGCTTTCTCGCGCATTACCTTCCTTTCATCGCGCTCGATGTCCCGGAGCGCCATTTTGTCCAGGAACTTGACTGGCTCCGCGATGCACGCCGGGGCCTTTTTCTTCCTTGGCTTCGGTTCTGGGTGGTGCCTGACGGGTGGTGGCCTGAAGCTTGGCCCCTCCAGCACCTGGATAGTCCCTCCACGGCTCAAGAAGGATTCGATATCGTGAGCCAGGGCGCAGGATGCGCCGCGCAGACGCTCAACTTCGTTCTGAAGGATGCTGATCATGCTGCTATCCCCAATACCCGATTCATTCGGTCGTCCAAGATTTCGTAGAAGGTTTTGACCCGCTCCGACAGCTTGCGGATCAGCGCCTCATCCCGGTATGCGCGCTTGATGAACAGCGGCATGCCTGGCCAGTAGCAAACGAAGTCGATCCACTCACGCTCCGAGATCCATAGGCCGCCCTGGCATTGGGCTACGTGCTCTTTCGGGATCTCGCCGGAGAGGATCACCTCGACCTGAAACTTCGGCAGCTTTGTTTTGATCTCGGTCAGACCAGGCTCGCCGACCAGTGAGTCAGGCGAATAGCCAGCGCCGTGGTTCAGGATGATCGCAACCTGCTTGGTCTCGACCTCTTCGCGCTGCTCGTACAGCTTGCGGGCAACACCTTCCAGCTCGTGGCCGCGCTCTGTGTGGCGGTTGCCCTGGAATGGGTCGGCAGCCTCACCGGTGATGCGCTCGCCGATCAGCGTGTTCATGTAGCTGAATGCGCCTACACCGAAACCAGCCTCGCCCTTGCCGCTGGTAAGCAGGCACTCCAGCTCAGAACAAGTGACGATGCCCAGGCGTAAGGCCAGCCACTCAGGCGATCCCTGCTCAACTTCTGTGATGATTTGCATGGTCTCTTTACCCCGCTTGCTGAGCCGCCTTGGCAGCTTTTGAGATTGAGTTGTTCAACCCTGCCACTACGCCGTCAAAGGCAGACCTCGCAATCTGGCCAGGGTCGCCGTACATCTTTTCAAAGTTGGCGTGAACGGCCTCGCTGCACTTGTCCAGAAGGGCCTGTACCTGCCTTGCTTGGGCTGGCGTGACCAACTGATCGGATGGCTCGACATATCCATCGTTGTCGTTGTCGTCGCCGCTGGTGATGTTCAGCAGGGCGCACATCACATAACGCTTGCCGTAGGTAGTGGTCGAGCCAACCGACTGCACGGCGCTACGTCCGGCGCCCGTATCGAGTGGCAGAATCATGGTCGTTTCTTCGCGGTGGCCGCCCTTGTGCATCAGAATGCCGGTGATACTCACGCCGGCAGCCTGGTTGACGATCTTGAACGAAACGCCAAATCCAAATTTGGCCATCACCGGGCGCACGGCGTAGTTGATGTCATCCAGATCGGCGTACATCTTCTTGGTGTGCGTGTTTTCGGTGCGCTTCTCGACAGATGGCATTTCGCACTGCATTTCAGCGAACGAGGCGTTGAAGGCTTCAAGCGCGGTTTTAGCCTCCATCCGGTCTTGAAGGGAGATCAGGCGCTCCAGCTTGTCCATGTCGCAGCGAGGATCAAGGGCAAGGCGGCTGATGGTCGACAACATGCTGATTTCCTGCGCTGGCTGGGCAGCCATTTGGCGATCGCGCTCCAGCGGCATAATGATTTCTTGCGACATGGCTATAGCCTCAAAATTGGATAGTGATGTGGGGGACTTCGCCGCGGGCGATCTTCAGGACGATGGCCTTGGCCAGCTCTTCGCTGATGTTCATGCCGATCAAAGCCTGCTTGGCTTCGCCCAGGATTTTCGACTTATGCGCTACGTCATCCTGGCGCGCCTGTTGCTGGCGCAGGATTTCGTCTGCTGCTGCGTTGGCTCGGGCGACCTCATCCAGTCGAGCCCGCTCTACGGCTTCTTCCTGGCGGCGTATGGAGTCAAGACGCTCCTGCTCGGCGCGCTGCTCGGCAGCAACACGGCTTGCCTCTGCCTGGGCCGCCGCTGTGCGTGCTTGCTCGGCTTGCAGCTCCAGTTGCAGGCGCTGGCGTTCGGCGGCGGCTTCTGCATCACGGGCGGCCTGTTCGGTTGCCCGCTGCGCTGCTGCGGCCTGATCCAGCAACTCCTGCTCGCGGCGCGCTGCTGCGTCGCGCTCAGCTTTTGCGCGCTCTTCGGCCTGGCGCTGGGCCTGCTCAGCCGCTACCCGTGCAATCTCTGCATCGCGGTCTCGCTGGGCCTGAGCTTCTGCCTCGGCGCGCAGCCTGACCAGTTCGGCTTGCTCGGCCTCGTACTGGGTGCGCTCGGCCAGAATGCCGCGCAGCTTGACCAGGGTCTGATCCTTCACCTGGGCGGCTTCGACCAAGAACTCTTCCCATGTGTCGTTGATCGCGATCAGCTCCAGGTCGGCGATGATCTTGGCGACACAGGCAGCACTAGGCGACTCTTCGAAAAAGGCCAGGTCTTTGATGTTCTGGATGCCGTCGACGTGTTTGTCGGTGCGGGCAATCTCTGCCTGTTCCCAGTCCGTCAGCGGCTTGCGGGTAGCGTCGCGCAGGTTGTCCATCTTGGTGACGAACTCGCGCAGCTCGGCCTCGACGACCTTCGGCATTTCCTTGAGACGCTTCAGGTAGTCGCGACCCGGCTTCTCGACTGCCGTCTTCGATTTGCTGACGGTTGCTGCCAGGCTGGCGATGCGGGCGCGGCCCTTGGCCGTCTTGAGGTCCGGCACCTCGCCAGTTACTTCGGCTTTCACCGCGTCGAAGAACTGGCCCAGGCCGCCGGCAACATAAATGGCCGGCGCGTTGTCGGCGCTGATGTCGTCGATGGTGATGACTTGCTGATTTGCGGACACGTGGGAATCCTTGCCGCGATGCTCGCAGCGATTGAAGGTGTTGGTTATTGAGTGATTCGATCAGCGAGGGCGCCGAGCAACATCAGGAAGGTGAAGAATGCGATTGCTATGGCAGACCCGCGCCAGAAGCAGTAGCGCTTGGCTCTTTGGTAGGAGGTCATGGCCGAACCCTTACCGCGATACGCCCGCCCTTGATCGCAGCAGCAAGCTTTGGCGGCAGCGCCGACACAGGCAGGTCGCGCGGTAAACCGGCGCCGAGAATGGTCAGGCTGCGCTCTATCTCTTCGAGCTGGCTGTCTATCAGCGATTTAACTGGAGGAGTGGTCATGCTGCCTCCTTGCGCCGGGCAACAATCTTGTTGAGGCGCCCGCAGTAGTGGTTGAATTCGGCGATGGTGATGCGATCGTCTAGCATCATTTCGTTCAGTGTTTTCTGGATCATCACCGACCAGCTGACCGGCGTTTGGCGGTCATCGAGCGTTTCAAGCTCTTCGCCGATGAGGACGTGCGGGCTCATTTTCATAGCTCGTCATCCTCGGCCTGGGCGGCCAGTGCGTCATCAGCGATAGGGCTGAGCAGGGCCTCTGCAATCTCGCCAAGCTTGCCGAATGGGTGATCGCTGTAGCCCAGCAGCTGGGCGACAGAATCTTTGTCGGCTCGGCCGCAGTTGTTGGCGATCAACATCCAGCCAAGTGCCGGTGTGCCGACATCACAGTCCGCCTGCCGGGCGTTCGCCAGTTCATCTGCCGCCAGTGCCAGCTGGGCGACCGTGACGACCTGAGGCCTGCGCAGGCGCCGCTGAACCTTCACGTCCTGGCCGAACCGCACCAGCTGTTCCGTGGCGTTGTACAGCCACTCCCTACGGGCAATCTCCACCGCCGACTCGCTCACTGGAGGCGGCAACTGAGCGTCGTAACGCTCCTGGCATATCTTCAATGCTGCGTTCATGGTCGCCTCCAGGGTGGCGGGTTAGTCGTAGTAGTCCTGATCAGCCAGGTACTCGGAATGCTCATTCACAAGCCATTCCTCCATCGAGGCGATTTCGGATTCAGTCATGAAGCTGGTGTCGTCTTTCGACTCCCAGTTGATTTCGCAATGGCCGAAGTACTCATCGGGGTCTGCGGCTTGGGAGCTGAAATTGCCTTTTCGAGCCGAGAAATATACGACGGTCAGGTTGACGGCAATGTCCTCGCCATCCTTGACCGTCCAGTATTCGTAAGTGCGGGCCATGGCGACCTCCAGTGTTTGGGGTTAGGCGAGAAGGGTGGGTGCCGTCTTTCCGGCTGTCAGAGATTGAGTTATCGACGCTTCCCACGCCGTCGGTTAATGGCACCGAACGCCTGATGCAGATGCCGGAGCTGATCCCGGCACGACTATTAGCGGCCTTAGTGACACCGGAGTTTCACCGGGGCGAAGGTTTCAGCCGCTTATTCTTGGACTCGCCGTGGCTATCTGGGCGCTTACTCACTTTACCGGCCATGATTCCCGCGATCCCTCAGGTCTTACACTTGCCCATCAGCCTGGGCATTCATCTGCATCGGGGTGGACGCTGAAGCTAAGTCACCGCAAGGCAACCGCCGGCATGTCACAACGTCCACTCCGATACAGCCTCTCCCTATACGAGTCTCCCCAAGGAAAGGATCGGGCCAATTTTCGTCTGGCTGACGTGCAAGGAGAGGGTTACTCAGTCGTCGTCGCCCGCTTCGATCATCTTTTCGATGTCGGCGGCGACTGGCTTTTTCCAGTTCTTGATCTGGCCTGTTTCCAGATCGATGTGCAGCATCAAGTAGTCGCCGTAATGCTCACCCGGAAAGAAATCCGGAACGTAGCCCGTATAGGCGGCTACTTCCTCGCCCTGGGCGTCGTGCAGAGTTACGCATACCTGGTCACGGACTTTCATGTAGGTGCGCAGCTCAGTCACATCGACCTGCACCGTTTTCTGCTGATTGATTTGCATATTGCTGTCTCCTGATGGGCTTCCAAATACCTCCAGGGGGTCTAGAGGCATTTGTGAAACCAGATGGCTACCTGAATCAGCAGGGAGCCATCTGCGAGCCGTGATCAGCTACTGGCTGCACTCACTGGCCTGGTTCGAATTGTTTTCACTGACCGCGATGTAGTCCATGCAATGGCATCCCATCCGTCAGCACTCTTTGATCTAGGGCCATCTACGCTGCTGGCCACGGGGTGAGGCATCCCCTGTACCGAACTTAAGGCGTTCGGCTCGCTACCTTGAATCTGAGGCCGGTGGTGATCCGGCAATGGTGAAGCGGTGCGACTAAAGAGCGGCGAGCTGTGAGGCCCTGGCGAGTCCCTGTTGGGTGACTCGATGGATGAACTATACGAATCCTCATAACAGTCGTCAATACGTTTTTGCATAATATTTTTCATGGGCGTAAAAAAGCCCGCACAAGGCAGGCTCTATTAGTGAATGGCTATGTGGCTGGTACTACATCTCGCCGCCACGCCAGATGACGCGCCCCAAGATGGGAATCTCGTGCAAAGCGTTCTCCGACAGCATTTCGTCCGGGTACTTGGCCTTGTCACCGTTGTCGCTACGGATCATCCAGGCCCCGGACATCTGCTGAATCATGCGCTTGATGCTGATCCCACCATCTGGTCGTCGGATGACGTAGGCCTGGCGATCCTTTGGCTCGGTCTTTGAGCTATCAAACAGCACGACATCGCCCTCGAACACGTAGGGCTCCATGCTATCCCCCTCGGCGTAGATAATGCGCAGGTTTTCAGGCTTGGCCTTCATGCGCGCTAGCCAGTCCCGCTTGAATACCAGGCCCTCGGTGACCTCGACGTGGTCGTTCAGGTATCCATCGCCACACGAGCCGTGCGCCTTGTATTGGGGGATGAGTGCATAGTCGGCCTCACTGGGAGATCCGTTAGATCTGGAGTCATCGCCTCCAAATAGAAGCCAGTCAGGCGAAACTTTCAGGGCCCTGGCCAGCGGCTCGACAGTGCTCTTGCGTGGACTGCTGCTTTCACCGGAAAGAATGCGGTTGATGGTTGGCTGGGGAACACCGCACCGCCTCGAAAGCTCACTCTCGCTCATCTCAAGAGAAGCCATTTTTGCGCGCAAGCGCCCAGCGATATCCATTGCTCACCAATTATACGAATACGGGTTATGCGAATTCTATTGCATGGACTCATACTTATTCGTATGATTTGTCATGCAAAACCTCATAGGATTCCCGTCATGACAGTTCAAGAGATGTTGAATCGCCTTTTCCAGCTCGGGCTGTCGCAGACAGAAGTAGCTGAGAAGTGCGGCACCACGCAGGCCACGATCTCCCGCGCAACCAGCGGGACGATGGTCGGCTACAGCACCGGCAAAGCCATTGAGCTGCTGCTGGCTGATCGCGAAGAAGCCGCCAAGAACACTGCTACTCAAGCCGCTTAATTCACCTTGCATGCTCAAAGGAGCAAAAACGATGCACTTCGACCCAAGCCACATGCACGACAAACCCACAAAGGTCCGCCTCGACGAGGTGGCCGACGACCTGCTGACCGCCATGGCCAGGTTCCAGCGGACCCAGAAAGCAGTACTCGCCCGGGAAATCCTCGAGCGCGGCCTGAACCAGATGATGGAAGAGCTTAACGCGAAAACAGACGTGGCATGAAGTTGCCAAGGAGTCCCTGTGCCTGAAAGAAAACCATTGGAGGTCTGGCTTGACGGGAAAGGCCAATCGCAACTGGAGCTGTTAGCCAAAGCGAACGGCATCACAACCGAACAGCTGACCACCAAGATCATGAACGAGGCGCTAGATCGAATGACGCGCCCACCAAAAAGCCGGAGCAACGTCGCTTCCATAGGACGCAAGGGCTGATTAGCCCCTCAGGGACTATTGAGGATCTGCCAATGAAACACCCATCCACCAAATCGCAGGCACAAAAAAACCGACGGATCAGGTCGGTTCTTTTTACAGCGCTTGCAACAACGTTCTGGAGCGAATAATGCCTATTCCCCAATCAGCAGTCAACACCAACGAATCCGCGCCACGTTTTCTGCAATCGCAAAACGTGGCGCGGACAATGGCTCTTAGTCTCGGCGGCGTCAAAATCAAGCAAGACCTTGAAGGTCGGTATTGCCTGAACGACCTGCACAAGGCGGCGGTGGCGGATGGCGCGAACAAGCGCACCAAAGAGCCGGGCAAGTACATGGCAACCGAATCGTTCACGGAAATGTTCGATGAATTAACTACCCAGAATCCGGGTAGTTTACCCGTGGTGACTATTGAGGGGCGCAGCGGCGGGACTTACGTGGTCAAGGAGCTGATCTACGCCTATGCAATGTGGGTCAATGCTCGATTCCACTTGCACGTGATCCGCACCTTCGACGCTGTCGTCATCGGGCACATTCAGCTTGTCGAAGGGAAGCAGGCAAGGGAGAGGGCTCGCCTTGAGGCCCCGGCCTTAACTGACGCAATTAAGCACGGCCGTCTCGCCGCCGGCAAAGAAACCAAGCACTACCACTTCAGCAATGAATTCGACCTGATCAACCGCATTGCCCTGGGCATGCCTTCCAAGGCGTACCGGGCGGCGCACTGCATCAGCCCAACCGATTCGATCCGCGACCACCTCACTCCCTGCGAGATCCGCTGCATTGAGCACCTTCAGCGGGTCAATGCATCCCTTATCGACGTGGGCATGGACTTCGAATCCCGCAAGCAGAAGCTCAGCCAGATCTACATCCAGCGCCATAGCCGGGCTCTTCTCTCCGAAATCAAGCGCCTGGAGTTCTGACCATGAAAGACGAACCAAAAATCCAGGCGACGATGATTGACGACGCCTACATGGAGCAGTTTACCAACGACCAGTTGGCCTTCATGGCTTGGGACAAAAGCGAGTTCTCTCTGAGCGTCTACCTGGATGAAGAGGAATCGAAGTGTGAAGACTGCACGAACGACGCCCGTTTCGAGCTTATGACGGCCGTTCTTGCTTCTAAGGTGTTGATCCGCCGCCTGACCGGTGTCAACCCTCGCTCCATTCGTGAAAGGGCTTTTAACAAGCTCCTGAGAAGCGATTGCTTGCCTCAGTGGGAGACTCTGCAATGAGCATGGAATTGATGGTCAAGGCCATGAAGACCAGGGTAGGAAACCCGCTGCGCAAGCTGGTACTGATCAAGCTGGCTGACAATGCCAACGACGTGGGCGAGTGCTGGCCGTCATACCAGCACATTGCCGACCAGTGTGAGATCGACCGCAGCACTGTCCGCCGTCATATCAAGCACTTGGAAGAGCAGCGCCTGCTTAAAATTGAGAATCGCGACGGCCCTAAAGGCAACTCGTCGAACCTCTATTTGTTGACCCTGGGGGGTGTAGGCACAAACAGCACCCCTGTAGGCCCAAAAAGCACAGGTGTAGGCACACCGCCTACACCCCCTGTAGGCCCAGAAAGCACCAGAACCAGTCACTCTTTTGAATCAGTCATAGAACCAGTAGAGCAGCCGGTCGCTAAAGCTCCCTCGCGCACGAAAGCGAAGGCTGTGAAATTCGACCCTCTGACCGCTAAGCCATCCAATGTCAGCGAGTCGGCCTGGGCTGACTGGTGCCAGCATCGGAAGGAGATCCGCAAGCCTCTGACCGCCACCACCTGCGCCAAGCAAGCCAAAACCATGGCCGGTCACCACGACCCTGACGCAGTGATCAACCAGTCCATCAGCAATGGCTGGACCGGCCTGTTCCCGGAGAAGGTCGTGGCGGGCGGCAGGACTGTCGGCAACGGCCCTGACTTCTACGACCAGTCGTGGCGCACCGATACGAGTGATGACCTATGAAGAACGTCACTCAGATGATACCCGGCGCGGCACGGGCACTGGGCACCTCGGCGCCTTATCAGGCCCCGGCACAAATCGGCACCCAGCTCGGCGTAGTGGATGACGCCACCGGCGAAGTGGTTGAGCGCCTGTTCCGCCAGCTTCAGGCCATCTTCCCGGCCCACAAGCAGGCGTGGCCTGACGACAAGGCCAAGGCCGCGGCGATGCGCAACTGGACGATGGGTTTCATGGCTGCCGGCATTCGCACGCTGGAGCAGATCCGCTATGGAATCGAGCAGTGCCGGAAAAGCGGCTCACCGTTCGCTCCAAGCGTCGGCCAGTTCATAGGCTGGTGCAAGCCTGGACCTGAGGCGTTCGGACTGCCAGCGAGCGCTGACGCATGGGTGGAGGCATTGATGGGCGTCTACAGCCATGAAGGCGTGAAGATCGCGGCCGTTGCCACTGGGCTGTTCGACCTGCGTTCCGCCAAGCAGGAAGACAAGGGCCTCCGCCAGCGCTTCGACCACAACTACGCCGTGGTGATCCGCCGCGCCCAGGAAGGCCGGCCGCTGGACGGCAAGATCCTCACCAGCATCGGCCACGACAGCCAGAAGACCGCCTTCGAATTGGCAAACGAGCTGGCCGACCAGAAGGTCCAGGCAAAAATCATCGAGCAAGGAATTCCGGCCGACGGCAAGTCAGCCCGTGAACTGCTTCTGGCAAAAATGAATATCAAGCGCGATGCACAGCGCGGAGCGGAGAAATTCTGATGGCAATTCTACAAACAAAGATTGCATCAACTGAAGATTTGGTCCGGCTGCGCGACGAGATCGCCATGCAGGCATTGAACGCGATGATCATCGCCGGTAGCTGGGGCCACACCGGCAGCGATGGAAAGCGCCACAACTGGACATCGATGCCGGAGTATTCGGGCGCCGCCTATCGCTTCGCTGACGAAATGTTGGCTGCACGGGAGCGCAAGTGATGAAACGAGCAAACCCGGCACAGCTACGCCAAGCCATTGAGCTGGCAAACAAGATGGTCAAGCTCGGAATCCTTTTTGTGTGTGTCCCGGCTGTTGATGAGGCGGACCACCTGAACTTGGCCACGCAAGCCACCGAGCGCCTGGAGCGCATGGCGTTGATCGCAGAAGCAGGGGAGAAGCGGACATGAACGACAAGATGCGTGAAGAGTTTGAGGTTGCCTACCAGGCCGCATGCCTGAGCCGTGCAGTGGCGCGGTTTGATCCTTCAGTTTTCGCAAAGGATCACTGTGATGATTACCTGAATTCGCTGGTGCAATCTGCGTGGTGGGGCTGGCAGTGCTCCCGCGCTGCGTCGGTGGAAAGGCCAGAAGACTTCACGGACGGCGGCAACCCAAACGCGCGAATCCTGATTGCCCATCACCGGCAGATCGTCGGGCGATGGATTTCAGCGATCGAGGCCGCCGGCCTGAAGGTGAAGCCATGACCGACAACACCGAACTGAAGCGGCTGGCCGAGCGCGTAATCGATCTTGAGGCAGGCGACGGCGAAGCACCGATCGGCGAAGCATGGGACGAGTTTGAAGCCGTCGCAACGCCTTCTGCGGTGCTGGCCCAGATCGCCGAGAACGAGCGGCTGAGGGTGGATCTGAAGTCGGTCGTGCGCCTCAATAACGAAAACGCCGATCTGTTCAAGGCCAAAAACGACCAGCTCAAGGCCGATAACGAGCGCCAGGCCGCGCAATTCAAAGAATGGCAGGCAAGCCATCACGCGAACTACGTCGCGGCCGCCGACGAGCGCGACCAGCTCCGCGCCGAAATAGCTGGCCTCAAGACCGGCTACGAAGCCTACGAGCGGGTGAATGCTGAGCTGAAGGGTGAGGTAGAGGGGCTGCGCAACGCTCTGCGGCCATTGCTTGCACATTGGGATGACCTGCGACCTGGTGAATCGATCAATGTCGACGCCGCCCGCGCCGCCCTGGGCCAGGGAGAGCAGTCATGACCTACGCCAAGCCAGAAAGCTACACCGATGCTGATTGGGAAATGGTCCAGGGCTACATGCGCGGCAAGGATTGCCTACCGCCTCAGCGCCGAAACGTGGCCTACATGCACGGCTACATGAACGGCAAGTCTGATGCCAGCGGCATACCTCATGAGCGCTGCAATGTCCTGATCCGTCGGGCCAACATGATTCCAGGTATCACGCCAATGGAGCCGATCAGTACAGGTGACCAGCCATGACCGACAAAATCTCCGTCAACTGCCAGGCCAAGCTTTCCGAGGCCATCACCTGCCTGACCACCATGTACCGGGACAAGAAGTTCGTGGTGGTCTCCCTTCGACCTGGCAAGGACCGAACCCTCGACCAGAACGCCCTGTGGTTCGCGATGTACAAGCGGATTGCCGAGATGACCCAGATTGGCGACGCGGCCGACGCCCGACGGTACTGCAAGCTGCACTTCGGGGTGCAGATCCTGCTGAACGAGGACGCCGGGTTCCAAGCTGAGTGGTATCGGGTCATGCGCCATCTGCCCTACGAAACCAAGCTGGCCATGATGGGGGAGTGCCATTTGTTCGGCCCTGACGGCTTCCCGGTGACCAGCCTGTTCAATCGCGCCCAGGGCGTCCAGTACACCGACCGCATGGCCGCTTATTTCACCGGCCAGGGCGTTGTGTTCACCGATCTGCTGAGTAAGGAGGCCGCATGAGCCATAACTTCAAGCCGGGCGACCTGGCGCTGATCGTAGGCGCTCGACGCCGGCCGGATGCAATCGGGAAGGTGGTGGAGCTGGTTGAGTACCTTCATCCAGGCCAGGAGGGGAGCTTCTTATTCAATAATCGCGGG
Organism: Pseudomonas sp. GV105; assembly: GCF_003058185.1. NCBI lineage: Bacteria > Pseudomonadati > Pseudomonadota > Gammaproteobacteria > Pseudomonadales > Pseudomonadaceae > Pseudomonas > Pseudomonas sp. GV105. The sequence goes on from NZ_QBUF01000002.1 coordinate 48,209, forward strand.
CCTTTTACCAATGCTGATGACGAGGCGACTTGGCTGGTGGTTGGCGATATTGAGGCTTTTTCGTTCATCGATATTCATGGACTTGCTCTTGTATCGCCCCGCTACCTCATGCCCCTGCGCGGCGATTTCGCGCCAGAGCAGCAGAAGTCGCGGGAGGCGGTGGCATGAATACCTCCAAGACCTTCAAGTTGATCGCCGGCCTGATGCTGGTGATCGCATCGACCGCCTACAGCCAGACGACTGAGCACGCCCACGGCGCCGTGGTGTTCCTGGTGTCCGGGGCGACCTTCCTCATGGGTTATTTCGCCGGGGAGGACATCTGATGCTCGCCACCAAGCAACCCAAGCCGAAGACCTGCAAAAACCCAGATTGCAGGGCCTCATTCGTCCCGCAGCGCCTTGGGCAGGCGGTATGCAGTCCGAAGTGCGGCCTGGCCATCAAGGACGTCCACCAGGAGAAGGCGCACAAGTCGCTGGCCCAGGTTGAGCGCCGCGAGATCAAGGTCCGCAAGGAGAAACTGAAGACGAGGGCGGATCACCTGCGCGAAGCCCAGGCCGCAGTAAACGAATACGTGCGCCTGCGTGACGCGCACCTGCCGTGCATTAGTTGCGACTCGACGCCGAACGACAACGACCTTATGACCGGTAGCCGCTGGGATGCAGGGCACTACCGGTCCGTCGGCGCCTGCCCGGAGCTGCGCTTCGAGCCGCTGAACATCCACCGCCAGTGTGTGAAGTGCAACCGCAACCTGTCCGGCAACGCCGTGGAGTACCGAATCCGTCTGGTGCTGCGCATCGGCGCAGACATCGTAGCTTGGCTAGAAGGCCGCCACCCGGCCTGCAAATACACCGTGGAAGAAATCAAGGCCATCAGGACCAAATACCGGGCAATGTCCAAAGAGCTGAAGAAGGGGGAGGCAGCATGAAGATCAACTCAGCGCGCCAGGCGTGGCATGACTGCAAATACAACCCGGCCCCGGGCCAGACCTCTGACGTTGTTCAGTTGGGCGTGGTGGTGCAGAACACCGAGCGCGGCCCTACTGCGAATCACGCAGTCCACGGCGCCCTGGCTGGGCATATCCAGTCGGTAATCGCTCGACTGCACCCGCAGATCCGCGTCTTCGGCGACTTCATGTACGCCGCTGAGCAGAGCGACGACATCCGCGAGGCTGCGGAGGAGGTGGTATTCCTGGTGGTGCAGAGCAAGTCACCGCGAATGACAGCGGCCAAGCGGGAGAAGCTGGAGTATGTGGTGAAGGGCGTCATGCGTCGGTACCAGTACATGCACCAGGGCGGCCAGTCGGCCAACGAAGACCCGTTCGCCAATCCCGAGAAGTTCAGGGAGTGGATGTGGCAGTTCTACGGTGTGCGCCTGGAGTCATGCAACTGGGAGCGGGATTGGGGCGGCATGCTGCAACTGATCTTCGATTGCTGCGAGGATCTGGACCGACGAGCACTCAGTCCGGTGGCGGCGGTAATTTACGAAATGCGCGAGGCCGCATGAGGGCCTATTGCGTTCCCGTGCGGCTCGTGGCATGATTTCGCCACTGTTAGAGTTTTGCCTTCGGCAACTTACTCGATGATCCAAGAAGCCCGGCCACTGCGCCGGGTTTTTTATTGCCAAAATGCAGGCGAAAGACCGGAAAGACCCTCCTGCTTATTCGATACCAGAGGATCTACCGATGTCGCATATCACCCGCTGCAAAATGACTCTCCGCTCCAAAGGGCCTGTTCAGGGCTCGACGGAATCACTGACCCGCCTGCACTTCGGTGCCGTGTGGTCGGCCAACCCGGCGGAAGAGGATGCGATCTACGGCAAGTACACCCCATACGGCGAATACACCGTAAACGTGGCCGCAGATCGCGCTGAGCATTTCGAAGAAGGGAAGGACTACTACTTCGATATCACCCCAGCATTCTGATTTTAACTGCAGCCAGGGCAGCCCTCGGGAGGCCTGGACGCTGATAAGCCGGTAGTGCAGCGCTACGGAAAAACACCGGCAGCCCACGCGCCCTGACCTAACACGCTTTCAGGGTGGCGCGAGACAGGATCGGCGAGATCGATGCACTTGGGTGTCGACGCCGTGATTGTCTTTGGCTGGCAGCGTGGGAAGACACGCGCACCTATTCAGGGCCTCGACATTGATCGGGGCCTTCTTGTTTTCGGCCCCGCCACGCCCTTCGCTCTGAGCTGGGAGTGCCGCCGGGGCTGATCTATTCGCCGCTGCTCCCCAGCGTTTGGCCGCCACCTGACGGCCATTTTATCCAATCATGCAACTGAGAGGTCGAGCGCATGGAATTCCTGCATCGCTTGCTCGACAAGGCCGACCTGATCCTTGCCGGGGTAGTCGGCGCCATCATCGCGAGCTGGTGGAGCAAGGACGACCTCAAGGATCTCTGGTCCTGGGTCATCTTCCTGCTGACGGGTATTGCCTGCGCCCTGTACTTGACGGGCATTGTTTGCGACCGCCTGGCTGTGACTGACCCTAGCAATGTGGCTGGTGTTGGGTTCCTTCTTGGGGCGTTCGGCGGGTCACTCCTGACCGCCATCAACCGGGCCATCAAAGCCGCCGACATCTGGGCGCTTATCCGCTCGAAGCTCGGAGGGGGTTAATTCATGAGCCTTCAAACATTGAGCACGGCTTTCGTCTCTATCATCGCCATTTGGGCGACCTGGTGCGTACTGAGCCACAAGGTGAGAGACGGTATTGTCGGCAAGATCATTTACGCGGCAATCGCCGTGTCCGGGTTTGCGATTGCTACCCGGGGCGAGGCTGTACTCCTCAGCCCCAGCGCTGCAGGCGTCACCTTCCACGGAGCGCTCGCATTGGCTGGACTGAGACACTGGTTCGTCGCCAACCACTGGCCGCGCGTCAAGGCTTGGCTGTGCCGGTATCTGCACTGTGAGCAATGCCTGAACAACCTTGAGCAGGCCGAGCGCAAGACGAATGATCATTGAATGACGTTCGAACGACGTTGAATGATCCATTGCGAAAACCGAACCCCATGAACGAGGCTTCCAATGGCCCTATGCGGCGCATCAAAGCGCGGCAACGGGGAACCATGTAAGCGTCACGCAGTACCGGGTTCCTCTCGCTGCAAGTTGCACGGTGGCAAGAGTAGCGGCCCAAAAGTTCCAGGCGATCAGTCTGGCAACAAGCGCGCCGCGAAGCCTGGATCTATCTACAGCAAGTTCCTGACTGATGAGGAAGCTGACCTTCTGCCGAGCATTGAGCTTGGTTCGGTCGACGATGAATTGCGCCTGACGCGGATCAGGCTGATGCGCGCGCTGGCTCAAGAGGCTGAGCGCGGTGATTCGGCTGAGCTTGAGGCTCGTGTTGAGCGTGAAGGCGCTGGCGAATACCAGGCCAAGACAGAAGAGAAGTTCAAGGTCCGCGACTACGCCGGACTGATTGATCGCCTGACGGCTCGCATTGAATCGCTGGAGGCGCGTCGCTCGTACTTGATGACTCAGAGCCAAGAGCGCGCATTGCGCGGCCTTGAGCTGGCCGACAAGGAGCGCGAACACGGCAAGTCGGGTGGCGGCCCTGTCACTGGCATTGCGGTAAGGGTGGTCACCAATGGCGCGTGAAATCGAGATGGTGATGACCGCGCCTCAGTCTGAGTTCTTCCTGAAGACCTGCAAGTATCCGGCATTCGTCGGCGGCTTCGGCACCGGAAAGACTGAGACCCTGGCCAACTGCGCCATTCGTGACGGCTTCGAAGCATCGACCGGCATGATTGCCCTTTATGAACCGACCTACGACCTGGTGCGCCTGATCCTGGCGCCCCGGATCGAAGAAAAGCTCACCGACTACGGCATTCGGTACAAGTACAACAAGCAAGAGAACATCATTTACTGCAGCTCGGGCGGTTGTGCCGACTTCGTGCTGCGGACACTGGACAACCCGGCCCGGATCGTTGGCTATGAGTCGTACTGCGCTCATGTGGACGAGCTGGACACGCTCAAGCGCGACCACGCTGCCGATGCATGGCGAAAGATCATTGCGCGTAACAGGCAGCGCCCCAAGGGCGTCCAGAACCCATTCAACCGGGTGAGCGTATACACGACACCGGAAGGCTTCCGTTTCGTTTACGAGACATGGAAGCGTGACGCCAAGCCCGGATACGAGATTGTCCAGGCGCCGACGCGCACCAACCCGTTCCTGCCGCCCGACTATATCGACAGCCTGCGCGCCAGCTACCCACCTCAGTTGATTGAGGCTTACCTTGAGGGTGAGTTCGTCAACCTGACATCTGGCGCTGTGTACCCGGAGTTCTCCCGGGTGCTGAACCACTGCGACACGACTGTGCAGCCTGGCGAGCCGATCCACGTCGGCATCGACTTCAACGTCAACAACATGGCCGGGATCATCTACGTCATGCGAGACGGTGTGCTGCACGCGGCTGACGAGATGGTCAAGGTGCGCGACACGCCAGAGCTGGCCCGCATGATCCGCGAGCGCTATTTGCTCCAAGGTCACCACGTCACGGTCTACCCGGACGCCAGCGGCCAGAACACCAGCAGCAAGGGCGCGTCAGTCTCTGACCTGTCCATCCTGCAGCAGGCCGGCTTCACGATCCGCGCCAACAGCGTCAACCCACGGGTCAAGGACCGGGTCAACGCCGTCAACGCCCAGATCCTAAGCGGGACCGGCGTTCGCCGCCTCAAGGTCAACACCAACAAGTGCCCAGCGCTCACTGAGTGCCTGGAGCAGCAGCCCTACAACGATCACGGCGAGCCAGACAAGACAACCGGCCATGATCACGCATGTGACGCAGCCGGCTACCCGATTGCGTTCCTGTTCCCGGTCTGCAAGCCAGTCGCAACCCACGGCGCTCACGTGCCCCACATGAGCCGATAGCATGGACTTCAAGACACTCAAGGCCACATACCCGGCTGATCCTGACTACCCGCTGCGCACCGCTGACATCCTGGCGCTTAACCGCGTGATGGATGGCACGATGTATGACGAGCTTGAATACGCGTTCTCGATGGAGAAGAACAACGCCGGGGAATACATCTCGCTGTCTCAGCGGCGTCCTTCGGCGCGCACCAGGCTCTGCCCAACCGTAGTTGGCGATTCGGTGTCGCTTCTGTTCTCCGAGGGCCATTTCCCGGCTGTCGACTGCACGGACGAGGAAACGCGCGATACGCTGACACGGATCATCAAGGAGTCGATGCTCAACCAGGTCATGATCGAGGCAGCAATGAGCGGCTCGGTAGGCTCGGTAGCTGTCCTGATGCGCGTCCTCAGTGATCGCGTGTTCTTTTCGGTGATGTCGTCTGCCTACCTGACACCGTTCTGGAAGGCTGACGCGCCTGACACGCTGGAAATGGTAACCGAGCGCTTCAAGGTGAAGGGTGACGTGCTGAAAGGCATGGGCTACGCCGTCGAAGAGAAGGAAATGTACTGGTTTCAGCGCGACTGGACCTCGACCGAAGAGGTCTGGTACGCGCCGCTGGCTGTCAGCAAGGCCAAGGAAGGCGATAAGCCCTCCAGGGATGAAACCAAAACCGTCTGTCACAAGCTGGGCTTCGTCCCGCTTGTCTGGGTGCGAAACCTGCCCGGCGGTGATGATATCGACGGCAAGCCTACCTTTCCGGTTGAGGCGATCGACGTACAAATTGAGTCCGATTACCTGCTTTCCCAGGGTGGCCGGGCGCTCAAGTATCAGTCTGACCCGACCCTGCACATCAAAGAGCCTGCGCATGGCGGTAATGGCGCGGTCATCAAAGGCGCCGCTAATGCCATCGTCACCGACAAGGATGGCGATGCAAAACTGCTGGAGATCAGCGGTGACGCTGCGGGCGCGGTGATGGAGTGGGTCAAAGGGTTGCGAGAGATTGCCCTTGAGGGCGCGGGAGGTAACCGCTCCAACGCTGACAAGCTGAGCGCCGCCCAGTCTGGCCGGGCCATGGAATTGATGAATCAGTCCCTGATCTGGCTGGCCGACAAGCTGCGCATCAGCTACGGCGAAGGCGCACTGCTCGAATTGCTGAACATGATCGTCAAGGCCTCGCTGGTCTTCACGCTGGTCGACAAGAAGGGCAGGCCGCTTGGGAATCTCTCCGAAAAAGAGGACATCTCGCTGCGCTGGCCGCAGTGGTATGCCCCTACCTACGCAGACAAGCAAACCCAGGCCACGACACTTGATGTGTTGAGGCTTGCAGGCCTGCTGTCGCAAGAGACGGCCGTGAAGTCAATGGCCCCCTCATACGACATCGCAGACCCGGCGGATGAAATCCGGCTCATTAAGGCCGGTGGCCCGCCACCAAACCAGCCGGTTCCGAAAGAGCCGACGCCGACGCCTGATTCAAACGATTAACCCCACAGCCTCGATGAATCGGGGCTTTTTTATACCCGGAGACGACAGATGTCCGACCAGCCAACACCGCCCGCAGACAAAGACCCGCAGACTTTCTCGCGCGAATACGTCAGCGAGCTGCGCGCAGAAAACAAAGGTCTTCGCCTGAAAAACCAGGAGCTGACCGGAAAAGTGGATTCGTTCGAAGCCACCAAAGCCGACGCCATCAAGGTGGCTGTTGAGGCTGCCGTGGTGGCGGCCAAAGCCGAAGCCACGACTGAAGTCCAGGCCGAAGCTGACAAGCGCGTCTTGCTGGCGGAGCTGAAAAGCGAAGCGGTCAAGGCGGGCATGGTTGACGTAGACGGCCTGAAGCTGGCCGATTTGTCCTCTGTAACCCTCAAGGACGGCAAGCTGGAAGGTGCTGAAGCGCTTTTCACTGGCCTGAAAGAGTCGAAGCCGTACCTGTTCGGCAAGCCGCCGACCAGCAGCAGTAACCCGCAAACACCGCCTTCTCCTGTTCCGCCTGTAGCCAAGAAGGTCACAGAGATGGACGACAAGGAATATGCCGCGGCCAAGGCTGCAGCACTGAAGGCATAACCGCTTGATTCACCCACCGGGGCCAGACGCCCAAGGGGTAAGACACTATCGAACCCTTAGGAGTTTTGCCCCATGGCAATTAACAATTTCCCGGCTGCCCTCCAGCCAATCATTCAGCAAGGCTTTCTGGAGCGTGAATTCCAGGCCGGCATCCAATCCCGCCTCGGCTTCCGCGCCATCGCTGATCGCGAAGAAATCCCGAACAAGGTCGGTGAGACCGTCACCAAGACCCGTCGCGGTCTGAAAGCGCCGGTCACCACCCCGCTGAACCCGACCACCAACACCAACCTGGACAACGGCCTGACCCCGTCCGGCTGGACCGTTGAGCAGTACACCCTGTCGATGAACATGTACGGCGACACGATCGACCTGAACATGGTTACTCAGGGCGTGGGTATCGCGAAGCAGTTCATGGAAAACGCCAACGTCAATGGTGTGCAGTCGGCTCAGTCCCTGGACCGCCTGGCGCGTAACGCGCTGTTCAGTTCGTACCTGGGCGGCAACACCCGCGTTCGTACCACTCTTGGCGCACCGGCTTTGACCCTGGCTGTCGATGACATCCGCGGCTTCCAGTACGTGCTGGCCAACGGCGTGATGGTGCCTGTATCCGTCGGCACCCCGATGACTGTCACCGTCGGCGCAGGCGTTTACACCCTGACTGGCGTTGTGGCTGACGGCTCCAACGTTTCGACCGCGCCAATCGGCGTGTCGGGCGTCCTGACCTTCAGTGCAAACGTCAGCGTGTCCGACGGCACCGCGGGCAATGGCGTGATTTCCAGTGTTGGCCCAAGCGTGCTGCGCGCCTCCAATCGCGCGAGCACCTCCAGCCTGATCGCTACCGACCTGCTGACCATGCAGACTGTGCTGTCTGCCGTGGCCCGCCTGCGCACCAACAACGTGCCGACCATCAACGGTCTGTACAACGCCTACCTGGATGACAACCACCTGCTGGAGCTGTTCCAGGACGGTGACTTCAAACTGCTGTATCGCGGCGCCTACGGCTCCGAGACCTACAAGCAGGGCCAGATCATCGAGCTGCTCGGCGTGCGCTTCATTACCACCACCGAGGCTTACCAGCAGACGCTGGGCGGTGTGCCTATCCGTCGCGCCATTGTGTGCGGCCAGGGCGCTCTGGTTGAGGGTGACTTCGCAAGCGTCGGCTACAGCGATGTGGGCGATGGCGACAGCCTGAAAGTCATGGTTGACGACATCTGCATGGTGACCCGTGAGCCGCTCGACCGCCTGCAACAAATCATCGCCCAGTCCTGGTACTGGATCGGTGGCTTTGCAGTGCCGACCGATGCGACCGCCAACCCAGCCATCATTCCGACCGCGAGCAACAGCTACTTCAAGCGCGCCGTTGTGATCGAATCGGCGTAACCAGCATGGGCGGGGCTTCGGCCCCAGCCCAACGGAGGATTTATGGCTGCAAAAAAAGATGACGTAGAACAGGCCGTAGTTGAGGCTGGTGCGCCTAATGAAAAAGCTGTCACTCAGCCCGGTACTGGATCGGAGCCAGAGGCGGTGAGCGGAGAGCCTGATCCCGCACCAGAGCAGGATGACCGTATTGCGCTGCCTGAGTCGGTTGTGCTCTCTGCACCGTATGCGTTCATTGACGACACCGGCGCTACCCGTGCGTGGAGCCCGGGCGTAACCGTCACCGATGCAGAAGACATTGAACTGCTGATCGGCCGCAAAGCCCCGCTGGATGGCATCGAATACGAGGACTGAACCATGGCCTTTACGGACGCAGAAAAGACAGATATTCGGCGATTCTGCGGGTTCCCTCTGTTTGGTGGAGTGCCGACACAGGCATTCGGCCACCGGTTCTACCAGCAGTACGGCACGCTTGAGTTCCGCCTGAACAACATGCAGCCATCTGAAGAGGCGGTGATCAGGGTCACATACCTGGCCAACCTCTACCTTCTTGAGACTGACGTGATCAGCGCCCGAGAAAACCTTGATACAGATCAGGCGGCCGTGTGGGTTCACAACAAGAACGAGCAGCGTGATCGTGATCGCCTGTTTGACTCATGGAGTCGCCGTCTTTGCGGATTTCTCGGCATTCCCCCGGGCCCAGCCCTGGGTGATGGCGGCTTGACCCTGGTGGTGTGACATGGACGGCACAAAGCTCCAGGCCAAGATTTACATCGGTTACGGCAAGGCAGCCAAGCGTATCGGTTTCGACTACCAGCAATTTCGCGCCGCGAGCGCCAGTAACCCGCTGTCGTCAACCGCTTTGCAGACGCTGCCTGCGTCGTTCACCACGAATTTCAGCTACTCCGCGCCGAACAAATACGGCCAGGCCACTTGGCTTGGACTGTTCGACGCTCGCCCGTTTGATGTTGGCGACTTTCTCGTCGGCCGGCATGGGACATTCTTCGTCGCCGCCATGCAGGACACGCTGCCGATCTACTGCGTGCAGACGAATCGCGTTGTGAGCGTGCTGCGTGATGCCCAGGATCAAAGCGTTGGTCTCGGCTCCTACTCGGGCGGCACTCGGGCGACTGAGGTCGCACTCATGCAGGGCTGGCCCGCCAGCATCCTGCAGGGCACGAAGGGCGAAACGAACGACGCCAAGCTGCCGCTGGACGTGAAAACGCCGTGGTGGCTGATCCTCATGCCGGCTTACCCGGGCATCATCCTGCGCACCAGCGATGTGATCCGCTGCGAGCTTGGCCGGAAATACGTGATTTCGAGCGCTGAATTGACCGATATGGGTTGGCGCATCACCGCAATGCAGGCGCAGGTGTGATATGGCCAGTCTGACCGACGTACTGAAGCAGGTCGCGGCGCAGGTCGCGGCCATCGCCTACCCGAACGGCACCGGGCAGCCAAGCGTTGCCGGGTTCCCGATTCGGGTTTACCCAGGCTGGCCTGTCCCTGAACAGCTTGAGGCCGACCTGGCCGCAGGGATTGCGCACATCAGCGTGTATCCGCACGGCAAGGACCGCAGCACGACCCGCTACCTGGGTCGCTCATGGATTCCGCTGACGGCACCGGTCCACACATTGGTTATGACCGTCGCCGGGTCTGTCGTGACCCTCTCCGGCACGATCAGCGCACAGAACATCATGATCAACCTGAACGGCACCAGCTATGTCTATGCCGTGCAGCAGTCGGACACGCTCACGAGCGCAGCCACTGCGCTTGCGTACCTGATCCCTGGCTCGACTAGCTCGGGACCGGTTATCACGCTCACAGGGGCTCATGCAGTCCTGGCCAGGGTCGGCGGCTTCGGCATGGCCTACAAGGAAACGAAGCGTCAGGAGCAGTCGGTGCAGGTCATCGTCTGGGCCAACAGCCCGGCAGCGCGTGACGCGGTGGTCAGTCCGCTCGACTCGGCCCTGTCCGACAACAACAACATCTCGTTCACTGATGGATCGTTCGGCGTCATCCGGTCAAACGGCTCGCTGATGACCGACCAGCTCCAGAAGGCTGACCTGTACCGGGTTGACCTGTTCTACATGATCGATTACGCCACAACGCAAGTGCTGAATGCGGCCGAAGTGATCGCGCCAGTGCTGAACATCGTGAACGCCCAGTCAGGGCAGACCATTAAAACGCTTAACCTTTGAGGTCCGCCATGGACTCCGATACTCCAGATACTCCAGCCGCAGCGCCTGCCACAAAGGCTAAAGCTGCTCAATCGCCATTCAAGCTTACCGTCAAGTTCGCCTTTGCTGACTACCAAGTCGGCCAGGCTATTACGGACGCTGATGAGGTCGCCGCCGTACTGGCCGGTGACTGCGACGGCAAGGTCCTGAAAGTCGCCAACGCCTAACAAGCGAAACCCACACACAAGAAGCCGCCCACTGAGGCGGCTTTTTCATTAGGAGGACGCCATGCCCATTTACCCGGCAGGCAGCTTGAACACGGCGGCACTTCAGGCCCCGGACCTTTACATCCAGATCGTGGCGCCCAAGACCCGCTACATCAACGGCGTGGCTACTGACATCCTGGGTATCGTCGGCATTGCTGACTGGGGCCCGGTGAACAGCGCCACGCTGATCGGATCGCCCGGTGATGCGTCGCAGAAGTTCGGCACCCAGACCGTGCGCAAGTACGACCTGTGTACCGCTATCGCTGTGTCGGTCCAGCTCGGCGCCTCGAACATCCGCGCTGTGCGGGTAACCGACGGCACCGACACTGCGGCGACCAGCACGCTCAAGGACACCGCCGCCGCAACTGGCGCGACCCTGACCGCCTACTACACCGGCACCTTGGGCAACTCGCTGAGCGCGACCCTGGCCACCGGTTCGGCTGCATCGAGCTGGAAGCTGACCATTTCGCTGCCAGGCGTGTCGCCTGAAGTGTTCGACAACATCACCGGTACCGGCCTGGCGCTGTGGCAGAACATCGTCAGCGCGGTCAACAACGGCCAATCCGGCATTCGCGGCGCGTCTCAGTTGGTCGTTGCCACAGTCGGCGCTACCACGCTTGCCCCGGTCGCGCTGACCCAGACCGTTGCGTTCACGTCCGGCACGTCGGGCAATACCACCCTGACCGACGCTGTGCTGGTCGGTGTAGACGGCGTGATCGGCTCGGCCCGCAAAGGCATGTACGCGCTGCGCGGCACCGGCGCCCAGGTTGCCAACTTGGTCGATGTCACCGACAGCACCCAGTGGCCGACCATGCTGACCTTCGGCTTGTCCGAGGGATGCTACATGGTCACCCAGGGCGTTGCTGGCGCCTCCTACACCACCGTCGCCACCGCGCTGACCACCGCCGGCTGTGACAGCTACGCGCTGAAGGTGCTGTCGGGTGACTGGGTGTACTGGCAGGACCAGGTGAACGGCCAGCAGCGCATGATCGCGCCGGCCACCTTCTCCGCAGCCAAGATTGCATCCCTTTCGCCACACCAGAGCGCCCTGAACAAGTCGATCACCAATGCGGTGTCGACTCAGCGCAACCTGGCGCAACAGCCGTACAGCATTGCCGAAATCGGCGCGATCAACACCGCGCGCCTGGACGTCATCACCAATCCATGCCCGGGCGGCAGCTACTTCGGCCATCGTTCCGGCCTGAACTGCTCCAGCAACTCGGCGGTGAACGGCGACAACTACACCCGGATGACCAACTTCATCTCGCTGACCATTGCGGCCTCGTTCGGCGGCGTGATCGGCCAGTTGCAGACGCCGGATGTGCGCCGCACTACCAAGTCCACCATGGAGAGCTTTCTCCAGAACCTGGTTGATCAGGGGATGATCGGCGACGTCAACGGCGGCGCGGCCTTCTCGGTGCAGATCGACGCCGCAAACAACCCGGATTCACGCGTTGCCCTGGGCTACATGCAGGCCGACGTGCAGGTCAAGTACCTGTCCGTGATCCGCTACTTCCTCGTAAACCTCGAAGCCGGCCAGTCCGTCTCGATCGTTGCGTCCGCCACCCCCCGCGCCGCGTAAGCGACGAAACCACTATCAAGCCCGGCCTAGCGCCGGGGTTTTCGTTTGGAGAACGCCATGCAAGGTGGATACAACACGGGGAAAGACGTCGCGATCGACATCAACACCCCCAACGGCCCGATCAGGCTGAGCAAGATCATGTCCTTCGATTCGAAACCGAAGGTCACCAACCAGGAAATCACGCCGCTCAATGGCCAGACCGATGAGCTGATGATCCCTAAAGGCTGGACCGGCACCTTCGAAGCTGAGCGCGTCGATTCGACCCTCGATGACTGGTGGGCCAAGTTCGAAAGCGACTACTACAACGGTGTAAACCAGAACCCGGCAACGATCACTGAAACCATTCAGGAGGTCGGCGGCGGACAGACCGTGTGGCGCTATACCAACGTGATCCTGAAACTTGAGGATGCTGGCAAGAAGGAGGGCGACAAGACGATCCGTCAGTCGATGTCCTTCACCGCCCGCCGCCGCCAAAAAGTTTCTTAACCCTATTTGCATGGCAGCCCGGCAGGGCGCGGGACTCGTCACCCCGCACGCCATGCTCCTTGACGACTCACTGACCAGAGGTGTTACCCATGGCTACCGTAAAAGTTACCGAATCCGCTGCACCGGTCCACGTTGACCAGAAACCCAAATTCACCACCATCCACGACAGCCTTGGCCGCACCATTCAGCTCCGAAAGCTGGGCCCGCTGGAACAGGGTCGGATCGTGATGGCCGTCGGCGGCGAAATTGCCGGCAACCAGACCTACATGTCAGGCTTCGCGCTGCCGGCCGCTATGGTCGTCTACATCGACGATGTCGGTTTTGGTCTGCCGCAGACCAACAAGCAGATTGAGGCCGTACTGCAGGAGCTGGGCGAAGAGGGCATGCACGCCATCAACGCTCACTTCACCGAGAAGTACGAGGCCGCCCAGGCTGAAGCCGAGGCCAAAGCACTCAAGGAAGGGCTTAACGCCGAGCAGGCCGCAGCAAAAAACTAGCAACGAACCCCGAGTTTCGCCGGGATTGTTGGCTGGTGAAAAACGGGGTTCCGTTCGGTAGTTTGTTTGATTGTGGGCCGCTGGAAGACTACGAGCGGTTTGCCTTCTCCATCATGTTCTCGGAATTCGAGGGCTCGGGCGTCTGGAACTGGCACAGCATGCAGTTCGACAAGAAGGATTGAGCCATGGAGTTCAAAGACCTCGGCAGCCTGGCGCTGCATATGGCTGGGCAAGAGGTGGCGTTGCTTGCCAGCCTGCGCGCCGGGCTTGAGAAGTGCGCCGTGCGCGTTGAGATGACCGCAAAAGCCGAGATCGGCCATTATCAGGCAGGCATTGGTCCTTTTCCGGCCTGGGCTGAGCTGGCCGAGTCTACCGAAGAGCACAAGGCGAAGATGGGCTACCCGGCCGACTCCCCGCTGCTCGCCAGCGGCGAAATGCAGGGAAGCGTTACGCACGCCACAGGCATCTTGGAAGCCGTCATCGGCTCAACCGACCCGAAGATGGTCTATCACGAATTTGGGACGCCAAAAATGCCGGCGCGCCCAGTGATGGGGCCGGCACTGCTGACAAACAAAGAGTTCATCCGCCGCACGCTGGGCGCTGCGACAGTGGCAGGGTTGATCGGCGGGCAGGCTATCCATGCATCGCTTGGCTACGACTCTACTCTGTGACCCACATCGGCCCGTTGTCGGTCTTGACCTGGATGTACGGGCTCTCCCGCTTGATCACCTTGAAGCTGCCGCTGAGCGGCTTGCACATGTAGGTCGAGAGGTTGATCAGCGATTCTCGCATCTCTGCCCGCTGGGCCACGTAGTGCGGGTTGTCGGACATGATGTTCTGCATCAGCACCAGGCGCGACCGCTGCGTCACCTGGTCTTCACACCCATATTCACCATTTAGCTGCAACTCGGCCGCCATCACGGCGCCAGAGAGTGCGGCCAGCGCAATAAAAGCTGCTGCCTTTCTCATTTTGTCACCCGAAAAGGACTGAGTAGAGGACGACGGCGACGACTGCCAGCGCGCCGCCGGCAAAGATCATCACCAGGCTGCTGAGTGTGAACACGAGCAGGCCCGTCTGGATGCCCATTCCCTGACTCATGGGCGCCTCAGCCGCGTCCACGTCCTGAATCCGGCCATTCACCCACTGATACGTGCGCTGATTATTTGCCATGTGATCCAACACCACAAAAGGAAAGCTCATTATGGCATTTGAGGCGTATTCCGTCGCCGTCAAGCTGTCGCTGATCAACCACGTCAGTGCTGGCATGGCCATGATCAGCAAGAGCCTGGCCTCTACCGGTGGTGACGTCGACAAGCTGAATACAAAGCTGGCCTCGATCGGTAAGCAGGGCGCAATTGGCGCCGCGATGTTCGCTGGCGGCCTGGGCCTGGCCTCGATGCTCAAAGGTCCGCTCGACGAAGCGAAGAAATTCCAAAACGAGACGGAGCGCTTCCGCTCCCTCGGCCTGGGCGACAAGGTCACCGCCGACGCGGTGAAGTTCGCCAGCGGCATGAACACCTACGGCACCAGCATCCGCGAAAACCTCGGCCTGCTGCGTGACGCACAGACGGTATTCGGCGACTTCCACGAAGCGCAGATGGTGACCCCGCTCCTGGCGAAGATGAAATTCGCAAACGCCGCGCTGTACGGCGATGAAGGCGGCGCCATGAAAGACCGAGCCTTCATGGACATGCTAAAGGTCATCGAGATGCGCGGCGGCCTGTCCAGCCAGGAAGCATTCACCAACCAAGCCAACATGGTCCAGCGCGTACAGACCGCAACCGGCGGCAGGGTAGGGGCCAATGAGTACCTGAACTTCATCAAAACCGGTGGCGTTGCTGCCAAAGGGATGAAGGACGAAAACTTCTACTACGCCATGGAGCCGCTGATCCAGGAGATGGGCGGCAACCGCGTAGGTACAGGCCTGATGTCGGCCTATCAGAACTTGGTACAGGGCCGCACCACTCAGCGCGCAGCCAACGAGCTGATGCGTATCGGCATGCTCAATCCGAAGATGGTCGACTACGACAAGGTCGGCAACATCAAGCAGATCAAGCCCGGCGCCGTGTCGGGTAGCGACATCATGATCTCTGACCCCATGAAGTGGATGCAGACGGTCATGCTGCCTGCGTTTGCAAGCAAGGGGATCACTGACAAGCAGGCGATCCTCAACGAAATCGGCGCCATCTTCACGAACCGCACCGCCTCGCAGCTCTATTCGACGATGTACCTGCAACAGGCGAACATCGCGAAGAACTTCAAGCTGAACAGCGGCGCTGCGGGCATTGATGAACTTGATGCGAACGCCAAAAAGACGCTTACCGGCAAGCTGATTGAGCTGGACAAGAAGTGGATCGACCTGCAGCTCAAGCTCGGCGACGTGATTCTCCCGCTGGCTATCAGGGCCGTGGATGGTCTCAATAACGCCATCAAGAACCTGACGATCTGGATCGACGCCAACCCCGGCAAGGTCAGGGCGCTGACTTACGCTTTCATGGGCTTGGCGGCCTTCCTGGTTACCGGCGGCCTGATCAACATGGTCATCGCCGCCGGGCGCGGTTTTGTTCTGCTCGGCCAGGCTATGATGTTCCTGGGCGGGCGAGCTTTGGCTCCGCTGATCCCATGGATCGCCAGAATGGGCACTTATTTGGTCATGTTCGCCATGAATGTGGGCAAGGCCATCCTGTTCCTGGGCCGCGCGCTGCTGCTGAACCCGATCGGTTTGGTCGTCACGGCAATCGCCGCCGCTGCCTTCCTGCTCTGGAATAACTGGTCGGAGATCAGCGGCGCGCTGAAGCTGATGTGGAGCGACATGAAGACCGGCTTCGTCAAGCTGTTCAATGGCGACATCGGTGGGGCTTTCAAGTCCTTCGCGCTGGTGTTCCTGACCGGCTGGCAGACGATCTTCAACACGCTGATCGCCGGGGCCAACACGATCCTGCCGGCGTCCATGCAGATATCGAAGACCACGTTCGCCGACGACTACCGCAACAGCGGCAAGCCGAAAGAGCCGTGGTCGCCGATGGTCGCCCCGGTCCCCGGAAAGCAGTCCGGCGGAGGCGAGCAAAACATCAACCTGTACCTGGACGGAAAGAAGTTGACCGACGTCGTCATTCAGCGGGCGGCCAAGGAGGCCATGCGCCCGCGCACCGGCACCCAGGGCTTCGACCCGACTCGCAGCATGTTGATGCCTGGAACCCCAAGCACAGCACTACCAAGGGGATAACCGATGAGTCTCACAACCTTCCTGGACAACTTCGCACCAGGTGGGGACCCGTTCGCCACAAGGTTGATATTGGGGGATTTTGAGTTCACCGGACTTGAGGTTCCAGAGTCGGTTTCTCCCGGAGCCGGCAAGCAGCAACTGGTGATCCACAAGATGGTGGGGGGGAAGCGCAAAGTCGACGTCTTGGGCGTCGATTACGACAACCTCTCATGGTCTGGGTGGATTATTGGGGCGACGGCTGGCGATCGCGTTAGCGAGCTTGAAACCATGCGTGATGTCGGGGCCCCCCTGACATTTAGCATGGACGGCTACTACTACAGCGTGGTCATCCAATCGTTTACGCCAAGGTTTGAGCATGTTTATCGCCGCCCATACACCATTGAGTTGGTTGTTGTGTCGAGCCTCGACACGCCAGTCACCGAGAACGCCTTGGCCGGAACGCTCGACAGCCTGATCAACAGCGACGTCGGTGAATCGCTCGGCCTAGCCAGCATCATCAACTCAAGTTCGGTCTCAAGCGCCATAGATACCGTGAAGAGCGCGGTTTCGCAGGTACAGGGGTTCGCCAACGCGACAATCGACACTGTGCAAACGGTGATCCGGCCGCTGGTAGCCGCTCAGGCGGTTGTCCAGTCTGTGATTGCGCAGGTTGGGGCGTCGGTGAACGACATCACGACCCTCGGCGGCCTCGTTCCCGGTAACCCGGTTGCGCAAGCAGCCAACAACGTGCTGCGCCAGGGTGCCGCGCTGACCCAGCTCGCGCCGCTCTATCAGATGCAGAGCGTGCTGGATCGGATGCAGAAGAACGTCCTGTCCGGGCCGCTGGCCAACGGCACGTCGAGCGTCACCACCAGCAACAGCAGCTTGCAGAAAGTCGCAGCCGACGCCTACGGCGACCAGTCCAGATGGACCGAGATCGCCGCGGCAAACAGCATCACCGACCCGCGCCTCGACGGCATCCAGACCATCAAAATCCCAGTAGGTGAATAAGTGGACCTGAATACCAAGGAGACGGAGCAACTCGTCCGGCAGGTGGTCGGGCGCCTTCTACTGAACGGCGTTCATGTGCCGTTCTACTCGTTCGATGTCGACAGCAACGCCTTCTACTCGGCCGATACCTTCTCGGCAGTGCTGGTGATGAGTGATTTGCCAGCGCCCTACAACACCATGAATTGGTGGGGCTCGCAGACCTCGATTGACGTCTCGATCTGGGCCGGCTTGATCAATCAGGGAGCTCAGGACTGGAAAGAGCTGATCGTCGGCGCCGTGGACCACCTGTCCATCCACCCCGCGAAGCTCGAGGTCTCTATCAGCGGCCGGGACTACACCAGCCGCTTCATCGATCACAAGACCAATGAGAAATTCGCCAACATGACCACCAGCCAGGTGGCCACGTTGCTGGCTACTCGGCGCGGCCTCACGCCGGTCGTTACGGCCACGACCACGCAGGTTGGCGGCATCACCAAGTGGGACCACGCGCACGTAACTGATGAGCGCACCGAATGGGATGCGCTGGCCTACTTCGCAGGGCTGGACGGGTTCCAAGTCTATGTTTCCGGAAGTGAGCTGCACTACGAGCCCGCGCTCGACCCGCAGACCACCGACCAGTACGTGGTCCGCTGGGTTCAGCCAGGCGCCTACTACTACCCGCAGTCGAATACGGCCGACGACATCACCTTCGAGCGCGATCTGACGCTGGCCCTTGGCGTGACAGTTCAGGTCATTTCCTACAAGGATGGGAAGACGGTTACCGCGACGTACCCGAACAACTCAGCCAAGGGTATTTCGCCCGGCCAATCCACGTCGAAGCGCCAGGTTTACGAGATAAAGCGCAATGGTCTGGACAAGGCTCAGGCGATTCTGCTGGCCCAGAAGATCCACAAGCAGATCACCGATCACGAAATGCGTATGTCCTGCTCGATGCCGGGCGACAACCTGCTCATGCCGAACACCATCGTGCGCCAGGAAGGCACGGGCTCCGGTTTTGACCAGCTCTATTACGTCGATGCGGTGCGCCGCTCGATGAGCTTTGACGCCGGCTACACGATGAGCCTGACCGCCAAGAACCATAACCCCAACTCACTGGTGCAGCCATGATCGACAGCCTCATGAATGCGGCTAGGCAGCGCCTCGGCGATGACGGCACAGGCCCGCGCACCGGGACCATCACTAGCTACGACGCTACCAATGGTGTGGTGAAGGTTGCCATCCAGCCAGAAGGTCGCGAGACAAACTGGATCAAGCTGGACTGCCCAGGTGTCGGCAACGGCTGGGGCGTGCAGATCGGCCCGCAGATCGGCGACGAGGTGACGGTTTCGTTCGATTCGTCCGACCCGAACCTCGGAAAGGTCACGGCGCGCCACACCAACTCGCTGAACCTTCCGATGCCAGTGCCGTCCGGCGAGATCTGGATGGTTCACAAGTCTGGCTCCCTACTCAAGTTCAACACCGACGGCACCGTCACGCTGCATTCCGCGGTGGCAATCAGCTACGACGCTCCGGCGCACCAGTTCACCGGCGGCCCGGTAACGATGGATCACACCCTCACCGTGACCGACTCAACAGGCATCGTCGTAACCGGTGGCGACGTCAAGGCCGACACGATCGCTCTGAAACTTCACAAAACCAGCCAGGTCATGCCGGGCACCGGGACATCTGGAGTACCTGTGCCATGAAAGACCTGAACCACTACGCCGGCGGCGACCTTTCGTTGTCGCCGACGGGCAGCCTTTCGACTGTAGAGGGCATCGAGCGTGGAAAGCAGCGAATCCTGCGGCGGCTAATCACCAACCCCGGCGACTACCTGTTCCACACAGAGTACGGCGCAGGCCTGGGCCGATACGTTGGTGCGCTCACCAACGTCCCCGAGATCATCGCCCTGATTCGCGGCCAGATCCTGCTCGAGGATTGTGTTGCCAAAAAGCCAGCCCCTGTTATTTCGGTCTCCACTGACAACGAGACCCTTTCCGTGACTATCAGCTACACCGATGCGCCGCTTGGCGAGCCGGTGACGCTCTCGTTTGAGGTAAATCGCTGATATGGCATCGCTCAATATCAAGGACTTCACCACGCTGGTACGGGATCAGGTGACGGCGATTCAGGGCCGCGCCGCCGGTCTCGTGGACTTCACGATCGGCTCTTTGCTCCGCGCCATCGCCGAAAGTAATGCCAGTATCTTGCAGTGGCTCCAACAGTTGATCGTCACGCTGCTGGCCACTACCCGCGCATCCACGTCTTCCGGGGCCGACCTCGATAGCTGGATGGCGGACTTTGGCTTCTATCGGCTGTCTGCGAGTTTTGCAACTGGCAGCGTTACCTACTCACGCTTCACGCCGACCCTCTCCGCGCTTATCCCAATCGGCTCCATTGTTGGCTCCACTGACGGCTCACAGCAGTACACAGTCACGATCGACACGACCAACCCCATGTATAACGCCGGGCTTGGTGGGTATCTGATCCCGTCCGGCACGGCGTCTGCTACTGTTCAGGTTGTTGCGAGTACGGCAGGCGCTGCCGGAAACGCTCTGATCGGCACCGTGACTGTAATCGTGGGCAGCATCAGCGGAATCGATACCGTGACCAATACAGCCGTGTTCGCGGGCGGCGTTGACCAGGAAGAGGACACGCCATTCCGGTCGCGCTTCGTTCTTTGGGTGCAGTCGCTGTCGAAAGGCACGAAAGCCGCCATCCAGTACGCGTTGTCCTCCATGCAGCAGGGAGTCAGCTACACGCTGACAGAGAACCAGGACTACAGCGGCAATCTCCTTTACGGCTACTTCTACGCAGTGGTTGATGATGGTAGCGGGGCGCCCCCTGGGTCGTTTTTGGTAACCGCGGGCGCCGCCATTGAATCCGCCAGGGCATTCACCACGCGCTACGGGGTTTTTCCTCCGGTACTGGTGACGGCAAACGTCGGCATGACAATCACCACCGACTCCACGGTTGTGCATAGCGTTGTCGTCGCCCAGGTAGTCGCCGCGATTCAGGTGTACATATCCAGCCTGGCGCTCGGTCAGATCCTCCCCTATACGCAGCTCGCCGCTATTGCATATGGCGTCACGCCGGCCATCACAAATGTTTCAGCGGTGCTTTTGAACGGCGGCACGGCAGACCTTGGCGCAACCAATAAACAGGTCATCCGACCAGGCACAGTGACGGTGGCTTAAATGAGTGTTGGCGACCAAAGCGACATGTTTGAGCGCTTGAAAAGCCTGCTGCCATTTGGGTGGTTCGGCGACAACAACCCCGTCCGTGATGCGTTGCTGTGGGGTTACGCGCAGGCGCTGTCATGGGGGTTCACCCTCTATCTATATGCGAAGGCGCAGACCCGTATCAAGACGGCCACCGATGGCTGGCTCGACATCATCGGGCTCGACTTCTTCGGGAACAGCCTGATCAGGTACGCAGGTCAGTCGGACACCAGCTACCGCAACCGAATCCTGATCAATATTTTCAGGGAGCGAGCAACCCGGCACGGCATGGATCAGGTTTTGTTTGATCTCACCGGCCGTCGGCCGTTGATTATTGAACCGGCCAAGCCGGACGATTGTGGATGCCTTGGGATTACGCTTGGGCTTGGTGTCGCCGGCCCGCTTGGCTCCACCAGTTGTCCCTATCAGGCATTTGTGACCGCGTATCGGCCGACCGGGAATGGCGCAGAGAATTGGCCTGGGGTCGCCACCAATTGGTTCGGCCTATCCATGACCAGCGGCCTATTGCCCGCCACCCAGCTTTTCCCCGAAGTATCAGACGCTGACATCGTTGCCGCTATCGAGGCGACCAAGCCATACGGCACCACGGTCTGGTATCGCATCACCAACTGACAACCATTCATTCGAATCTAGGCCCGCCATGTGCGGGCCTTTTTTATGGGGCACCCATGGACAGACAGATCGTATATCCAGGCCAGATCCTGCCTGAAACCTCCCTTTTGCAGATGGCAAAGGACGCGATGATCGGTAGCGCCAAGCTGGCTGCGGCCGTGCTTGGCACCAGCACCATCGCCAATGGCTTTGCCGTGACCCCGACGGGCCCAGCTTCGCTGCAGATCGTTGTGGCGCCTGGCGAGATCTACAGCCTCGCCAACATCGACTCGCTGGCCTTCTCCTCGCTTCCAGCCGACACCACGCACTCGATCCTGAAGCAGGGCATCATGCTGGACGGTGTCACCCTGAGCTGCTCGGCGCCCACAACCACCGGCCAGTCGATCAACTACCTGGTGCAAGCCACTTACCAGGATCAGGACTCCACGCCGGTCCTCCTGCCGTATTACAACAGTGCAAATCCGGCGCTGCCCTACAGCGGCATGGGTAACAACGGCATGACCCAGAATACTGCTCGCAAGGGCGCAGCGATCGTTCAGGTCAAGGCTGGCGCATCTGCTGCAACTGGTAGCCAGGTAACTCCGGCGCCAGACGCCGGTTACGTTGGGCTGTACGTGGTAACTGTTGCCTTTGGCCAGACCACAATCACGTCGGCAAGTATTGCTCAGTATGCCTCGGCGCCACTTCTGCCTTCCGGCCTGCTGCAATCAGTGCAAAGCGGTAACGTTTCGTTTTCCCTGGATACAGGCACGGCAAACGCCTACGTCTGCGCGTTCTCCCCTGCAATAGCCACCCGTTTCGAAGGTCAGATCCTGCGCTTCAAGGTAAAAACCACGAACACTGGCGCCAGCACGTTTAATGACGGCCTTGGTACGGTTCCGGTCGTCGGCGGGGCTCACACGCCACTGCAAGGCGGTGAGCTTTTTGCCACTGGCGACGCATGGGTCCAGTGGAATAGCTCTATTGGCTCAGGCTCGTACATCCTGCTTTTTTGCACGGGCGCTCCTGAACAGATCGTCCCCGGCACTCAAGCCAACCATGCTGCCACTGTGGCTCAGGTCGGCGCCGCCACTATCGGTTACGGCTTGGATACTGGCGCGGCGAACGCCTATGCTGTCACGTATTCTCCGCCAGTAACTGCAGTGGTGGATGGCCTTGCGCTGCGCTTCAAAGCGACGAATGCAAATACCGGCCCGAGCACATTCAACCCCAATGGTCTTGGTACTAAACCTCTGGTTGGTACTGGGCACGTAGCTCTTCAGGGTGGCGAGATCGTTTCGACGAGTGAGGTCTGGGTTCAATACAACGCGACGTTCGGCGGAACCGGGGCGTGGGTGCTTATTGAAAGTACTGGTGGCGCACTGCAAATTCCCCCAGCAACACAAAGTCAGCAAGCGATCAACCTGAGCCAAGCAACCAGTACTTTCGCTGCGCTCTCTGGCAACTCGTCCGTTGCATTTTCTGTAAATACAGCATCTGGTGCGAATCAGGCTGTTCCATTGTCGCAGGCGCAATCAACTTTTGCTGCAATTGCCGGCAGTTCTTCTCAGGCATTCAGTGTGGCCGCTGCCTCTACAGGCTCGCAGGCTGTAAATCTGACTCAGGCGAACGCCGCATATGCAGCTTCCGCCGGCAACTCTTCAAATGCTTTTAACGTGTCGACTGCTGTTTCAGCCACCCAAGCTACCCCGCTTGCACAGGTTCAGTCGTTAGTTGCGGGATCGCCTACTGTTCAGGGGGCATTTAAGAACTTGCGCCTTCTTGCTACAGGCACTGGGCGATCTGTGGTTGTGTCTGCTGATGAGATTGTTCTTGAGAACACTTCAAACCAATATGTAACACTTAGAGGGGTGTCTATTACCGGTAACAATGGCACCGGCATGGATACAGGCACCGTGGCCTCATCGACTTGGTACAGCGTTTGGCTTATTTACAATGGATCTACTCAGTTTGTGTTGTTCTCGCTGAGCACTACATCCCCGACGATGCCGGGAGGCTACACTTATAAGGCAAGGATCGGATGGATCAGAACTGACTCAACAGCAAACGCATACCCGCTTGGTTTCATTCAAGCGGGCAGGTCTTTTAAATATGTTCTCGCGGCGGGGTCAAATATGACTGCTTTCCCGCAAATGGCAAGCGGGGTTAGCGGGAGTATTGCAACTCCGTCTTATTCGTCGGTTGCTGTTGCCTCGTTCTTCCCGCCAACAGCTGCAGTTGTTGAGACAATTGTCGGTGTTGCAGCGCCAAATGGATTTGTCATGGTCGCCGCAGATTCAGCTTATGGAGCCTACACAAGCGCCACAAGCATCCCATTTACCTATTCGGCCGGCACTAACGGGCCATACAGCTCTGGGTTCGCAAGATTTATTCTTGATACTCCCAATATCTATTGGGCCTCGTCCCTCGCCGGCAACACCCTTAACGCTCTTGGATGGGAGGACAACCTATGACTGGATATGCAGTTCGAATTGATGGTCAGGGATGGCGTGCGGTTGATTGCGAGTTTGCTGACCCTGATGATCCGCTAAAGATCTATCCAGATCCTAAAACCGAAACATATTCTGAAACCCTTCCGCCTGCGCCAATTCCTTGTGCTGCTGAGGTTTCAGCGACGGCTCTGGCTAATCGAGATGTTCTTCTCGGTAAAGCATCCTTGCGAATCTCCCCTCTCCAGGATGCTGTCGACCTTGATACAGCAAGCGCTATAGACATAGTACTGCTCAAAGCATGGAAGCAATACCGAGTGGCTGTAAATCGGATTACAGAGCAGCCAGGTTATCCGGATTCAATTGAATGGCCGGAAGAACCAACCACGCCTACCACGTAGGGAAATTTAAAATGGTCATGATTTGGTATTGCAAGATTGACGGTACAGATGTTGTTGTGCTGTCAGAAGATCAGCCATGGCCCTTGCCGTCAGGCTGGGTTCAGATGAATGATGTTCGGCCAGATACTCGACTCGACAGATTTGGCGATTGGTATGGCCGAGCAACGGGGATATGGGAATGGGTAAAATACCCTGATCCGCCGTTCAACGTCGTTTATCACGAGGGTAAGTTGAAGAACGCCGATACGATGGTCGAGATTGCCATTGAAACGCTGCCAGGGGACATCGCTGCGCGCCTGGCCGCACTCGAAGCCGCAGCTTCCCCGCCATCCACATAACCGCGATGCAGGAGCCGCCTTAGGGCGGCTTTTTTGCGTCTGGAGAAAGCCAAATGCTCAATATCACCAAGGCGATTTTCCAGTGGGTGTTTTTGCTCGCCTGCAATATCGTCACCGACCTTATCGGGTTGTTTGTGGTGGCAATAGCCATCCCGTTCCGGGTTGCAGATGTCAGCAAGAGCGATGGCCGGCCGATCGCCAACCTGCCGCGCTGGGCATGGCTGTTCGGCAATGACTACGACGGGATGCTGGGCGACAGGCGAGGTTGGTGGGCTGAAAACACACCTTTCGGCTGGCCGGTCGACTCGTTCATGGCGATGTGGTGGTGGGCGGCGGTGCGCAACCCGGTCAACAACATGCGGTTCGTCAAGCTGTGGCAAGCGCCGGTCAAGGGCAGCACGATCACCTATGCGGGCGACTACACCGTGCGCGACCACCCTGGCGAGGCTGGATGGCAGTTCGTGACCACTGAGAATGGCGGAAAGCACTGGTACGGGTTCTATCTGGTCCACCAGTGGAGCGATACGCGAGCGTTTGTGATCCGTATGGGCTTCAAGGTGCAACCGGATGACGCCGGTACCGATGGCGAGCCGCTCGGGATGACGACAAAAATCAATTTCTACAAGGCAATCTGACATGCGTACATCACAGAACGGTATCGCCGTCTTGAAGCACTTCGAGAGCTGTTCGCTCAGCGCCTATCCAGACCCAGCCACAGGCGGAGCGCCATGGACAATCGGCTGGGGGCACACCGGGCCTGAAGTCGTTCCAGGACTTGTATGGACGCAGGCCAAGGCTGATGCCCAGTTGCTTGCAGACTTGTCAGCTCGCGAGTTGACGGTCTCATGCGCAGTCACCGGCGGGTTAGACCAGGGCCAGTTTGATGCGCTGGTTGACTTCGTCTACAACCTCGGCGCGGGTAACTTCGAAGGATCGACGCTGCTGAAGCTGGTCAACGCTGGCGACATGTCCGGCGCTGCAGCACAGTTTGCCCGCTGGAACCGCGCCGCGGGCAAGCCCATGCGCGGCCTAACTCGGCGCCGGGCCGCCGAAGCAGCGCTGTTCTCCGGGAAGACTGGCACCCAGGCCGTGGCTATAGGAGTCGCAGCAGCATGAGTACGATCTGGCTGAAGATCCTCCCTTATATAGTCGCGCTGCTGCTAGTGGCTTGCGCTCTGTTCGGCGCCTATCACCACGGCGTAAGTGTCACAAACGAGACCTGGCAGTCGCAATGGAATGCACGCGACACACGGGACGCCCAGGCTAAAGCCGAAAATGAGGCCGCCGCCCGGGTGCGTGAACAGGCCTATCAGCAATCAATCAATAAGGCGGTACAAGATGGTCAACGCACGATCGATCAGGCTACGGCTGATGCTTCCGCTGCTCGCGCTTCTGCTGACGGCTTGCGCGGGGCGGCAGACTCTCTTGCCGCTCGACTCGCAAACAGTCAAGCCAGCAGCAATTCCTGCACTGCCACTTCAAGGGCGGCAGCTACCCGTGACGCCGCTCTGCTCGCCGACGTGCTCAAGCGCGCTGACCAGCGAGCGGGCGATCTGGCAGCAGTTGCTGACCAAGCCAGAGCCCGGGGCCTGACTTGCGAGCAGGCGTATGATTCAATAACAAACATTGAGCTGCACTTATTTCCGAACTCATCAAAATAAAGATTTAGTGCCAGCGCTTTGAAATTGATTCGGGGCTTTGCGGTGTTATTTTTATGTATGATCCCCTTGAACGGATACACTCCAGAACGTGTTCACTTTCATCGCTGCAAAGTATCGATATTGCATCGTCAGGAGAAGAGGGGTTCAAGGCGACAGACCCCCTAACAAGCTCTGATTCGTGGCGTGCCAGGAGCAACAATTCGCCAGGGTCGGTATCTGGGCAATTTGCAATTCGGAAATAATCTTTCAGGTCGCGGTTCATCTTTCGAAGATTCCTATAGCAGCTTTGAAGATAGCCGCTGCTTGGTCTCCAAGACTGAATTTTTGGATATCTCAAAAAGTTCGTCTAGATCGGTTTCGCCAGTTTTTACTGCGCCCATTTTTTTGTGGAATGAAATAACTTTCTCATTCTCTTTTCTTACATCGAAGTGGGATTTTGAAAGTTTTAGCTCTTCGAATCCAAATTCGTAAACAAGGAATGCGCTTTCGAGCGCCGCGTACTTTGTTTTTTCTTCATTGAGAATCCAGCTTCCCCAGCAGAATGAATCGCCGACAATGTCGTAGATCCGGACGGTGCCGCACCGCGTGCCGTCCAGGCGCTCAATTATGAAGTAGAACTGCAGTTTGTCGGCTTCGTCTGCTTTGTAGCGGCGAATCCAGTTGACCTGGGCCTCTACATCCCCGGTAACGGCAGACAGGTGCTTGTTGTATTTTTCGTCAACGCGTAGGCCGACGATGAACTCGGCGTCCGATTCTTCAACCAGGCGCATCTTCACGGTTTTTGATGTCAGGATCATTGATCACTTCCGTATGCTTGGGGGCTTGGTACTGTATACCAATAGGTCAGGTTTTAGGGAGATGTGTTAGGTCGGCAGGACGCCGGGGGAAATCTGGGGGAATCACTCCCCCAAAAGATGTGGAGAGGTGTTGTGTCTTGGTGCGTTGAAAGCGAGGCCCTGAAGGGGGTCTGAGGGATTAGCGCCAATGATCATTCGGAGCGAAAACGGATTCGAAATCCGTTGTACCTTCACCGGTACCTAGGGTTCGAATCCCTATCTCTCCGCCATTATTAAATACGACTAAGCCCCTGAAATGGTTGAACATTTCAGGGGCTTTTTCGTTGTTGGGGTTTGGTTTAGGGCAATTCTCAAGGCTCGCCCAGCAGCCTTCCATCACTCATAAGGATTTGGTGATGCGATACCCGCTACCGCGCCTTGTTGCGCGGCTCTCCCGCCGCTGCCTACTCAAGCAATGTGGTGGTCTCCGTAGAAGGCGCAGCAGGCGTTATTCAGTACGCCGAAGCGCGCACGTACCTGCAGCTTTTGGATCGGGGTGAAAAAACCATGAACTCCCCCGAAAGCGAATATCACTTCGAGCTGAAAGATGCTTACTTTGTTCGAGTCCGTGTTGATGCTGCCAAACTCGCACCGATTCTCTTTCGAATGTCTTGCCAAAACTGGGGGGGGGCGTGGTACGCCGGGCTCGAGGGATCTACTCGTGGGAGCCGGTCCCGATCACATGGCACGCGAGGTGGAAGCCGCATTGGCCTGGTTGCAACATCAAGGTGAGTAGGGCCAGCGGTTAGCCAAATTGGCGAGCGGGAGCTATCCGTTGCTGAGCAGATGCGGCAGCTGGGACTGGAGCCATCGGCGGATAGGACTTATCGCAACTGGGCCCAGCGACTGCATGATCGAATGATTGCTGAGTTATCGAGACGCTCTGAGAGACGCGGTACTTGACCATCTGTCAGGATAGTTTGCGCCGATAGTGCGTCAAAGTTTTATCACTGTGTCGTTGCGGAAAAACACTTGAAACGCCTACTTTGTAGATTTTCTGTTAGAGAGTAAAAAGATCTCAGGTTGGTTGCTTGCATCTCCGTATAGGACGGATCCCCATCGCTATCGAGTTATAAAGGTTGGACGAGTGATGTCATATTTTGTTGAGGTTGACCAAATAAGAGAGCGCCTTTAGATCCTTCGGGATTTCAGTCGCTGTAAATAGTTTTGCAGGTTCAAAGCTAATGAAACCCAATGCTTCTTTGACGACCTGATTTTTGTCTCCTGTTAGTAAAGCACTGGCCAACGAAAAAGTGCTTTCGATGTTAAGGCTGATGTTGAAGCTGGAAGCAACTCTTCGTAGTAGGCCTTTCGTAGCTGAGGCATTGACGTTGGTTATGGATTTTTTGAGGTTTGCTATTGCTGTCACTAAAGCTCTCTCGGTGTCTGGCTGAGAAAGAATCAGTTGGTAGATGTCGTCTAGATGATTTCGAAATTCTAAAAGTTCATCTTCTCTCTTGTCTTTGTAGTTTAATATGTCATCGAAAGATGATTCTGGGCTTGGAATCGGTAGGCATTCATAAATTTTTATTTCGATCCCTGGGTTCTTCGTAAGCTGATTCTCGCTCGGAGAGAGCTTGTGATTCGCCAGGCTCCACTGCCCAGGTTGGACACTATGGCGTATCTTCAGGGCATTTTCGATTAGGTTTAGTTTTGTGTGCTTTGGCTGAAATGTAGAGCCCTCGTCGTGCAGTGTGTGCTCTAAGATCCCAGCGCTCTCGAGAAATTTATCGTCAGGTGTTGATTTAAAACCTATTCTGGTAGTTTTTGGGATGTCAATTTTGTCAAAGTAAAGTAAGTATTTTTTAAAGGTGTCGGGGTGAATGGTTCCTAAGTAGCTAATGTTTTTATGTGTGTCGAGATCTAGTGAGGGTGCTATAACTATCCCTCTCATGTTGTTTTCAATAGTCATGTTGTGTGTACTTTATAAGTTGGGTCTGATTTTAAGTTAAGTTATCAGGGGTTGCTGATTGAGTCTAGTGAAGGCTTTTAAAAGTTCTAATTGATAACGTTTCGCACGCATCAAATTTCCCCGGCGATGAGCGAGAGTAAACCCAAGCTCTATAGCTACCACTGGCAAAATACTCGACTCGGCTGGCTCCGGGATCATCCACTTTGTGCTGAATGCTCTCGTCGCGGTCGCACCGGCGCCGCAGTGATCGTGGACCCTTTGATCCCCACCACGGCGACGTACATCTCTTCTGTGGCCGCGACGGCTTCTCCAACGACCCGATCATGGCGGGTGTCTGACTGCAAAATTTTTTTATGATTTCAGTTTGGCGTTTCTGAGTGTGGGGGAGTATCAGGACACGGCAAACAGATGAAACGCACTTGTGTGAGTCCCACCGTGGGACTAGGATCATTCTATGAGAATCATCGCGATCAGCCAGCTCAAGACTTTTTGGCAGAAATATCCGGATTCAGAGCAATCCCTCCTTGCCTGGATTGACGAGGTCAAGAAAGCGAACTGGCAGACGCCCGCAGACATCAAAGGCCAATTTCGCCATGCGAGCGTTCTCAAGAGCCGCCGGGTCGTGTTCAACATCAAGGGCAATGACTACCGGCTAGTGGTCGCTGTGGCCTACCGCTACAGCGCTCTCTATATCAAATTTGTCGGCACACATAAGCAGTACGACGCCGTTGACGCAGATACTGTTGAAATGGAGTAACCCATGAACATTCGCCCCATTCATACCGAACAGGATTACCAAGAAGCGCTGAAGGCTGTCTCGCCGCTGTTCGATAATGAACCAGAGCCAGGGACTCCTGAAGGGGATTACCTAGAGGTAATGATTACGCTGATCGAAGCTTATGAAGCGAAACACTTCCCGGTTGACCTGCCCAACCCGGTGGATGCCATACGTTTCAGGATGGAGCAGTCCGGTTTGTCAGCGACAGACCTTGTGCCTGCCATCGGGCGCAAGAATCGGGTTTATGAGGTTCTGAACGGGAAGCGAGCTCTTACGCTGCCGATGATTTGGAAACTGCATGAGATGTTTGGGATTCCGGCGGAGAGTTTGATTAAGCCGGTAAAAACTCTGTAGTACTGAGCTAGTTTGATTTGCTGAAAAATCCGGGCTTCTGATAAGAGTGCCGGATTTTTTTTGCCTGCCGTTCATGGCTGACCGACATCGGTGGCCGCAAGGGCTTTTTCAACAACCCGATCATGGCGGGCGTCTGACCGTGAAACGCTGGAAACCCGGACGGCTGCGCGCCGCCTTGCAGCAGTGGCTCGGCGTGCCCATCGGCTTGGCTGAAAGGGCCTTCTGGCAAGAGTGGTTCAGCACCTCCAGCAGTGGCAACGCCGTGTCGGTCGATTCCGCCATGCGGCTGGACAGCATCTTCGGAGCTTCGCTGTCAGCGGAAGAGGCCGCAGCGAAGGTCTTCGCCAAACGTTCTATGAGCCTGCTCGTAGTCTAGAAAAGGCATTAGATAGGTTTCGGGGTGTGATCAATCCAGCGAGGCGACTCTAACGGTGTAATGTAAGAGTCGCAAAGCTATTCAGCTGGATGGGTTATTTTTTGAAAATTTGTTTTTTGGGTGGATGAATTTTTTCGTGGAGTTTTTTTGCAACATCTGATCTGGATGTTCGCACCAATATACAGAACACGGAGAAAATCGAAATTGCGACGATTGCCAGAAGAAGCCCTCGTTGCCCCTTGAGCCCATTGTTTACATGCTCACGGTATTTGTCCTCGCCAAAGAGCGAGCAGATGATGTTGATGTTTTTTTCTGAGAACTCGTGATTGATAAATTTTTTAAGTGATTCCGGTGACTGGCACTCTTTCTCTGTTAGCGTTGGGTTGGATTTGAAAAAGCTGAATTTAGCATCGCCCTCGGATAGGTAAAATGACGGAGCTTCCGGAGCGTCTTTCAATGAAACCATCAGGTATTTTGCGTTCGTAAGTGGTACTGAAATGCTGATAATTACGAAGAAAAAGAAGAGTAGCGCAAAAAACGCACATTGAGCTTTTTTCGAAAACAGGGTCTCTTTAAATTTTAGGCTGTTAAAGTTTTTCCAGTCTATATATTTTCTTGCTCGTGCAACATCTCTATGGCAGAAGCCATTTTTCTTGATCCATTCTTCGGCGAGTTTGGTGTCAGCCAAGTTCTGTGCGGGTATGTTGAACTCGAATCGGTAGTATTCAACTTCCCTGAGGTTTTTTCGTACTTGTTCGTAGTCTTCGGTTTCAAATTTTGTGGAGCCGCCGAAAAAGCGCCACATTAAGTCGCGTAGGAGTATTAGTGAGCCTGAACGTGAATAAATGTACAAAGCTAACAGGCAAATGGCGATACCGCTACCTAAGCTTACCAGTGTTGCATAGTTTTCAAATGTCCAGTTTACGATGTTGTCGTTGAAGTTTTGCTGTGACACAGAGTCATCCTTGATTTAGTTCTGATGGAAGGTTTAATTGGCTTTTTAGCCATTAAGCAATAGGCATTTTTAACTCGTCCTTAAGTTTTTTGTGTCTGCGGCGATAGAGGTTTATACCCTACAGGGAGGATAACCCATGTCCGACACCACCCGCGACCAGTTCAAACAGGTTTCCTCCGAGCTGGAGTGTGCCTCCGGCGCCTTCAGCAAACAGGCCGAGGAGACCATGAGCGAAGCGCGCAAGGCTGGCGGTTTATCCGAGCAAACCAAGGCCACCGTGCCTGAGGAATCCGTTGCCTGGATCTCTGGGCTGCAGTTGGCCAGAAAATGCAAGGACGCTTCCAGGTTTAGCCACTTTGCACCGGGTTGGATATTAGAGAAACCTTGCGAAGGTCTGCACTTCAGTCAGCGCTCGACATTGAATTTTTGACATGCCACGAACCATTCAATTGTCTTTGAGCCAATTATCTATGTGCGAATGATGCATGGGCTGCGAAAAGTAATAACCTTGGACAAAAAAACAACCCAGGCTAATCAAGGATTCCAATTCCTCGCGAGTTTCCACGCCCTCGGCTATACATTCCAGTTGCATGTCACTGCTCAAAGCAACTAGAGACTTTACAATTTTGTAGCTGGTTGGGTTTTCGTCAATGCCAGTAATAAAGGTTCGATCTATTTTTATTTTAGTGAGCGCCAGCGAAAGTAGTTGGCTAAGGCTGGAGTATCCAGTGCCGAAATCGTCAAGGGCCACTCCGCAACCTAGCCGACAGAACCTGTCAATAGTATGTTGCACTTTAACAACATCCTGCATGATCGCTGTTTCGGTTATTTCCAGGTCCAGTCGTCTGGCGTCGAAATGACTGGCCTTGATGATTTCGATTATTTGTCCGGCGATTTCGTCTGACGCACAGTCGTGCGCGGACAAGTTAAAAGAAAGGCAAATGTGGCGGGGCCAATCAGAGGCAATCAGCAATGCCTTGCCGAGCAGGTGAGTGGTCAGGCGATTTATCAGGCCGATCCGCTCGGCAATCGGAATGAACTGGCCGGGAGGCACGTCACCTAGCTCTGGGCTGTTCCAGCGTGCCAATGCTTCGAACGCTACGGTGCGCCAGCTGCGCAAATCAATCACCGGCTGAAAAACCAGGCTGAATTCGTGCTCGATATCGACCTGGCGTAACGCCTGTTCGATCATGCCTTGTCGTGTCAGTTGTTGAAGGTGGGAAGGTGTGAGCATGAACGTTTACCCCCCAGTTACCCAACCATAGGCAATAGGAGCGGTGTTTTTTGACCTGTAACGACAAATAAATGCTGGGTGCTTCTCAAACGCGGGTACCTGCAGGCACCAAAAATCAATCGCATTTTCCGGCAGGCATAATTTTCGGCGTCCATGGGAAAATTCCTTAGCAATTCAACATCGTTCAGATAGTCAAAAAATGACTATACTGAAATTGGCTAGAAAATAATAGCAATCTAGCCTTTTTATGATCTTCCTGGGGAGGTGAATAGGTGTAAGCATTTGATTTTAAGTGATATTTCAGATGAAGCAAAGTGCCACTATACGTATAGGCAAGCGAATCAAGCACTTACGACTAGACAATAAATGGACACAGGCCGCCCTTGCCGAAGCACTGGGGTGTGAGTCGATGACAGTGAGTCGTTACGAGAGGGGCGAATACGCCCCTAGCATCGAGATGTTGGAGCGAATCGCTGACGTCCTGGGCGTGGGACTGGATGCTTTTTTCACGAGCCGGGATCACGCTGAACCAACCGCCGCGAACCTTCGCCACTGCCTATGCGACATTGCCTATCAAGCAGATGAAACGTCGCTGAAAGAAATTATTGGCGCCGCAAAAAGGATCCTGAAGAATCGAGAGCCATAGCAGTGCTCGGTTCAATTCATCTGATAGGTGGCGCAGAATACTGAGTAGAGTCAGGCACGGTTCATTATTTTTTGAAGGTGGTTGTTTAAGCTTAATTAAGTATAGGAACGTATAATGTTATTTCTGTTCCCGCTGCTAGATGAGTGCATCAGAGATGTGTTCGTTGGTATTGATGAACTTTTTTAAAGTTTGGCCTGGCCGGTGTGACAGGTGTCATTAATTGGCGAAGCAAAAACAATGTTTTCAACGAGCTGAACTTTAGTTGACGAGGAAAGAGTCTACAAAGTTCGCCGAAGTCCAGGATGAACAAGCCAAGGCCCTATTGAGTTCACCTGAGAGAACCGTCTGATAAATCGCTGAATACATTCGACTACTGCGCCAGACGAGTCAACAGACTGTCGATAAACACCGTTTCTGCGCGACTCATCTTCTGCTCCCGATGCCACAACACATGGATATCCACATCCGCAATCCCCTCATCCGGCGGTAATCGCCAGAGCAGTCCGTTCTGCACATCCTCCGCCACCACATGAATCGGCAGGCAGCCCAGGCCAAACCCGGCGATGACCAGGCGGCGCACTTCTTCCAGGCTGGATGACGACGCCACGATCCGCCCGCTGAACCCCTGCTGATCGCGGAATATGGTCAACGGCGAGAGCATCCCGCCGATCTGGTCGCTGGTAAAACTGACGAAGTTTTCCGACTGCAAGTCCCCTTCGGCCAAGCCGCTGCGGCCGAACAGTGGGTGGTGTTTGCCGCAGAAAAAACCATAGCGCTGGTGCAGGAACAGATGTTGTTCCAGGCGCGGCTGTGGCCGGCGGTTGAGGCTCAGGCCCAGGGTGGCGGTTTTTTCGAGCAGCGCGGCGACGATGTCGGAGCTGCGCATTACCTCGACCTCCAGGTCGACCCGCGGGTGTTCGCGGTGAAAGTCGGCCAGGAACTCATCGAAGGTGTTGGAGTTGATGCGGCTGATCATCAGCAGGCGCACTTTGCCGATCACTTCATCGCCGGGTTTTTGCAGGGCGTTGCTCATCTGCGAGACCTGGCCGTACATCTCGCCAGCGATGGCGAAGATCTGTTCGCCGGCCTCGGTCAGTACGAAGCGCGGGCCACGGCGGGCGATGAGTTGGCAGTCGAGTTGTTCTTCCAGGCGTTTGAGGGCCTGGCTGATGGCCGGCTGAGTCAGGTGCAGGCGTGCGGCGGCGCGGCTGATGCTCAGTTCCTGGCCAATGACGCGGAAGGTGCGCAGCAGGTTCCAGTCCAGGCGGTCGTTGAGCAACGGGTGAATATCGCGACGGGTTTCGGGCATGGCGCGGCTCAATAATAAGCAGGATTTATAATTGGAATAATAAATAGAAAATTGACTAATCATAGCCCCGCGACGATAAATCACCCTCAACAAGCGCCATCAGAGCGCATGCGTTCGACCTTTCTCCTGCCAAAAAAATAACCAAAGGAGCCCACCCCATGAAGCCTTCCGCTTCGCCCCAGCCTCGCCGTGCTGCGGCCGCCGCTTTCATCGGCACCATGATCGAGTGGTACGACTTTTACATCTACGCCACCGCCGCCGCGTTGGTGTTCGGTCAGCTGTTTTTCCCTTCCGAAGATAAATTGTTCAGCACCATGGCCGCGTTCGGCACCTTTGCCGTAGGCTTTTTCGCGCGGCCGTTGGGCGGCATTGTGTTCGGGCATATCGGCGATCGCATCGGCCGCAAGAAGTCGCTGGTGATCACTCTGGTCATGATGGGCGTGGTCACGGTGTGCATCGGGTTGTTGCCGAGCTACGCACAGATCGGCGTCGCGGCGCCGGTCCTGCTGGTGCTGTTGCGCATCGTGCAGGGCATCGCCGTCGGTGGCGAGTGGGGCGGGGCGGTGTTGATGGCCGGCGAGCATGCGCCAAAGGGCCGCCGCAATTTCTTTGCCTCCTTTGCTCAGTTGGGCAGCCCGGCGGGGCTGATTCTGTCGCTGCTGGCGTTCAGCGCGGTGACCCGTTTGCCCGAAGAAGACCTGCTCAGTTGGGGCTGGCGTCTGCCGTTCCTGGCCAGCGCCTTGCTGTTGATCGTTGGCCTGGCGATTCGCCTGGGGGTGAACGAGTCGCCTGAGTTCCTCGAAGACAAAGCCTTGGCCGAAAAGGCACGGGCGCTCAAGCCGGACCAGGCCCCGGTGATCGAGGTGCTGAAAACCGCCTGGCGCCCGCTGCTGCTGTGCATCGGTGCCAACACCTTGGGCATCGCCGGCGTGTATTTCACCAACACTTTCATGATCGCCTACAGCACTCAGCAACTGGGCCTACCGCGCTCGTTGATTTTGGAGTGCCTGTTCGTCGTCGCCATCATCCAGTTCTGCGTACAGCCCCTGGCGGCCTGGGTCGCGGAGAAGGTCGGCGCCACGCGTTTCCTCTGCGCGATGACGGTGCTGGCGATGGCGTCGCCTTACCCGATGTTCGTGCTGGTCAGCAGCGGTGAGGCGCCGTTGATCATCCTCGGCATCGCCCTGGCGGTGGTGTGTATGGCCTCGTTTTATGCGGTGATCGCGGGCTTTGTCAGCGGCCTGTTTGAAACCCGCGTGCGCTACACCGCGATTTCCCTGGCCTATCAGGTGTGCGGTGCGCTGGCCGGTGGCCTGACGCCGTTGATCGGCACCTGGCTGGCCCACGAATACCAAGGCCAATGGTGGCCGATGGCAGTGTTTTACAGCCTGATCGCGGCGGTCTCGCTGGTGAGCGTATTGGCCTTGTCGCGCCGCCACGCCACTGCCCACCGTCTGGAAATGGCCCCTGGTGTTTAATGGAGCGGGTGCAATGTTGAAGATTAAGGGTGAGCGTTTATGGGCCAGCCTGATGGCCATGGCCGAAGTCGGCGCGACCGCGCGCGGCGGCAGTTGCCGCCTGGCGTTGAGCGCCGAAGACCACGCCGGTCGCGAGCTGTTCAGCCACTGGTGCAAGGCCGCCGGGCTGACCTTGAGCATGGACGCCATCGGCAACCTGTTCGCCCGGCGTGCCGGTACGGATAAGGACGCCGCGCCGGTGATGATCGGCAGTCACCTCGACACCCAGCCGGAAGGCGGCCGCTTCGACGGTGTCTACGGCGTGCTGGCCGGCCTGGAGGTGATGCGCAGCCTCGACGACCATGGCATCCAGACCCGCAAGCCGCTGGAAATCGCGGTATGGACGAACGAGGAGGGCGCCCGTTTCACCCCCGCCATGCTCGGCTCCGCCGTGTTCACCGGTACCTTGGCGCTGGACCAAGCCCTGGCCACCACCGATGCCGACGGCATCAGCGTGGCCGACGCCTTGCGCACGCTCGGCTGCCACGGCAAGCGTGCTCTGGGCGGGGCGGTGGATGCGTATTTCGAAGCCCATATCGAGCAAGGCCCGATCCTTGAGGACCACGCCAAGAGCATCGGCGTGGTCAGCGGCGGCCAGGCGATTCGCTGGCTCGATGTGCGGGTCGAAGGGCTGGCCGCGCATGCTGGCACCACACCGATGCCGCTGCGCAAGGACGCGCTGTATGGCGCCGCGAAAATGATCCAGGCCCTGGAATGCCTCGCCATGGATTTCGCCCCCCAGGGCCTCACCACCGTCGGCGAGTTGAGCATTGCCAAGTCTTCGCGCAACACCATTCCCGGTTTGCTGACCTTCACCGTCGACCTGCGCCATCACCGCGACGCCGACATTGAGGCGATGGAGCAGCAGGTCAGGGCGCGCTTGCAGGCCATCGCGCAGAAGCGCGGCCTGAGCGTCACCATCAGCCCTCACTGGATCAGCCCAGCGACGCCGTTCGATGCCGAATGCGTGGCCTGCGTGCAAGCGGCGGTGGACGCCTTGGGTTACAGCCAGCAGCCCATCGTCAGCGGCGCCGGCCACGATGCCATCCACCTCGCACGCTATTGCCCGACGGCGATGATCTTCATCCCCTGCGTCGGCGGCCTCAGCCACAACGAAGCCGAAGACGTACTGCCCGAGGATGTGCGCCAGGGCGCCGATGTTTTACTCAACGCCGTGTTGAAACGTGCCGGCCAAGCCAACTGACCGCCTCATTCAGGACGACTGAAGACGACCTGCCGGGCCGCAGGCAAGCCAGCGCCCACCGGCAGCGTGTTCACTCAGGAGATTCCCATGCAAACGTTCTTCCACCCCGAACAACTCCTGCATCATCCGCGCAGCTACTACTCCCGTGGTCAGATGCGAACGCCGCAGGAAGTCCCCGAGCGCGCCCGCAACCTGCTGCGGGCCGCGCAAACCCTGGGGTTTGAGATTATGTCACCCGAGGACCACGGCCTTGAGCCGCTGCTGGCGGTACACGGTGCTCCCTACCTGACCTTCCTTCAGGAGGCTTACCCGCGCTGGAAGGAAATCCCTGAAGAGTGGGGCGACGAAGTCATGTCCAACATCTTCGTGCGTGAACCCAACGCCCTGCGCGGCATCCTCGCCCAAGCCGCACGCTACCTGGCGGATGGCAGTTGCCCGGTCGGTGAACGGACCTGGCGCTCGGCCTATTGGTCGGCCCAAAGCGCCGTCGCTGCCGCCAAGGCCGTCCTCGATGGCGCGCCCGCCGCCTACGCGCTGTGTCGCCCCCCCGGTCATCACGCGCGCTTCGATGCGGCGGGCGGCTTCTGCTACATCAACAATGCCGCGGTGGCGGCGCAGGTGTTGCTCGAAGGCTTCCAGCGCGTCGCGGTGCTGGATACCGATATGCATCACGGCCAAGGCATTCAGGAGATTTTCTACGACCGCGACGACGTGCTCTACGTGTCGATCCACGGCGACCCGACCAACTTCTACCCGGCTGTCGCCGGTTTTGCCGACGAGCGCGGCAACGCGGCCGGCGAAGGTTTCAACCTCAACCTGCCGATGCCCCACGGTGCCAGCGAGGCGGTGTTCTTTGAACAGCTCGAACTGGCCCTCAAGGCGCTGAAGGACTTTTCTGCGGATGTGCTGGTGCTCTCCCTGGGCTTCGATATCTACGAACTGGACCCGCAAAGCAAAGTCGCGGTGACGCGGGACGGGTTTGCGCGCTTGGGTGAGCACATCCGCGGCCTGGGGTTGCCCTGTGTGATCGTGCAGGAGGGCGGGTATCACCTGGAGACGTTGGACAGCAATGCGCAGGCGTTCTTCAGCGGCCCGCAGGCTTGGGCGAAGTAACCGAGTATCGGTTTTGTGGAGGTGTGATATCTTTGTGCCATCATATGTCGTGACGATCACGGAGGATGGTATGAAGAAGCTGTTATTGGTCGGGGTTTTGGTGGTGTTGGCGTGTAGCCCGTTTTTTGCCGCGGCGTGTCCGAAGGGGACGCATCCGGTCGGGGGCACGGGGTCGCACCACAAAGGTGGGACTTGTCAGTAGTCGATGGCTCGACAAGGCGTGTGAAGTCGCGGTTCGAGCGTCAACCCCGTGCGGGTGCGCTTGAGGGCGGTTAACCGATGCCCGCAGCGAAAAGCCTGCTGAACCGAGCGTTCTGCAGGCTTTTTCGTTTCAGATGGAGAGATCAGGTTCTTTCCCGTGCAGGGATTTTTCCGCATACGCAAATCTCCCTGTAATCCTGCATGACTGATCGCAGGCGCACGCGGGGAAATGGATGACGTCTCTAAAGTCCTGATCCTGGCGGCCGAAATGCTCTTGTATGACATCTGATCACTAATAAAAGAGCCTCGAAAAATGTCCTTACGTAGCCTGTCCATCGCCCGTCGCGCGGGCCTGGGTTTTGCCCTGATTGCTTTGCTGGTGGCCGTACTCGGTTTTTTTGCGCTCTCGAACATGGCCAGCATTCGTGAAAGTGCGGTCCAGGTCGAGCGTGGGCTGGTGCCTAAAATGCGTCTGGTCTCGGATATCCGCGAGATCATGTTGCGCATTCGGACCATCTCTTTGCGCATGGCGCTGGACCCGAACCCGGCAAGCATCCCGCAATACCGCAGCCAGATGGACACGCGCAGCCAGGACCTGAGCAAAAAGCTGGCCGACCTCGAGGCCGTGATCGACAGCGCCGAAGTGCGCGCGTTGTATGAGCAGTTCCAGGTCTCGTTGCGCCAATACCAGCAAGGGCTGACCCGCTCGTTTGCGCTGGCCGACCAGCAACAGGGGGCTGAGCTCAATAAGTTGCTGTTGGTGGATATGAAAACCGTGGTCGATGGCTCCGGTGCCCAGCTCAACGCATTGGCCGACTACTACAACACGCAGATCAACCAACAGGGGCAGGCGGCCGAGGCGCAGTATGGCCGTTCGCGCACGATGGTCTTCGGCTTTGTGCTCCTGGCCGCCTTGAGTACCGTGGCGCTGGCCTGGCTGCTGACACGCAGCATCGTCGGCCCGCTGAGCCATGCGGTGCGGGCTGCGGAAAACGTCGCCCGTGGCGACCTGACCGAAACGGTGGCGGTGACCGGCGACGACGAAGTGACCCGCCTGCTCGTGGCGCTGCAGAGTATGCAAGCCAGCCTGCGCGGCACCTTGCAGCTGATTCGCCAGTCGGCCGGGCAGTTGGCGTCGTCGGCTACCGACCTGAACGGCATCACCGATCAAAGCAGCCGCAGCCTGCAAAAGCAGACCGCGGAAATCGAGCTGGCCGCCACTGCCGTCAATGAGATGACTTCCGCAGCTGACGAGGTGGCGCGCAACGCGGTGTCCACCTCCGAGTCCACGCGGGTGTCCAATGAAACGGCGCGCGAAGGCCAGCATCGCGTGGGCGAAACGGTCAGCGCGATTCAAGCCCTGAGCAGCAACATCGGCGAGACCTCGACCCTGGTGCAACACCTCGCCGAGCAATCGCGGGATATCGGCAAGGTACTCGACGTGATTCGCTCCATCGCCGAGCAGACCAACCTGCTGGCCCTCAATGCCGCCATCGAAGCGGCGCGGGCCGGGGAGTCCGGACGCGGTTTTGCGGTCGTGGCCGACGAAGTGCGCGCCCTGGCGCACCGCACCCAGCAATCGACCCTGGAAATCGACCAGATGGTCAGCGCCATGCGCGCGGGTTCCGACCACGCACTGACCTCGATGCAGTCGAGCACCGCACGCGCCACCGACACCCTGGCGTTGGCGGAAGGCGCCGGCGGCGCCTTGAGCCAGATCACCGATTCCATCGACCAGATTCACCAGCGCAACCTGGTCATCGCCAGCGCCGCCGAGGAGCAGGCCCAGGTCGCCAAGGAAGTCGATCGCAACATCGTCAACATTCGCGACTTGTCGGCGCAATCGTCTTCCGGCGCCGGGCAGATCAACGGCGCGAGCCGGGAACTGGCGCAACTGGCGGTCGCACTGAACGAGGCGGTGGCACGCTTTCAGCTGTAGTGAAGTGCGCCGCGAGTGGCGGCGCGCAGGATGGCGCTAATTCAGCGTCGGTTCTTCCACGATCCTGATATTGACCGCTTGCCACTCGCCCCCCGGCCCCCGTTCCAATTCGTAGGTGACGGTTTGCCCTTCGCGCAGCACCTGACCACCCTGGGCGGTGCTGCTGCGAAAGAAAACGTCCTGTGCATCGTGGGCGGCAGTTTCGCTGCTGATGAAGATTGCAGTCTGTGGAGTCTTTCTGGACATGGCCGTTCTCCATTTTCAGTGCAATACATGGCCCAGGGTGGGCGGGGTGACGCGGTGAGTCGCAGGCTTATCAGCTGATCAATTGGACTTTGTCCGCCTGCATGCCTTTTTCCCCTTTTGTCGTTTCGAAGCTGACTTTCTGTCCTTCTTTCAATGATTTGAATCCAGTGCCCTCAATCGCCCTGAAGTGTACGAACAGGTCGGGCCCGCTGTCCGGAGTGATGAACCCATAGCCTTTTTCATCGTTGAACCACTTCACCGTGCCGTTCTGTCTGTCGCTCATTGTTCGTATCCTCTAAACCCTGATGTCCTACTGCGCACCGACGCAGTGCGACATGCTTAATAAAAGCCCCGCGCCAGCCCGTCGTCAACACTGCGCAAGACCAGCGGTACTGTCATTCCTGACAGGTTCGCAGGCCGTCGAAACGCGCCATACTGCGCAGTTTCATACTGACAACCTGGCGTATCCGGGCGCCGGTCCTTACGCACATGGCGCCCCGTCACCTGCCATACGATAATGCCCTCCATCCCGATTCCCACTGGCTTCCTACCGTGATCATCAACTTCGACCTCAACGACCTCCAAGCCTTTCGCGCCGTAGTAGACAAGGGTAGTTTTCGCGGCGCCGCCGATGCCATCCGGATCTCGCAGCCAGCGCTCAGCCGGCGCATCGAAAAGCTCGAAACCGCCCTCGACGTGAAGCTGTTCGAGCGCACCACGCGCCGCGTCAGCCTGACCATGGTCGGGCGCGCCTTCCTGCCGCAGGTCGAGCGTATCCTCGATGACCTCGACATCGCGCTGATGGGCATCAGCAACGTCGCCTCCACGCGGATGGGCGATGTGACCATCGCGTGTGTGCCGTCCACCGCGTATTACTTCATGCCTCACGTGATCTCGGCATTCCACAAGCTCTACCCCAAGATTCGCCTGCGGGTGCTGGATGCCAGTGCCGGCGAGGTGTGCAATGCGGTGGAAAGCGGCGAGGCGGATTTCGGCGTGAGTTTCAGCGGCAGCCTGGCCGATGAGGTGGAGTTCGAGTTGCTGTTTCAGGAGCGTTATGTGCTGGCCTGCCGCCGCGATCACCCGCTGGCCGAGCGCGCCAGCGTGAGCTGGGCCGAGGCCTACGAGCATGACTACATCACGGTGGACAAAACCTCGGGCAACCGTTTTCTGCTGGACCAGGCCCTGCGCGGCGTGCGGGTGAAAAAGCCGAGTATCTGCGAGACGCACCACGTGACCACCATGATCGGCTTGGTCGAGGCGGGGCTGGGTGTGGCGATGGTGCCGTCGATTGCCATGCCGGGCACTGAACACCCGATCCTGCTGAGTGTGCCGCTGGTGGAACCGCAGGTGATGCGCAATGTGGGCTTGATCAAGCGCCGCGGGCGGACGTTGCCACCAGCGGCGCTGGAGTTGGAGCGGTTGGTGCGGGAGCTGCCGTTTCGGTCAGCGTGACACCGAGTCCAGGCCGGTGGATTGCACCACCGCTTGCGCCTCGGGCGAGGCCAGGTAGTGCAGCAGCGCCCTGGCCTGCGCCGGGTGTTCGGCGTTGACCGGAATACCCGCGGCGAAGCGCGTCACCGATTGCACGTCTTCAGGGATCTTGCCGACGTAAGTCACCCCCGGCACCGGTAACAGTTCCGCCACCTGCTGCAAGCCCACCTCGTAGTCACCCTTGGCGACCTGTTCGGCCACGGGGATGCGTTCGATCATGGTGCCCTTGGCCGGCATGCCGAGTTTCTTGAACAGTTCCTTCTCGACATACACGCCGCTGGCGCTGTCCGAATACGCCACGGACTTGGCCTTGAGCAACACCGCTTTGAGTTCGGCATCGGTGCCGATGGCCGGTTTGGCCGCGTCGGCTTTCACCACCAGGCCGATTCGCGAATCCGCCAGTTCCACGCGGGACGCTTTGTCGACCTTGCCCTGTTTGATCAGCTCATCCAGGGCGTAGCCGACCATGATCACCACATCCGCGTGTTCGCCACGGGCCAGGCGGTTGGGAATCGCTTCCGGCGCCTTGCCCATGGACGGGCCGAGGACGGTGTCGAGGGTGTCGCCGCTGCGCTGGGCGTATTGCGGGCCCAGCAGCTTGTAGGCAGCGGTGAAGCCACCGGAGGTCATCACCTTGAGTTGTTCGGCCTGGGCCGTCAGTGCCAGGGCACCGAGGGCCAGGGCCGTCAGGGTTTTCGACAGCGCTTTCATTGCGCCGCCTCTTGCATGACCTGCCCGCGGGTATTGGCACGGTGATACAGCGCGAGGGTCGAGCACAGGGCGCACAGGGCGGCGAACATCAACCAGTAGGCCGGCGAGGCTTTGTCGTCGGTGACGTGAATGAACCAGGTGGAGATCGCCGGAGTGAAACCGCCGAAGACCGCAGTCGCCAGGCTATAGGCCAGGGAGAAGCCCGCCACGCGCACTTCCACCGGCATGATTTCGGTCAGCGCCGGGATCATCGCGCCGTTGTACATGCCGTACAGGAAGGAGAACCACAGCAGGGTTTCCAGCATATGCGCAAAGCT
Organism: Pseudomonas sp. GV105; assembly: GCF_003058185.1. Classification (NCBI taxonomy): domain Bacteria; kingdom Pseudomonadati; phylum Pseudomonadota; class Gammaproteobacteria; order Pseudomonadales; family Pseudomonadaceae; genus Pseudomonas; species Pseudomonas sp. GV105. The sequence goes on from NZ_QBUF01000002.1 coordinate 91,523, forward strand.
CGCAGCGTTTACCACGTAGGACAACGCCGGATAAGCCGTGAGCACCGTCAGCGCGGTCATCGCGACCAGCACCGGTTTGCGCCCGAAGCGGTCGCTCAGGCTGCCGCCGATGGGCAGCCAGACAAAGTTCGAGATCGCCACCAACAGGGTCACCAGCAACGCATCGGACGTGGTCAGTTGCAGCACGGTCTTGCCGAAGGTCGGCGCGTACACGGTGATCAGGTAGAACGCGGTGGTGGTCATGGCCACCATCAACATGCCGCCGATGACCACGGACCAGTTTTTCGCCAGGGTCGCCAGCACTTCACGCATGCTCGGGCGATGTTTGCGGTTGGCGAACTCTTCGGTTTCCTCAAGGTTGCGCCGCAGCACAAAGATGAACGGAATGATCACGCAACCGACGGCGAACGGAATGCGCCAGCCCCAGTCGGCCACGACCGACGGTTGCATCCACACGTTCAGGCCATAGCCCAGCGCAGCGGCGACCACGATGGAGATCTGTTGGCTGCCCGACTGCCAGCTGGTGTAGAAACCTTTGCGGCCGGGGGTGGCCATTTCAGCGAGGTACACCGACACCCCGCCCAGTTCCGCACCGGCCGAGAAGCCTTGCAGCAGACGGCCGAGCAACACCAGCGCCGGAGCCCACAGGCCAATGGTGTGATAACCCGGCACCAGCACGATAAGCAGCGTACCGCTGGCCATGATCGACAGCGTCACGATCAACCCTTTGCGCCGCCCCACATCGTCGATGTAGGCACCCAGGATGACCGCACCCAGCGGACGCATCAGGAAGCCCGCGCCGAACACGGCAAAGGTCATCATTAATGACGCAAACTCATTAGCGGCGGGGAAGAACGCGGCAGCGATGTAGGTGGCGTAGAAGCCGAACAGGAAGAAGTCGAACTGTTCGAGGAAGTTGCCCGAAGTAACGCGGAAAACCGCACCAATTTTCGAACGGGCAGAGTCAGGGCGGGTAGGGCTAGTCATGCTTTTGTGTCTCCAGCGTTCTTTTTAAAGTGCTTGTTTCGCTTAAGGCCAAGGATAGTGGCTGACACATTTAGAAATGATAAGTGAATATTTTTGATCTATTGATGCGTTTTGATTATCAGTGGTCAGTGCAGGCCCACGGCGGCGTCCTTGTTCTATGCTTGCAGGCGTAACTAATTCTTACGGTCGGGGGTGCCTATGACTGACGAACAGAAACAGCGGGACGAACGGAAGCAGGAGCGACGCAAGCAGCAATTGGAGGAAGAAAAGCCGCAGACCTGGAAGCATCCCGACGACGGCACGGAGCTTTCGGAGCGGGATCAGGAAATTCCGCTGAAACCCTGATGCGTGATCGGTGGGGGCGGGCATGCCCGCTCCCACATGTGCAACGGGCGTTTCTCGGGAATAGGCAAACTATTTGACATATTTGATTTGTGATCACATATTGGAGGCATAAGAACCACAACACAGGTTTGCCTCATGACAGATGGTCCGCTCCTCCTGCCCACCCTGCGCCAGGTGTCCCGCGATACCTTGCAAGACCAGGTCTACCGCCAGATCCGCGAAGCGTTGATGAGTGGCCGTTTCCAACCCGGCCAGAAACTCACCATCCGTGGCCTGGCCGAAGCGCTCGGCTCCAGCCCGATGCCGGTGCGCGAAGCCCTGCAACGCCTCAGCGCCGAAAACGCCTTTGAAGTCACCGAAACCTCGCGTCTGCGGGTCCGCATGATGACGGTCGAGCGCCTGCGCGAAATCCGCGATGCGCGGGTTGCTCTGGAAGGCTTGCTGGCCGAGAAGGCGGTATTGCTCCTGAAAAAAACCGACCTCGACGAAATCACCGACCTGTGCCAGCAAATGCAGCACGCCGCCGACGAAGTCGATGTGTCGCGCTACCTGTGGACCAACTTCGCCTTCCACCGCCGGATTTACGCAGTGGCCCAGGCCGAGCTGACCATGGCCGCCGTGGAGAATTTCTGGCTGCACATGGGGCCGTGCTTTGCCCTGGTCGCCCCCGATAAAGCTCACCTGCAACGCTCGATGGAGGCGCATACGCGCATCGTCGAAGCCCTGGCCGCCCGCGACGGCGCTGGCGCACGGGCGGCGGTGACCGATGACATCATGCAGGCCGCCGATTCCCTGGCGCGCCTGCTCGTCAAGAACGACCGTTCGCGGTCGTCTGCTTCAGGAGGTAAACGTGCATGAGTGTCCTACAGCGGCTACAGCCCTATCCTGGGTTACGTGTATTGATTTCCGGCGGGGCTGCCGGCATCGGTGAAGTGTTGGCCGCGGCGTACCTGGAAGCCGGTGCCCAGGTGCATGTGTGTGATGTCAGCGAACCGGCCCTGGCGGCGTTTCGCGACAAATACCCAGGCAGCGTCGCCACCCGCGCCGATGTCAGTGATGCCGCGCAGATCGCGGCGGTGTTCGAGGTGCAGCGCGAGCATTTCGGCGGCCTCGACGTGTTGGTCAACAATGCCGGCATCGCCGGCCCCACGGGCGGTATCGACGCGATCAGCGACGCCGAATGGCAAGCCACTATCAACATCAACCTGACTGCGCAATACCGTTTTGCCCACCATGCGGTGCCGATGCTCAAGCAATCGTCCCACGGCCATCTGTTGCATATCGCCTCGGTGGCCGGGCGTCTGGGCTACGCGTGGCGCACGCCGTATGCGGCGACGAAGTGGGCGATTGTCGGCCTGATGAAATCCCTGGCCTCGGAGTTGGGCGAGAGTGACATTCGCGTCAATGCCTTGCTGCCCGGCATCGTCGAAGGCCCGCGCATGGACGCGGTGATTCGCGCCCGTGCCGAGCAGGTCGGAGTACCCGAACCCGAGATGCGCCAGGAATACCTCAACAAAATTTCCCTCAAACGCATGGTCACCGCCGAAGACGTCGCGGCCATGGCGCTGTTCCTCTGTTCGCCCGCCGCCCGCAACGTGACCGGCCAGGCGATCAGTGTCGACGGTAACGTCGAGTACCTGTAGGACGCGGCGCCAGTCGCCAAGGAAGAACCTCGAGCTGTACCCAGGATTTTTTTCATAAGAATAAAAGTCGGAGAATCGTCATGTCCAAAAAACGTCCTGTGATCATTACCTGTGCCGTGACCGGTGCCATCCATACGCCGTCGATGTCGCCGCATTTGCCCATCACCGCCGAGGAAATTGCCGCCGCCGCCATCGGCGCCGCCGAAGCCGGCGCGGCGATTGTTCACCTGCATGCCCGTGACCCCAACGACGGCCGCCCCAGCCAGGACCCCGCGCTGTTCGCCGAATTCCTGCCGCAGATCAAGGCCGCCAGCGACGTGGTGATCAACATCACCACCGGTGGCGCGCCGACCATGGGCGTGGAAGAACGCCTACAGCCGGTGATGCAGTTCAAGCCGGAATTGGCCTCGCTGAACATGGGCTCGATGAACTTCGGCCTGTACGAAATGCTCAACCGCTTTACCGAGTTCAAGCACGACTGGGAGCGTCCATACCTGGAAGAGAGTGACGATCGGATCTTTCGCAACACCTTCCGCGACATTGCCCACATCCTCAATTCCTGCGCCGAGAACCGCACCCGTTTTGAGATCGAGTGCTACGACATCGGCCACCTCTACACCGCCGCGCACTTCCTGGAACGTGGCCTGCTCAAGCCGCCGCTGTTCATCCAATCGGTGTTCGGCCTGCGCGGCGGCATCGGCGGGCACCCGGAAGACCTGGCACACATGCGTCGTACCGCCGATCGCCTGTTTGGCGACGATTATGTGTGGTCGATCCTCGGTGCCGGGCGTGGGCAAATTCCGCTGGCGACCATGGGCCTGTCCATGGGCAGCCATGCCCGGGTCGGCCTGGAAGATTCGTTGTGGGACGGGCCGGGCAAATTGGCCGCTTCGAACGCCGATCAGGTACGGCGCATTCGCAGCGTGATCGAAGCCCTCGGCCATCGCGTCGCCACGCCGGATGAAGCGCGGGACATCCTCGGGCTCAAGGGGCGCGACCAGGTCAATTTCTAACCGACGACACGGCCGCGTGCTGGCGCGGCCCGAATCCCGCACAACAACAATAAGGGGATCACACCATGCGTATCGAAGTGCTTGTGGACGTCAAGACCACCCTGGGCGAAGGCCCGGTGTGGGACGTCGAACAACAGCGGCTGTATTGGATCGACAGCGCCGACGGCCGCATCCTGCGTTGCACCGACGACGGCCGCGAACTGCGTGCCTGGGACGTGGGCCAGAAAATCGGCTCCATGGCCCTGCGCCACAACGGCGCGGCGGCCATCGTCGCCCTGCAGAATGGCGTACACACTCTGGACCTGACCAGTGGCGAACTGGCGCTGATCGAAGACCCTGAACCGCACCTGCCGAACAACCGTCTCAACGACGGCAAGGTCGACCGCCAGGGCCGCTTTGTCTTCGGTTCCATGGACACCCAGGAAGACCGCGCCAGCGCCAGACTCTACCGCCTGGACCCGGACCTGCGCCTGCACACCCTGGACGAAGGCATCATCGTTTCCAATGGCCCGTGCTGGAGCCCATCCGGGGACACCTTGTACTTTTGCGACACCTGGTCGGGCGAGATCTGGGCCTATGACTACGACCTCGCCAGCGGCAATGTCAGCAACCGGCGCACCTTCGCCAAGGTCGACACCTCGGGTGGCGGCGCCGCGGACGGTTGCACCGTGGACGCCGAAGGTTGCCTGTGGCAGGCCCTGGTCTATGCCGGGAAGCTGGTGCGTTACACCCCCGATGGCCACGTCGACCGGGTCATCCAAATGCCGGTGAAGAAGGTCACCAGCCTGACCTTCGGCGGGCCGAACCTCGACACCCTGTTTGTGACCTCCATGGCCAAGCCGCCGCTGCCGCGTTTTCCGCACGACGGCCAGCAGCGCGGCGCGCTGTTCGCCATTACCGGGTTGGGCGTGCAAGGAATAGCCGAGCGACGGTTCGCCAGCTAGCGCGTGTGTTCGATCAGCAACATTCCTTCGCAACCTTGTGTCAGTGCGCGCCCTCGCGCGCCTGGAGAGGCCCATGGCAACTTTAAAAAAAGCGTCGCTGCGCAGCATTCACCGGCATTCCTGGGTGTCGCTGCTGGTTTGCTGGATGATCTGGATTCTCAACGCCTACGACCGTGAGATCGTGTTGCGCCTGGGGCCGACCATCTCCAAGCATTTCGATTTGTCCGCCGATCAGTGGGGCACCGTGGCCACGGTGATCATGCTCGCCCTGGCCCTGTTGGATATCCCGGGTTCGATGTGGAGCGACCGCTACGGCGGCGGCTGGAAGCGCGCGCGGTTCCAGGTGCCGTTGGTGCTGGGCTACACGGCGATCTCGTTTCTGTCCGGGTTCAAGGCGTTGAGCGGCAACCTCGCGACGTTTATCGCCCTGCGTGTCGGGGTCAACCTCGGCGCGGGCTGGGGCGAACCGGTGGGCGTGAGCAACACCGCCGAATGGTGGCCGGTGGAACGCCGCGGTTTTGCCCTCGGCGCGCACCACACCGGTTACCCGATCGGCGCGATGCTCAGCGGCATCGTCGCCAGCTTTGTGATCAGCACCTTCGGCGAGGACAACTGGCGCTACGTGTTCTTCTTCGCCTTCGTGGTGGCCTTGCCGCTGATGATCTTCTGGGCGCGGTATTCCACGGCCGAACGTATCACCGCGCTGTACGTCGACATCGCCGCCCAAGGCATGACGCCACCGGACAATGCCCCGGCCAGCCAGATCAAGGGCGACGCCTGGCGCACCTTTGTCGCCACCCTGCGCAACCGCAATATCGCGCTGACGGCGGGGAACACCCTGCTCACGCAGGTGGTGTACATGGGCGTGAATATCGTGTTGCCGGCCTACCTCTACAACATCGTCGGGCTGTCGCTGGCGCAGTCGGCGGGGATGAGCGTGGTGTTCACCCTGACCGGGATTCTCGGGCAACTGGTGTGGCCGTCGTTGTCGGACATCATCGGCCGCCGTACCACCCTGATCATCTGCGGGCTGTGGATGGCCGCCAGTGTCGGCGCGTTCTACTTCGCCAGCACCCTGACCCTGATCATCGTCGTGCAGTTGCTGTTCGGTCTGGTCGCCAATGCGGTCTGGCCGATCTACTACGCGGTGGCCTGCGACTCGGCCGAGCCGTCGGCCACCTCCACGGCCAACGGCATCATCACCACCGCGATGTTCATCGGCGGCGGCCTGGCGCCGGTGTTGATGGGCAGCCTGATCGCGATGGGCGGCGGCTGGACCACGCTGCATGGCTACACCGTGTGCTTTTTCGTGATGGCCGGCTGCGCCCTGGGCGGCGCGCTGCTGCAACTGTTTTCCCATCGCCCGCAGGCGTTGGTTGTGCAACTCGAACCCTAGAACAACATTGATGCGCCCCCCAGCCGCGCTGGCGGGGCGCCAGGAGGAACTGCCCGATGACTACCGCCACCCAGGCCCGCGAACCGCAGGTGCTGAACAAATTGATGTTCGCCAAGTTGATGCCCTTGTTGATCATCGCCTACATCCTGAGCTTTCTGGACCGCACCAACATCGCCCTGGCCAAGCACCACCTGGACGTCGACCTGGGCATCTCCGCCGCGGCCTACGGGCTGGGCGCGGGCTTGTTCTTCCTCACGTATGCACTGTCGGAAATCCCCAGCAACCTGATCATGCACAAAGTCGGCGCGCGCTTCTGGATCGCGCGGATCATGGTGACTTGGGGCCTGATCTCGGCGGCCATGGCGTTTGTGCAGGGCGAGACCTCGTTTTACGTATTGCGCTTGCTGCTGGGTATCGCTGAAGCGGGCCTGTTTCCCGGGGTCATGCTCTATCTGACCTACTGGTTCAACCGCGAACAACGCGCACGGGCTACCGGCTATTTCCTGCTCGGTGTGTGCTTTGCCAACATCATCGGTGGCCCGGTGGGCGCGGCGTTGATGCGCCTGGACGGGCTGCTTGGCTGGCATGGCTGGCAGTGGATGTTCCTGCTCGAAGGCTTGCCGGCGGTGGCGTTCGCCTGGGTGGTGTGGCGCAAGTTGCCGGACCGCCCGAGCCAGGCGCCGTGGCTGACGGCGGCGGAAGCGCAGGGTATCGAACAGCGCATTGCCCAGGAAACCGAGGAAGGCGCCGGGGAGGGCGGCCACGCGTTGAAAAACTGGCTGACCCCGCAGATCCTGCTGGCGATCTTTGTGTATTTTTGCCATCAGATCACGGTCTACACGGTGATCTTTTTCCTGCCGAGCATCATCAGCAAATACGGTGAATTGAGCACCATGAGCGTGGGGTTGCTGACCTCGCTGCCCTGGATCGCCGCCGCCTTGGGTGCAGTGTGGCTGCCGCGTTTTGCGACCACACCCACCCGCGCGCGGCGCCTGTTGATCACCGGGTTGCTGACCATGGCGCTGGGGTTGGGCATCGCGTCGGTGTCGGGGCCGGTGTTCAGCCTGCTGGGCTTTTGTCTGTCGGCAGTGATGTTTTTTGTGGTGCAGTCGATTGTGTTCCTCTACCCGGCCTCGCGTCTCAAGGGCGTCGCCTTGGCGGGCGGGCTGGGTTTCGTCAATGCCTGCGGGCTGTTGGGCGGGTTTGTCGGGCCGTCGGTGATGGGCATGATTGAGATGAGTACCGGCAACGCGATGAATGGCCTGAAGGTGATTGCCGTGGTGCTGGTGGTCGCGGCGTTGGCCGCGCTGCGTTTGCGCCAGGGCCAGGAACAGGCGCCGGCCCCTCGGGTCGTTATGAGACCAGCAACGAAATAGGATAACCCGACGCCAAGACCAGGTACGCCACCACCGCCGCCAGGCACAGGCCGACGAATACCCGCAGCAACGTGCGGGCGGTGGGGTGCGCGATAAACTGGATGACCCAGATGCAGAACCCGGCCAGGAGGAAGGCCGCGGCGAGAATAACCAGCACGATAGTGTTCCTGCGACCGTGAAGAGCTGAATATATAGTCGTAAAGCCGCCCAATGAACAGTGCGCGCATAGACGCAGCCCCTCGGGCTTTCTAAACTGCGGCTTGTCGTGGGGAAAGGGCAGGTGCCGATGAATCGCAATGAATTACGCAAGGCCGACATCAACCTGATGGTGGTCTTCGAGGCACTGATGCTCGAGCGCAATGTGACGCGGGTGGCGGAGAAATTGTTTCTCGGCCAGCCGACCATCAGTTCGGCGCTCAACCGGTTACGCACCTTGTTCAACGATCCGCTGTTCATTCGCGTCGGCCACCGCATGGAGCCTACCGCGCGGGCCGAGGAAATCATCCGGCACCTGTCGCCGGCCCTGGACTCTCTTTCATCGGCCCTGAGCCTGACCCACGATTTCGACCCGTCCGTCAGCACCATGACCTTCCGGATCGGCCTGTCCGATGACGTCGAGTTCGGCCTGTTGCCGCCGTTGTTGCGCGCCTTGCGCCAGGAAGCGCCGATGGTGGTGTTCGTGGTGCAGCATGTGGATTACTGGCGGATTCCCGATCTGCTGGCATCCGGTGATATCACCGTCGGCATCACCCAGACCCGTGGCCTGCCGGCGAATGCCAAGCGCAAGTTGCTGCGCCATATCCACCCGCGCTTGCTGCGCGCCGACGCGTCCGACCGGCCGCTGACCCTCGATGAATATTGTGCGCGGCCCCATGTGCTGGTGTCCCACACCGCCAACGTATCCGGGTTTGCCGATGAGTGGCTGGCGGAAATCGGGCGCAAGCGCCATGTGGTGCTGTCGGTGCCGCAATACAGCGCGCTGCCGGCGCTGCTGGCCGGCACCGACCTGATCGCCAGCCTGCCGGACTACACCGCCGAAGCCATGACGCTGTCGGGCAATCTGTTTTGTGAGCCCTACCCATTCGAGACGCCGACCCTGGATCTGTCCATGGTCTGGCTCAGCCATGTGGACACCGATCCGGCCGAGCGCTGGGTGCGTTCGCGGCTGGAGGCGTTCATGAGCGACCGCGGGCTGGCGAAAAAGGTCTGATGCTTTTATCCGTGGTATATCTAGGAATCTTCCTATCGATACTTCGGAGACTCCCATGCCACACCTGCACCTGGAATACACCGCCAACCTGACGCAACTGGACACCGACAAGGCCCTGTTGCGTCTGAACCATGCATTGGTGGCCTCCGGTCAGTTTGGCGCCGAGCTGGATATCAAGAGCCGTTCACTCAAGGTCGAGAGTTTTCGCGTGGGCACCGGCATGAACCCGCGGGGTTTTGTCGCCGTGCGCCTGGCGTTGCTCAGTGGACGCTCGGCGCAGGTCAAGAAGCAGCTGTCGGAAAGCCTGCTGGCCGTGGTGCAGGAACTTGGGCCATGGCCGGAAGGTGTGCAGGTGCAACTGAGTGTCGAATTGCTGGATATCGATCGCGATTCCTACAGTAAGGTCGCGATCGGCTAAGCGCTTCCATCCACCACAACCGTCGATGCGTAAGGTCAGAGTAATCCCTGTTCAGCGCAGACTTTGACCACCTGCTCCCTGAACCAGGTATTGGCGCTGTCCTGTTCACTGGTTTCGTTCCACTGCATATCCAGGGTGAACCCCGGCAACCCGTGGGGCGCCTCGCAGTGGCCGAACACCGACGCCGGGGCCAGCAGTTTGTGGACGCGGCGGGGCAGGGTCACGATGAAGTCGGTGCCGGTGATCATCTTCAACGCCGCGCCATAGCTGTTGGCCCGTGCGACCACCTGGCGCTTGTGGGCCTGACGCGCCAGCCAGCCGTCGACCATGTTGGTGTCGGAGGTCCACGGCGTGGGAAACACGTGGCGCCGCTCGACGAACGACTGCAGGCTGAACGCCGCCTCGCGGGGCGCCGCACGCTTGTCGAAGACACACACCAGATCATCTTCCAGCAACATCTGGGTCTTGAAGTCTTTATGCGCGCGGTGAAAGTGCGGGCCAAAGCAAATCACCAGGTCGAGGCGGCCTTCGCGCAGGTCGTCGGCAGGGATCTCGGTTTCCAGCTTGCGCACATTGACGATCACCGGCAGGTTCGCGCGGTCGAAGTGTTTCAACAGGCGCGGCAGGATCAGTTGCTCGAAATACTCCGGGGCGCACACGTTGAAGGTCACGGCTTTCTGGGTGGGGTCAAAGGCTTGGCCACCGGCGTGGCACAGGTTGATGCTTTCGAGGATTTTCTGCACATGGCCGTACATGGTGCTGGCCTTGTACGTCGGACGCATACCCGCCCGCGTGTTGATGAACAGCTCATCCTCGAAGCTGGTGCGCAGCTTCTTCAAGCTGTAGCTCACGGTCGACTGGCTGACGAACAGCGTTTCTGACACCTCGGTAACGCTGCTCTGGTCGTAGACGGCGATAAACACCATCAAATCCTGCATATCGAGCTTTCTGAGCAAGTTACTGTTTAGCATCCATTCCATCCGGTAAGCCTTGGCACTGTGGCAGCGCGCGACAAGGGCAAAAGCTTAACGGAACGGGAGTGCCAATAGAAAGCTCTGTAGGGTATTTCAGTGTTGTGCGTGGGACAAAAAGTGTTTGCAACACGACGTCAGCGGATGTGGTCTGCGTAATGCTTCGGATTGAAGCGCGTGACGATCAGCAGCATCACCCCGATCACCGCCGCCAGCGACCACCATGCCCATTCGAAACTGCCCAATTGATCGCGGATCATCCCGGCGATCAGCGGCGACAGGCCGGCAATCAGGTAACCGATGCCTTGCACGAACGCCGTCAGGCTACCGGCGCGGCGCGGGTGGTCGAGGTGGTCGAGGGACAGGATCAAACTCATCGGGAACAGGCCGCCGATGCCCAGGCCGAGCAGGCAGGGCCACAGCAGGCTCAGGTGTTGGGGCGCGAGGATCAGGCCGCAGAACCCGAGGATGATCAGCACCAACAACACGGCCAACACTCCGCGTTTATCCCGGCGGCGGTTGGCGAGGGCGGGGGTGACCAGGCCCGAGATGACTTCCATCGCGGTGAGGAAACCCAGGAGCAAACCGGCATGCTGTTCGCTCCAGCCTTGTTCTACGTAGTACGGCGCCAGCCACGCCAATACGCAGGTGTAGGAGGCTGTACCGAGGCCAAAAAAGATCGCCAGCAACCAGGCGCGGCCGTTGCCGAAAAATCCTTCCTGCTTGTCAGAACCTACTTGGGGCAGAACCGGCAGCGCCGCACGCTGGGCGGACCAGCACACCAGGGCGAGCACGGCCAGCCCCGCCCAGATCGCCAGGCCGATGCGCCAGCTACCAGTCTGCACCAGCACGAACGGGGAGAACGACGCCGCCAGCGCCGCGCCGCCCATGATCGCCGTGACGTACAAGCCCATGAACAATGAAACGTCAGCGCTGAAGCGCGACTTGATCAGCGCCGGCATCACCGCCTGGATCATCGCGATGCCGACCCCCGCAGCGATGGCGCTGACGATCAACTCCAGCGCCGAATCGAGGAACAACCGCGACAGCGTCGCCACGCCGATCACCAGCAGCGACACCGCAATGCTGCGATGTTCGCCGAAGCGCTTGGCCAGGCCCATGCCGAAAAACATCGCCAGGCCCATGGCCATGACCGGCAACATGGTCAGCAGCGCCGCGCTGCTGAAACTCAACGGCACCTCGCCGCGAATCGACGCTAACAACGGCCCTACGGCCGCCATCGACGGGCGCAGGTTAAGCGCGACCAGCACGACGCTGATCATCAGCCATACGGCGGTGGTGGGTTTTGCGTGAACGTTTTCCATGGGCCTGCCTTGAGTGAACAAGGGCGAATCAGGCCACGGGCGGGGTAGTGGGGCAAATGAGAAAGTCGCAGGGGCTATCTAAAAAATGCAGTTAACTGAAATACCGCACATTGGTCCACATTCCATCGGGAGGCTGCGTCGTCAGTTAGACCGGATTACATGCTTGATCTCCTGAAACGTCGCCAGCCCCCAAGGGCCCAGTTCGCGGCCGATGCTGCTCTGCTTGTAACCGCCCCACGCCGTTTGCGGGAAGATCACCTGCGGCGCGTTGATCCACACCATGCCGGCCTGCAAGGCATTGGCCACGCGTTCGGCGGTTTCGTCGTTGCGGCTGACCACGCTGGCCACCAGGCCGAAATCGCTGTCGTTGGCCAGGGCGATGGCCTCGGCCTCCGTGGTAAAGCGTCGTACACACAGCACCGGGCCGAAGATTTCTTGCCGCCACAACGCGCTGTCCAGCGGCACGTCGGTGAACAGCGTGGGGCGAATGAAATAACCCTTCGCCAAGTGCGCCGGGCGCTCACCGCCGCACAGCAAGCGGGCACCGTCCTGCACGCCGCGCTGGATATGCGCCAACACCCGTTGGTACTGGGCGCGGTTGATCAACGCGCCCATTTCCACGTCGTCGGCAAATGGGTCGGCGACGCGAATCCCTTCAGCCCGCGCAGTTAAACGCTGTAGGAATTCATCCGCGAGACTGTCAGCCACCAGCACACGACTGGTCGCTGAACACATCTGCCCGGCGTTGAAAAAGCCACCTCCACAGGCCAGCTCAAGCGCCAGGTCGAGGTCGGCATCTTCCAGCACCAGCAGCGAGGATTTGCCCCCCAGTTCCAGGCTCACGCCCTTGACGGTTTCGGCGGCGCGTTGCATTACCTGCACGCCCACCGCATTGCTGCCGGTGAAGGAAATCTTCGCCACGCGAGGGTCCGCCGCCAGCGGGGCGCCCACGGCCAAGCCGGTGCCGCAGACCAGGTTGAACACCCCCGCCGGGAAGCCGGCCGCGGCGATGATCTGCGCCAGTTGCAACTCCGCCAGCGGCGTCACTTCCGACGGTTTGAGCACCACGCAACAGCCGGCGGCCAGCGCCGGGGCGAGTTTCCAGGCGGTGGTGACCATGGGGAAATTCCACGGCACGATCAGCCCCACCACGCCGCAGGGTTCGCGGCGCAGGCGGGCGCTGAAGGCATCAGTGGGCAGCGCCACCGCGCGGTCTTGCTCGGCGTCCAGCGCCTCGGCGAGACCGGCGTAGTACTCGAAGGTGGCGATGACGTCGTCCACATCGATTCCCGCTTCGAACAACGGTTTGCCGCTGTTGCGCGACTGTACACGCATCAACGGCTCGCGCTGCTCGCTCACGCCTTGAGCCACTTTGCGCAGCAGGGCGCCGCGCTCGCGGCCGGTGCTCTGCGACCAGCCGACACACGCCGCGCTGGCGGCGTCGACCGCCTGGGACACGGCGCGGGCATCGCCGACGCTGACCTGGGCGAGTATTTCCTCGGTGGCCGGGTTGATCACGTCCAACACGTCATGGCCCGCACGCCACGCACCATTGATATACACACCGTTTACGACCGTACTCATACCGCTACCTCCTGCATCCAACGTTCCTGGTCGATTTCAATCAGCGTCGGCCCCTGGCGATCCGCGGCGGCACGCAAGGCCACGCGCAGTGCGTCCTGGCCCTGGATGCGTTCGGCGGCGCAACCGAGGGCCGTGGCCACGCCGATGAAGTCCGGCGTGTAAATGTCGACGCCGACCGGTTCGATGGCCCGGTTGACCATGTACTTCTTGATCTCCTCGTAGCCCTGGTTATTCCACAGCAGCACGATGATCGGCGTGCGCGCCTCCACGGCGCTGGCCAGTTCCGGCAGGGTGAATTGCAGCCCGCCGTCGCCGATCAGGCACACCACCGGCTGGCCATCGCCACGCCCCAACCAGGCACCGATGGCCGCGGGCAGGGCATAACCCAGGGTGCCGTAGCCGGTGGACGCGTTGAACCAGCGGCGCGGGTGGTCAAGGTTCAGGGTCAGGTTGCCGCTGTACACCGGCTGTGTGGAGTCGCCCACCAGCACCGCGCCGGGCAGTTCCTCCAGCACGGTGTGGAGCATGCGGGTTTGCGCGCGGGTGGCGGCGTCCCAGGTCGGCGTCAATTCGGCCCACAGGCGGGCGACGCGCTGGGCGCCCCAGGCACTGTGGCGAGGTGCCAGCGGTTGGCGCTGGAGTTCGGCGAGCAAGGCGTCGGCGGCGATCTGCGCGTCGGCCACCAAGGCCAGCTCGGGCGGGTAATTGCGCACGGTCTGGTCGGGGTCGATATCGATGCGCAGCAGTGCGCCGGGAATCTCGAAACCGCCGGCGAAGGTCACGTCGTAGTCGGTCTCCGCCAGCTCTGTGCCGATCGCCAGCACCACATCGGCTTCAGCGACCAGGGCGCGGGTGGCGAGCAGGGACTGGGTCGAGCCGATCAGCAGCGGGTGGGCCGCGGGCAGCAGGCCTTTGGCGTTGATGGTCAGCGCCACGGGGGCGCCGAGGGTTTCGGCCAGGCGGGTCAACGCCGCGGCGGCCTCGATGGCGCCGCCGCCGGCCAGGATCAGCGGGCGTTGGGCGGCGGCGAGCCGTTGGCTCATCTGTGCGACCGCCACTGGCGCCGCTCCGGCACGCGCCACGCTGATGGGGGAGGTGCCGAGCAACGTATCGGCGTTTTCCACCAGCACATCCAGCGGGATTTCGATGTGTACCGGGCGCGGGCGCCCTGCCTGGAACAGTGCAAACGCCCGCGCCAGCACGCCGGGCAATTCTGCTGCCGACATCACGGTGTGGGAGAACGCCGCCACGCCGGCGACCAGCGCGCTTTGGTTCGGCAGTTCATGCAACTTGCCGCGCCCGCCGCCCAACTGGCTGCGCGCCTGCACGCTGGAGATCACCAGCATCGGGATCGAGTCGGCATAGGCCTGGCCCATGGCCGTGGTGATGTTGGTCATGCCGGGGCCGGTGATGATCAAACACACGCCGGGCTTGCCGCTGGTGCGCGCATAGCCATCGGCCATAAAACCCGCGCCCTGTTCGTGGCGCGGGGTGACGTGGAGGATGTTCGAGCGCGCCAGGCCGCGATACAACTCCACGGTGTGGACGCCAGGAATACCAAACACCTGGTCCACGCCGTAGCTTTCCAGGAGCTTGACCAATACTTCGCCGCAGGTCGCCATACATGTCGCTCTCAGGTTGAGGTGAGGCGGTATTGGACCGGCTGGCCCGTAGCGGCAACAATCGATAAAAAGTCATACTAGCCATGTCCTCACGTCATGGCTGCTTGCCCTATGAAACGCCTCCCGCCGCTGCCCGCGCTGCACACCTTCTGGGTCACCGCCCAGTGCTGCAACTTCACCCACGCTGCCGCGCAGTTGCACATCACCCAAGGCGCGGTGAGCCGGCAGATCGCCGGGCTGGAAAGCCATTTGGGCTATGCCTTGTTCCAGCGCCAGGCGCGGGGCCTGAGCCTGACCGAAGAAGGTCGCGAGTGGTCGCTGCGGGTGCAGCAGGTCTTCGGCCTGATCGGTGACGCGCTGGAGCAGATCGGCCGCCGCCGCGACACCTTGCAGCTCAAGGCCTCCACCTGCGTGATGCGCTGGCTGCTGCCGCGCTTGATGCAATGGCAGCGGGAGCGCCCGGATGTGCCGGTGGAGCTGACCACGACCGTGGCCTACACCGTGGACTTTCGTCGCGAGCAATTCGATGCCGCGGTGATCTATGCGCCCAGCGCCGAACAGCCGGCCGAGGCTCGGCATCTGTTCGACGAACAACTCACCCCGGTGTGCGCGCCGGCCTTGCTGGGCGCGTTGAATACGCCAGCGGACCTGCAGCAACAGGTGCTGCTGCACCCCACGCGGGACGAGCGGGACTGGGCGTTATGGCTGAAAGCGGCGAAGACGCGCTTGAGCAATGTGAGCCAGGGCCATCATTTCGAGACGCTGGATCTGGCCATGACAGTGGCGTCCCAGGGTTCAGGCGTGGCGATCGGCGACAGCGCGTTGATTGGCGAGGATGTGAGCGCGGGGCGCTTGGTGACGCCGTTTGAATTGCGGGTGCCGACGGGGATGGGCTATTACCTGGTGTATCCGCCGGGGACAAAGCCGTCCGCCGGGCTTGAAGCGTTGATGGAGTGGTTGGTCAACCAGGCGCAACAGGCGTAACGCTGAAGATCCACCTGTGGGAACCGGCAAGCCAGCTCCCACAGGTTGATCGTGTCGGCTCAGTAACCGACGGTGAAACGCTGGCGCGAATGCTTCGGTGTTTCCACTTCATCGATCATCGCGATGGCGAAGTCGGCGAAGCTGATCCAGCTGCGGCCTTCGCGGCTCACCAGCAAATCATCCTGGCCCAGGCGGAAGGTGCCGGTGCGCTCGGTTTCAACGAATTCGGCCGATGGCGACAGGAAGGTCCAATCCAGTTCCTGTTCCTGACGCAACGCCTCGAGGAACGTCGCGCCGGCACTGGCTTCAGCCTTGTACGCCTCTGGGAAACCCTCGCTGTCGATCACCCGAGTGCCGCCCGGCAGCAGCAGCGAACCCGCGCCGCCCACCACCAGCAGGCGTTTGACCCCGGCTTTTTTCACCGGGCCGATCACCGCGCTGGCGGGCAGGGTGGCGAAATGCGCCGCGCTGATCACCACATCGCTGCCGCTGATGGCCTGTTGCAAGGCCTCGGCATCCAGCGCATCGACCTGTTTGACGCTGACGCCAGGACGCACGGCGAGCTTGTCAGTGTTGCGCGCGATGGCGGTGACGCTGTGCCCGCGTCGCAGCGCTTCTTCCAGCAGTTGGCTACCGGCGCGGCCGGTGGCCCCAATGATTGCGATCTTGCTCATGACATTCTCCAGTACGGTTAAGGTTTGAAACGCTTCACCACTTCATTTCGCCCTTGGCGACTTTGGCGCTCAGTTCCAGCGAACTTTCGTCGGCGAGGGTCGGGTAACGCTTTTTCATCGCCGCGATCAGGGCGGCGGAGTCCTTGGCCTTGGCGGCTTCTTCGTCAAAGGCCTGGATGTAGTCGGCGGTAAAGGCCACGGATTGCAGCGACGGGTTGCCGAGGAAATGCCCCGGAACCACCGTGCGCGGCTGCAGTTCGGCGATGCGTTGCAGGGTAGCCAGCCAGTCTTTGTGGGACTGCGCGCTCTGAGTATCGGCCATCCACAGGTGGATGTTGTCGGCGACGACCACACCGCCGACCACGGCCTTGATCGACGGCACCCACACAAAGCTGCGTTCCGGCTGCGGGCCGTCGAGGCCGATCACTTCCAGCGGTTGCCCTTCAAGCGTCAGGCGGTGGCCGTCGAGCACCTGCGGCACGATGGTTTTGCCTGGCTTGTCGGCGCCCATTTTCGGGCCCCAGAACGCCAGTTTGCCGGCGACGGTGGCGTTGATGTGGTCGACCACCGCTTGCGGGGCCAGCACCTTGGCGTCGGGGAATGCGGCGGTCAGGGTGTCGAGGCCGAAGTAGTAGTCCGGGTCGCCGTGGCTGATGTAGATGGTCGTCAGGTGTTTGCCGCTGGCGCGGATCTTCTGCACCAGGTGTTCGGCCTGGCTTTTGCCGAACTGTGCGTCGACCAGGATCGCGTCTTTCGCGCCGCTGACCAGCACCGAACTGACCGGGAAGATCGCGGCCTCGCCGGGGTTGTACACGTCGAGGGTCAGCTCGGCGGCGGCCGCCTGGGCGGCGAAGGCCAGGGCGGCGGTCGCCAGGGTCAGGCGCTTGAGGGTGGACAACATCGGGCAACTCCGGCAATCGGTAAGGGATGCACAGAGCTTAGTTGCACCAAACACAACAAAAAATGCGATGCTGGGACATAGTTTGTTTCTAAAATCGGGCAGATCATGGATCGTCTTCAAGCAATGCGCGTGTTTGTGACGGTGGTGGATCTGGGCAGCCAGTCCGCCGCCGCCGACCATCTGGACCTGTCGCGCCCGGTGGTCTCACGCTACCTGGCCGAGCTGGAAGACTGGGTCGGCGCGCGCTTGCTGCATCGCACCACGCGCAAACTCAGCCTGACGGCTGCCGGCGGGGAAACCCTGCCACGTTGCCGGCAATTGCTGGAACTGTGCGGCGACATGCAGGCCGCCGTCAGCGAACCGGATGACGCGCCCCGTGGCCTGCTGCGCCTGAGTGTCAGCACCTCGTTCGGCCAGGCGCAGTTGGCCGAGGCCATCGCCGAATACGTCAGGCGCTACCCCTTGGTGACGGTCGACCTGCAGATGCTCGATCGCACGGTCAACCTGGTGGATGAGCGCATCGACCTGGCCATCCGCACCAGCAACGACCTGGACCCCAACCTGATCGCGCGGCGCCTGACGGTCTGTCGCTCGGTGGTGTGCGCGACCCCGGCCTACCTGCTTGAGCATCCGGCGCCGCAAAAGGTCGAAGACCTGGCGCGGCACAACTGCCTGACCCACTCGTACTTCGGCAAAAGCCTGTGGCATTTCGAGGAAGGCGGCGAACACGTTTCGGTGCCGGTCCACGGCAATATCACCGCCAACGAAGCCAGCACGCTGTTACGCGTGACGCTCGCCGGGGCGGGGGTGGCGATGTTGCCCAGTTATCAGGCCGGCGAGCACATCCGCCGTGGCGAACTGGTGCGCCTGTTGCCCGCGGCCGAACCGCGGCAGATGAACATCTACGCGGTGTACGCGTCGCGCAAACACATGCCGTCGGCGCTGCGTAGCCTCCTGGATTTCCTGGTGCTGAGGTTTCCGGAAACGCCGGAGTGGGACCGGGGCCTGTGACCCGACATACAGATGTTGAATGGCGTCCAATAATGGCAACTCGCCCTGGCTGACCTATGCTTTAAACAGCACCGAGTAGGTCCTTCAGAGGTCTGTGCCATGACCGTCAAAACCAGAAAGTACCTGAAAATTTTCATCCTTTGCGCCTTGGTCAGCGCGCTGTACGGCACCGCCGCCTATCGCGTCGAGCAGACCCGCATGCAGCCGAGCTTTGCGATCAGTTGCCATCAGGATCAATGCATTCCGCGCACCGGCAGTTTCAGCGCGTTGCGCTAATGGCCAACCAAGGACGATCCCGCGTTTAATCCTCGGGTGTTTCGGCCTTGAGTCGTTCGCGAAATGCCTTGGGCGAAAACCCGACCCGGCGGCGGAATAGCCGCGAGAAGTTGGTCGGGTCGGAAAAGCCCAATACCTCCGACATTTCATTGATGGTCATGCTGGTGTAGGTCAGCAGGCGCTTGGCTTCCAGCAATTGGCGGTCGTGCATGATCTGTAGCGCGGGTTGCCCACCCAACTCCCGACATGTGCCGTTCAGGTGTGAGACCGAGATACCCAGCTTGTGGGCCAGGTCTTCAATCTTCGGGTGTTCGCGATACTGCTGTTCGACCAATTGGGTAAAGCGCCGGAAATACTCGCGCCCACGCGGTGCCCGCGGGTGGCGGCGCTGGATGGCCTGGCGGCTGATCCATACGAGCAGCACGCTGACCAGGGCGTGCATCAGCATGTCCCGGGCCGGCTGCTCATCGGCGTATTCGTCCTGCAGGCGGGCGAACAGGTTGTTGAGATAGTCGCTGTCCTTGCCTGCCGGGTAACTGCCCAGCACCTGCAGGCCGTCCACCGTTGCGCCCAATTGCGCTTGCAGGTGGCTGACCAGCGGTGCCGCCAGGGTCAGCACGTAGCCTTCGACATCTTCCGCAAACCGAAACCCGTGCACACACAGCGGCGGCAGCACCTGCAAGGTCGCTTCGTTGAGGGTGGTGCGCTGGCCTTCGATTTCCAGTTGCGCCTGGCCTTGGTGGACGTACAACAACTGGCACAGATCCGCGTGCCGGTGGGGCTGGATTTCCCACTGGTAGTCCCGGCTGCGTCGGGAAATCGTTTCGCAGTGCAACAAATCCGGCGTCGGCCATTGCTGGTTTTCCCCGTACAGCTTGAACACCGGAATCGCGGAACTGGCAGTTTTGGTCATAGTTTCAATCCGATACTCAGGCAAGTGGTTCGGTAATCGCCCCGATTGGCAAAAAGCGCAGGCTTTGGCGCAGTTTTCACCTTCTTATAGCGCCCACTCAAGTGAAAAATGTCAGCAACAAGACCAATGACAACTCTTTCACCTTATCCGTTCGGGTGAATTTTTCGGGCCATAAAAATAATGAAAACGCTGAAAACTCAAGTCGCCATCATCGGCGCCGGTCCTTCGGGACTGTTGCTCGGCCAACTGTTGCAGCAGGCCGGTATCCAAACCCTGATTCTAGAGCGCCAGAGCGCCGATTACGTGCTGGGGCGCATCCGTGCCGGGGTGTTGGAGCAAGGCATGGTCGACCTGTTGCGCGAGGCCGGCGTCAGCCAGCGCATGGACGCGGAAGGCCTGGTCCATGATGGCTTCGAACTGGCGCTTAATGGCCAACTGACTCACATCGACCTCAAGGCGCTCACCGGCGGTCAATCGGTGATGGTCTACGGCCAGACCGAAGTGACCCGCGACCTGATGGCCGCACGCGCCGCCACCGGTGGCGTCACCTTGTACAACGCGCGTGAGGTGCAACCCCACGGGCTCAAAACTGATCAACCCTGGCTGACGTTCGAACATGAAGGCGAAGCCTTTCGCCTGGAGTGTGATTACGTGGCCGGTTGCGACGGTTTTCACGGTGTCGCCCGGCAATCGATCCCGGCCGAGTCGCTGAAGGTCTTCGAGCGGGTGTATCCCTTCGGCTGGCTGGGCATCCTGGCTGACACGCCGCCGGTCCATCCTGAACTGGTGTACGCCAAGCATGCGCGTGGGTTTGCCTTGTGCAGCATGCGTTCGCCGACGCGCAGCCGTTACTACCTGCAAGTACCCGTCGAGGAGTCGGTCGATGAGTGGTCGGACCAGCGTTTCTGGACTGAACTGAAAACGCGCCTGCCAAGCCAGTTGGCCGAGCAGTTGGTGACCGGGCCGTCGATCGAAAAAAGCATCGCGCCGCTACGCAGCTTCGTGGTCGAGCCGATGCAGTACGGGCGTTTGTTTCTGCTGGGGGATGCGGCGCACATCGTCCCACCCACCGGGGCCAAGGGCTTGAACCTGGCAGCGAGCGACGTGAGCACGCTGTTTCGCATCTTGCTCAAGGTCTACCGCGAGGGGCGCGTGGAGTTGCTGGAGAAATATTCGGAAATCTGCCTGCGACGCGTGTGGAAGGCTGAGCGGTTTTCCTGGTGGATGACGTCGATGCTGCATCAGTTTCCCGAAGCGGACGGGTTCAGCCAGCGCATTGCCGAGAGCGAACTGGCGTACTTCATCCACTCGCACGCCGGTCGCACCACCATCGCGGAAAATTACGTCGGGCTTCCTTACGAAGCTATCGAATAGCCTGCTATCGTATCGAGCATGCCCGCAGGTCGCCTTTTCCTGCGGGCCTTGCTCGAAGGTTTACCGTGACTCAGCTCAATCAGCCTACTCCAGCCGTACCTGCCGTGCGCAGCATCCTCGTCTCGTTGATGATGGCGATCTTCCTCGGTGCCTTGGACCAGACCATTGTCGCCGTGTCCATGCCGGCCATTTCCGCGCGGTTCCACGACGTCAACCTGCTGGCCTGGGTGATCTCCGGCTATATGGTGGCGATGACAGTGGCGGTGCCGATCTACGGCAAGCTCGGCGACCTGTACGGGCGGCGGCCGATGATGCTGATCGGCATGGGCCTGTTCACCCTGGCGTCGCTGTTCTGTGGCATGGCGCAAAGCATGGAGCAACTGGTGCTGGCGCGGGTGCTCCAGGGCATCGGCGCCGGCGGGATGATTTCGGTGAGCCAGGCGATCATCGGCGACATCATCCCGCCGCGCGAGCGCGGGCGTTACCAGGGCTATTTCAGCGGCATGTACGCGGTGGCCAGCGTGGCCGGGCCGGTGCTGGGCGGTTATATGACCGAGTACCTGTCCTGGCGCTGGGTGTTTTTGATCAACCTGCCGTTGGGCGCCGGCGCCTGGTACGTGGCCCATCGCAGCCTGGTCGGGCTGCCGTTGCCGCAACGCAAGCCGATCATCGATTACCTCGGCACCGTGCTGCTGATCATCGGCTTGAGCGCCTTGCTGCTGGGCATCACCGAGATCGGCCAGGGCCATGATTGGCGCAATGACTCGGTGCTAGCGTTGCTGGCCTGCGCGCTGGTGGCGCTGAGCATATTTGTCTGGCATGAGCGGCGTGCGCGGGAACCGTTGTTGCCGATGCACCTGTTCGCCAACCGCAGCGCGGTGCTGTGCTGGTGTACGATGTTTTTCACCAGTTTCCAGGCGATTTCCCTGACGGTGCTGATGCCTTTGCGCTTTCAGACCGTGACCGGTTCCGGCGCCGACAGTGCCGCGCTGCACCTGCTGCCACTGGCGATGGGCTTGCCGATGGGCGCCTACTTTGCCGGGCGCATGACCTCGGTGACCGGGCGCTATAAACCACTGATCCTCAGCGGCGCCGTGTTGAGCCCCTTGGCGATTCTCGGCATGGCCTACAGTGCGCCGCAGGCGATGGGGCTGACGGCGATGTTCATGCTGCTGTGCGGCATCGCTGCCGGCATGCAGTTCCCGACCTCGCTGGTGGGCACGCAGAACTCGGTGGACCAGCACGATATCGGCGTCGCCACCAGCACCACCAACCTGTTCCGTTCCCTGGGCGGGGCGGTCGGGGTGGCGTGCATGTCGGCGTTGTTGCTGGCGCTGTTGCAGGACTCCAGCTTTGCCCACCTGGCCAGCGGCGCGCTGGTGGTCGAGGGCGGTTCCGGCAGCGTTTTGCTCGACGGCCTGAACGCCGCCCCGGGCCCGGCGCAGGATGCCCTGCGCGGAGAACTGGCGGTGACGTTCCGGCATTTGCTGATGGTCAGTGCGGCGGTGTCGTTGCTGGGGTTGGCGGCGGCGATTGCGATGCCCGATCGCATGCTGCGCGGCCGTGAAGACAAGGCCCGCTGACGGGCCGGCTGGACATCCAAATGTGCGAGCGGGCTGGCCCGCTCCCAGCGGTTTGACCGCCTGTGCAATTCAAGGGCTGTAATAACCGACCGCCACCATGAAATGCCCGGTTTTGCGCAAATACGCATGCTTGTTCTCGACCTTGCCGGTCACCGGGTTTTTCCAACGGTACTTGTACTCACCCTGATCCTGCTCCGCCATCAACTTGAGGATCGGTGCGCCCACCGGCTTGCCGTCGGGGTCCTTGATCTTGCTGAAGTCGGTGTTGATCAACCGCAGGTTGGTGCCATGGGCGACATAGCGCCGGGTATCGAGGTCGACCACGAACACGTAGAGATCGTCCTGCAGGAAACCGCCCTGCAATGAGTTGATCGCCTTCAGCGTGCCGGCTTCATCCTTGACCAGCGCCTTGACGGCCTGGTCCCGCAGCGCTCGCGCCTGTTCCGGCGTGGCCCGTGGCAGGTAATAGCCCACCGCCAGAATGCGTTCGCCGACACGCTGATAAAACACATGCTTGTGTTCGATCTTGCCGTCGTTCCAGTTCTGCCAGCGGTAGTCGGCCTGCTGGATGCCCTGGCCTTCCGGCGCCTTGAGCGCGTCCTTGAACGACTGGCGCAAATCCGCCCCGAGCACTTCGGACACATCGCGGCCGATCAAGGCGGAGGAGGGCCCGCCGCTGGCCAGCAACACGCCCTGAGTGTCGACCACGAACACATAGCGGTCATGGTCGACGAACTCGCCCTGGCGGCTGAAGGCGGCGAAGGCCTTGTCGCCATTGCTCTGGTAGTAGGCCAAGGCTTTCCCCAGCAGAGCCTTGGCCGCCTGGGCGTCCTCCTCCGGCAAGGTGGCGGCGTGTACCTGGCTGAAACCCAACAGCAGCAGCCAGCTGAATCGGAGCAGTCGCTTCATTATCCGTGCCTCGTTCTTATAGATGTGAGCACAGCTTAGACGGCTGCGGCTCAGGGCGCCGCCAGCCATTGATTGACGATGCCGTCGTACACCCCGGTGGCCACGCTCAGGTGCAACCACTGGTCGACGTAACTTTTCCAGGCCACATCGTCGCGGGGCAGCAGGAAGGCTTTCTCGCTGTATTGCATCTGCCGCTGCGGGTTGACCGCGCACAGCCCCGGCTTGAGTTTCTGCTGGAAGCGCGCCTCGCTGGCGTCGGTGATCATCACATCGGCCTTGCCCGCCAGCAGTTCGTCGAAGATGGTCACGTTGTCGTGCAGGCGTATCTGCGCCTGGCCCAGGTGCGCCCGGGCGAACACTTCGTTGGTGCCGCCCGCCGGCTCGATCACCCGCACCTGCGGCTGGTTGATCTGCTCGACGCTCTGGTAACGCTGCACATCGGCGCAGCGCACCAGCGGGATCTTGCCGTCGACGCCGAGGGACTGGCTGAAGAACGCCTTTTTCTGGCGTTCCAGCGACACCGAAATACCGCCCACGGCGATGTCGCAGCGGTGCGCGAGGAAGTCCGGCATCAGGCTTTTCCAGGTGGTGGGCACCCAGGCGATCTTGGCGTTGAGGCTCTTGGCCAGGGACTCGGCCATGGCGATATCGATGCCTTCGTAGCGGCCATCGGCACGCAGGAAGGTGTAGGGCTTGTAGTCGCCGGTGGTGCAGACGGTGAGCGTGCCGCTGTCGAGCACGTTGTCCAGGCGCGAGGGGGGCGTGTCCGCGAAGGCGGGTGTCGCCAGACTCACCAATACACACAGGGCTAAAGGAGCTTTCATGCGGTCGAGTCCTTGGGCATGATCGGGCGGCCATTATTTCCAGCAAGATGGCGGGGTGGCAAGGACGGCGAATGTTTAGCCAACGTGCAACCAAACTCCGTCAACCCTGAATTGACGCCCCTGACCCGGCGTGTGACGCTGCCGGGCATCTCCCTCACGGTGATTCGCCCATGGACGGTTACCCCGACACTTACCCCGAGACACTGCCTGGCGTCGTCGCGCCGAGCGGTCCGGCGGATGTCGAGGCGTTGCCCTCCGCGCTGGCTTTCTGGGCCCTGTTCCACTGTCGACATGCGCGCCCACCAGATACTTCTCTCTTACGTTGATCTATCCGATGGATGACGCGCACCTGCGCGCATCCGCCCGGCGGCGCCTGTGCGCCTGCCTGACGCTAACGTATGAGAATTGCCATGAGTGTTTTTGCCAGCCTGCACGAAGCCCGCTCTTTCCTTGAACAGAACCCGGACATCGAGATGTTCGAGCTGTTCATCCTCGACAACAATGGCGTGCCGCGCGGCAAGTTGCTGCATCGCGACGAACTGCTGGCGGTGTATGAAAGCGGCCGCCCGCTGCCCAGCACGATCCTTGGCCTGACCATCCATGGCGATGACGTGGAAAACTCCGGGCTGGTGTGGGAGGTGGGCGATATCGACTGCCGTGCGTACCCGATCAGCGGCAGTTTGCAGCGCATGCCATGGCGGCTGATTCCGACGGCGGCGGTGCAAGTCAGCATGCACCCCACCGAAGGCTTGCCCGCCACCGTGGCCGACCCCCGGCACGTGCTGGCCAGGGTGATCGACGGGCTCAAGGCCGATGGTTATTACCCGGTGATGGCGGCGGAACTGGAGTTCTACCTGCTCGACCAGAAACCCGACCACAACGGCCGCCCGCAACCGGCGCGCGACATGGACGGCGGCCGCCCGCGTGCGACCCAGGTCTATGGCCTGCGCGAGCTGGAGCAGATCGAGCCGTTTCTCGCCGACCTTTACAGCGCCTGCAAACTGCAAGGCATCCCGGCGCGCACGGCAATTTCCGAATACGCGCCGGGCCAGGTCGAAATCACCCTCGAACACCGCACCGATGCCCTGCAAGCGATGGACGAAGCGGTGCGCTACAAACGCCTGGTCAAAGGCGTGGCGCACAAGCACGGGATGACGGCGTGCTTCATGGCCAAACCGTTCGACGACCTGGCCGGCACCGGCATGCACATGCACGTCAGCCTGGCGGACGCCGAGGGCCATAACCTGTTCGCCAGCGAAGCCGCCGACGGTACGCCGCTGCTGCGCCAGGCCGTGGGCGGTATGCTCAGCACCTTGCTCGATTCGCTGCTGATGTTCTGCCCCAACGCCAACTCCTATCGCCGCTTCCAGACCAACAGCTATGCGCCGCTGGCCGCCACCTGGGGCGTCGACAACCGCACCGTCAGCCTGCGTGTGCCGGGTGGTCCGGCGCCGTCGCGGCACATCGAACACCGCCTCTGCGGCGCCGACGCCAACCCTTATCTGGCGGCGGCGGCGATCCTCGCCGGTATCCACCGCGGCATCCGCGAACGACTTGACCCCGGCGCTCCGGTGGAAGGCAACGGCTACGCCCAGGCCAACGCGTTGCTGCCCACCGATTGGCTCACCACCCTGCGCGCCCTGGAAGACTCCAGCTGGGCACGGGAGGCGTTCGGCAGTGAGTTTCTCGGCGTGTACCTGGCGGTGAAACGGGCTGAATATCGGCAGTTCATGGGCGAGGTGGGCGAGCAGGACTGGCGCTGGTATCTGCACTCGGCGTGAACGGATTGACGGTGGTGGTTTTTTCGACCTTTTTTTCACGTTGCACTGGTTAAGCTGCGAATCAAGGTCATTCACTACCGTTCCACTCACATGAGCCCGTGATGTTGTCACCACCACTTTCGTCCATCGAGATTGAATACGCCGAACGCTGTGACCGTGAGCACGCCAGGGTCTGCGGCGATACGCGCCCGCCTGGGCTGCGTCAGCGTCTGGCGGCGTGGCGTGACGGGCGGCTGGTGCGCAATGCCCTCAAGGTGGCCGGCGAGCCCGGTCTGATCCTCGACCTGGCCTGCGGTTCGGGGCGGTTCTGGCCGGTGTTGGCCGAACACGTCAACCGGGTCATCCTCGCCTCGGATAACTCCCAGGACATGCTCGACCACGCCCGCACCCATCACCCGGCGGCGCTGCTCAAGCGGGTCAAGACCTTTCAGGGCTCGGCGTTTTCCATCGGCTTGTCGGCGAACGCGGTAGATTGCATTTTCTGTCTGGAATTGTTTCGCCACGTGCCCAGCAGCGAAGGGCGCCAAGCGCTGCTGCAGGAGTTTCATCGGGTCAGCCGCGACACCGTGATCGTGTCGGTCGCCTCCCGGACGCCAGTGGAGGAGGAGTTCTGCCAGGCAGGGTTCCAGGTCCTGAATCACCAGGAGTTCATTCCTGGCTCCAGCGTATGGCGTGTCTACGTTCTACGTAAGATGGGATAACTCCAATCTGTCGGACTATTCTTTACACGCTGTCGGAGTTTTCATGATTGCGTGTGCACTGCGGATGCTCGCAAGTCCCTTCCGCGATATATACTGCGCGCCATTCTTCAAGGGAGAGCCGTGTGGCCATCGATATTCACTGGATCTGCGACAACGATAGCCTCGGCCAGCATTGCGCCGAATGGCAGCAGTTGCCATTCGTCGCCCTCGACACCGAATTCATGCGGGTCGACACCTTTTATCCCATTGCCGGGCTGATCCAGATCGGTGATGGCGTTCGCGCTTACCTGATCGACCCCCTGACCATCGACAACTGGCAACCACTGGCGGCGTTGCTGGAAAACCCGGCCGTGATCAAAGTGGTCCACGCCTGCAGTGAAGACCTGGAAGTGTTGCTGCGCCTGACCGGCAGCCTGCCAGTGCCGTTGTTCGACACCCAACTGGCCGCGGCTTACCTGAACCTCGGCTTCTCCATGGGCTATTCGCGCCTGGTGCAAGCCGTGCTCGATATCGACTTGCCCAAGGGCGAAACCCGCTCGGACTGGCTGCAGCGCCCGTTGTCCGAGACCCAGGTGAGCTACGCCGCCGAAGATGCGGTCCACTTGGCCGAGGTCTTCATTCGCCTGCGCCCGCGGCTGTCGGACGACAAATACGCCTGGGTCCTGGAAGACGGTGCCGAACTGGTGGCCAACCTGCGCCGCGAAGTCGACCCTTACGAGGTGTACCGCGAGGCCAAGCTGGCGTGGAAACTGTCCCGTGCCCAACTCGCCGTGCTGCGTGAACTGTGCGCCTGGCGCGAGCAGCAAGCGCGTGCCCGTGACCTGCCGCGCAATCGCATCATTCGTGAACACTCGCTGTGGCCCCTGGCCAAATCCCAGCCGGATAACCTCGCCGCCCTGGGCAAAATCGAAGACATGCACCCGCGCACCGTGCGTCAGGATGGCCAGTTTCTGCTGGACCTGATCAAGCGCGCCGGCAGCGTGTCCATGGACCAATGGCCGCCCGCCGTGGCTGAACCGCTGCCGGTGGATGCCGCTGCGCTGATCAAGCACCTGCGCGCCTTGGGCCAGGCGCAAGCCGAACGCCTGGAGATGGCGCCGGAACTGATGCTGCGCAAGAAAACCCTCGAAGCCCTGGTCAAAAGTGGCTACCCCGACGGGCCTTACCAATTGCCAGACTCGCTGCGTGGCTGGCGCCGCGAGTTGATGGGCCAGGCGCTGCTCGACAGCCTGGCCACTGCCGGAGAACAGCCTTGAAACGTATTTGCTCCATCTATCGCAGCTTGAAACGCAACGAAATGTATCTCTACGTGCTGAAAAGCGATGCCCTGGAGCGCGTGCCGGAACCCTTGATGGAAGCCTTCGGCAAGGCCCATCACGCTTTCGACATGGTGCTGACGCCCGAGCGCAAGCTGTCGCGCGAGGACATCGCAGTGGTCCTGGAAAACCTCGAAAAGCAGGGCTACCACTTGCAAATGCCACCGGCCGAGGACGAGTACATCGAACACTTGCCCGAAGAGCTGCTGCGCCGCAACGACCCGATGTGATCGCGGCGCGCCCTGCCCAGGGCGCATTCTTTTCCATGGAATCGTATTAATGGATGGTGGCCGTAAGGATGCGGGCGGCCGTCCGCATTGTTTTTGAAAGGTTTGAACCATGCGTGTTCTGATTGCTGAACAGGATCACCCGCTCTACGCCCGGTTGCTGAGCGAAGCGGCCCCGGACCTCGAGGTGTTGACCAGCGGCGACTCGGCCGAACTCTCGCGCCTGGCTGCCGATTGCCCGGTGTGGCTCGGCCAGCCGGACCTGCTCGCCACCCTGTTGCGCCAGGGGCACCAGCCGCAGTGGCTGCAATCGACCTGGGCCGGCATCACGCCGCTGCTGGCCGACGGCCTGCCCCGCGACTATCGCTTGACCCGTGCGGTGGGGATTTTTGGCCAGGTCATGGCGGAATTTATCCTCACCTACATGCTCGGCCATGAACGCGAAGTCTTGGCGCGCCTGGTCAGCCAGGTCGAGCGCAAGTGGGACAACCGCATGGGCCAGAGCCTGGCGGGGCGCACGGTGCTGATCGTCGGCTGCGGTGATATCGGCCAGCGCGTGGCGCAGTTCCTCGTGCCGTTTGGCGTCAAGCTGTACGGCATCGCCAGCCAGGCGCGCGAGCAGGCGCCGTTTGTCGAAGTGGCTGCGCTCGATCAACTCGGCCGGCTGGTGGGCGAAGCGGACTACGTGATCAACCTGTTGCCCAACACGCCGAACACCCACGACCTGTACGACGCGGCGCTGTTCAAGCAATTCAAGCCGAGCGGGTTGTTTATCAACGTCGGCCGCGGCGTTGCGGTGGTTGATGCGGATCTGGTCGAAGCGTTGAAAGAAGGGCACCTGGCTGGCGCGGTGATCGACGTGTGCCGCCAGGAACCGTTGCCGCAGCGCCACCCGTTCTGGACCGCCTGGGGCTTGCTGCTGACCGGGCACAGCTCGGCGCCGACCTCGCCGTCGATGATGGTGCAACTGTTTCTGGAAAACGTGCGCGCCTACCAGGCCAAGCAAGTGTTGCGCGGTGAAGTGGATTTCGAGCGCGGCTACTGACACCGCGTCGAACCACAGGTGGGGGCTGGTGAGCCAGCTCCCACGTCAGTCCTAGAGACTGAAATCGCCTTGCGAAACCAGCTCGCTCAACGGCTTGCGCGGGCTTGGGGTCTCACGGCCTTGCAGGTACTCGGGCAAGCTCGACTTGTCGCCCAGCTTGCCAATCGCGACCGCCGCATGCAGCGCGTAACCCTCGGGAATCTTCAGCTCCTTGCGCGTCAGTGCCTGATCGAAGCCTGCCATGCCATGGCTGTGCCAGCCGCTGAGGCTGGCCTGCAGCGCGAGGTAGCCCCAGGCCGAACCGGTGTCGAAGGTGTGCCACAGCGCCGGGGTTTCTTCGCTGGCGCCGGGGGCGATGAAGTCGGTTTTCGAGGCGATGATCACCAGGGCCGACGCGTGCTGCGCCCAGTTGCGGTTGAATTCGTTCAACAGGCCGAGGAAACGCTCCCAGTCCGGCGTGTCACGGCGCGCATAGAGAAAACGCCAGGGCTGCGAGTTGTAGGCCGATGGCGCCCAGCGCGCGGCTTCGAAAAAACTCAGCAGGGTTTCCTGCGGGATGCTCTCGCCGGTAAAGGCGCGGGGCGACCAGCGCTCAGTGAACTGGGGGTTGATCGGGTAATCGGCAGCGCGGGGGTTGGTGCTCATGGGCAGTTCCTGATCGTCAATTCGGCGCTCAAAGCTACTGCGCTCCCGCTAGACTGACAAGTCTTGCAACACCGCCAGTCGTAAGCGCTTGGCCCCAGTGGCCTTGGGCACTAGACTGGCGGCCTTTTCACCCACCGATACCGATGTAGAGCCATGGCCGCCAAAGTCGAACCTTTCTGGATACGCAAAACCCTTGAACACCTCGATCAGGAGGAGTGGGAGTCGTTGTGCGACGGCTGTGGCCTGTGCTGCCTGCAAAAGCTCGAGGATGAAGACGACAACAGCGTCTATTACACGCGCATCGCCTGCAAACTGCTCGACCTGAAAACCTGCCAGTGCACCGATTACCCCAACCGCCGCGCGTCGGTACCCGACTGCATCCAGCTTACCCCGGGCCAGGCCGACCAGTTCAAGTGGTTGCCGCCCACCTGCGGTTACCGCCTGGTCAGCGAGCGCAAGGACTTGCCGCTGTGGCATCACCTGGTCTGCGGCGACCGTGACGCCGTGCATCACGAACGCATTTCCCAGTCCGGACGCATGCTCCGCGAAGGCAGCGTGCCCGAAGAAGACTGGGAGGATTACCTGATTTTCCGCGCTGGCTGAACAAGGAGCGAGTATGAAGGGGCTGACCCGGCTGGCGGCAAGCCTGGTGTTGCTGGCGCTGAGCACACCGGCGTGGTGCGCGAAGAAAGTCGACCTGGACTATCACGTCAAACTGCTGCCCCAGAGCGATCAGGCTGAGGTGCGCGTGAGCCTGTCCCAGGGTTCGGCGGTGCGCAGCCTGGATTTCGAGCTGGGGCGCGACGGTGACTACAGCGATTTCAAGGCCGATGGCCAATGGAAAGTCAGTGGCCATCGCGGCCTTTGGCAACCCAGCGCCGACAAGGCCAGCCTGACCTACCGTGTGCGCCTCAGCCATGCGCGCAAGCCGGGTATCTATGAAACGCGCATGACGCCGGATTGGGCGCTGTTTCGCGGGGAAGACCTGGTGCCGACCGCGCACCTCGACCAGCAGGACGGCGTCGAGCTGGTCTCGCGCCTGGTGTTCGAGCTGCCGACGGGCTGGAAAAGCGTCGAAACCGCCTGGCCGCGTATCGGCAAGCACACCTTCCGGATCAACAACGTCTCGCGCCTGTTCGACCGCCCCACCGGCTGGATGCTCGCCGGTAACCTCGGCAGCCGCCGTGTGCGCCTGGGCGAAACCGACGTCACCGTGGCCTCGCCCAAGGGCCAGGCCATGCGCCGTATGGATGTGCTGACGTTGCTGACTTTCGTCTGGCCGCAGGTGGAAGCCGCGTTCCCGCGTCACCCCGCCAAGCTATTGATTGTCGGCGCCAGCGACCCGATGCGCCGTGGCGCCTTCTCGGCGCGCGACTCGGTCTACCTCAACAGCCGCACGCCGCTGGTCAGTGAAAACGGCAGCAGCCCGTTGATCCGCGAAGTGGTGCATGCCATCGGCCGCTTCAGTGACCATGATGCCAGCGACTGGATCAGCGAAGGCCTGGCGGAGTATTACGCGATCGAACTGCTGCGCCGTGGCGGCGGGATCACCGATGAGCGCTATGCGGCGATACAGGCGCGGTTGACCCGCGAAGGCAAGGACGTCACCAGCCTGCGTGGCGAGCACGTCAGCGGCGCAACCGTGGCGCGGGCAGTGGTGGTGATGCAGGAGCTGGATCGCGAGATCCGCGTGAAAACCCACAACAAGCGCTCGCTGGATGATCTCGCGCAAGTGGTGATGCGGGCGAACAGCGTCAGCACCCCAGAGTTTGTGCGACTGGCCCAGAGCATCATCGGCGAGTCGTCGGTGGTGTTGGACTCCAAGCTGTTGCGCTGACCCAGAATAAAGGTGGGAGCAAGCCGCCTCCCACATCTGGATCAGCAACAGACAGAAGACTTGGCTCAGCCGGTGGTTTTTGTGGCCTTTTCGGCCCCCGTTTGCGCCTTGGTCTTCAGGTTCTTCAACTCGTCACCGGCCCGCTCGATTTTCGTGCGCAGGCTGTTCATTTCCTGGCGACCTTGTTCCAGCTTGTCCTTGAGCGAACTGTGCCCGGTAAACCCACGCGTCAGCGCCACGCCGCCAATCGCCACCTGGAGCAGCCCGAAAATCCCGCCACGGCGCAGGCCTTTGCCGACCATGATCACGCCGCCGGCCACCGAGCCGATGCGCTCCCAGCCGTGTACGTTCTGCGTGGGGCGGGCCTGGCGTGGGGTGGATTCAATGACAGGTCGCAGGGTTTTGCTGTCGCTCATGATCGGTCTCCAACAAGGGCTAGTGATACGCAACTGACTGTGTGCAGGCGCCGGATGTTCCCGGCAACTCAGTATTTGGGCCCAGAGCGGGTGTTATTGCCCTTGGCCAGGCGGTCGTAGAGCACCACGTTGACGGTGGCGGCGAGGTTCATGCAGCCGGTGGTCGGGATGTACACCACGTCTTCACACCAGTCGCGAATCTCTTTGTCGAGGGAGCCGTCCTCGGGGCCGAAGATGTACAGCGCGCGGTCGGGGTGGGTGTATTCGGGCAGCGGGCGGGCGCCGTCCACCAGTTCGACGGCGACCGGGATGCAGCCCAGCGGCAGGATTTTTCTCAGGTCATCGATGCCGATCAGCGGAATGTCGTGGTGGACCTTCTTGGTGTCGGTGATGAAATCCCGGGCGCGCTCGTAGCGTTTGCCGGTGTAGAACACCGAGGCCACGCCGTAGCAACCGGCGGCGCGCATCACCGAACCGACGTTTTCGGGGGATTTGGGGTTATACAGACCGATGCAGCTGTAGCGTTTATTGCCCACGGGGAAGGGTGCCTTGGAGAAAAGCGGCGATTATACGGGGATTGGTCGGGCTGTGGTCGCTATCGAGCGCTGCGTCGCTGGCGCTGCTGCCTTCGCGAGCAAGCCCGCTCCCACATTGGTCCGTGTCCATGCTCTGGAATGCGGTCAAAGGTAGGAGCGGGCTTGCCCGCGAAGAGGGCGGGGCAGCCCGCGCGCAACTTCAGTCGTCTTTCTTCATCAACCCTGCCAACGCCGCGAACGGGTTGTGCGTGGCCTTGGCGATCGTCGGGCTGCTGGTGGAGCCTTCGCCGAAGTACTGCTGGTCGGTGTAGCGCGAGTGCTCGTTGTCGTGGCAGTACAGGCACAGCAACTCCCAGTTGGACCCATCCTGAGGATTGTCGTCATGGTTGTGGTTGCGGTGGTGTACGGTCAGTTCGCTCAGGCGCTTGCCGGCGAACTCACGGGCGCAGCGGCCGCACACGTGGGGGTACATTTTCAGGGCTTTGTCGCGGTAGCCCATTTCCCGGTCGCGCTGGGCATCGGCGAGGATGCGGTCGAGCTTGGCGGTGTGGGAGGGCGGGTTGGTCGAGCTCATCATGGCTCCTGTCTTCGGGTGGTTCACGGATAGGGTTGATTCTAGCCAATCGCGGCGCAATTAGCCCTTGAGCTTTTCCGCAATCCAGATGGTGTGCCGCGTGCCCTTGTTGCCATGGGCGAACACTTGCACTTCCTCGGCCTTGAAACCGGCCTTGCGCAGCTTGTCGCTGAACAGCTTGTCGGCGCTGGCCGACCACACCGCAAGTACGCCCTTGGGGCGCAGGGCCTTGGCGCAGGCGGCCAGGCCACCGGCGGAGTAGAGCCAACTGTTGGCTTTTTGCGTAAGGCCTTCGGGGCCGTTGTCCACGTCGAGCATGATCGCATCAAAGCCCTGGGGCTCGGCTTGCAGCACCTTGGCCACGTCTTCCATGCGGACCACGGTGCGCGGGTCAAGCAGCGGGCGCCCGGCCTTTTCGCCCAAGGGGCCACGGTTCCATTCCACGACACCGGGCACCAGTTCTGCCACCACCACTTCGGCGGTCTTGCCCAGGTGCTTGAGGGCCGACGCGAGGGTGAAACCCATGCCCAGCCCGCCGATCAATACCCGCGAACCGGGGCGGCCGGCGACTTTGCGACAAGGGATTTCTGCCAGCGCGTCTTCGGAGCCGTGCATGCGCGTGTTCATCAACTGGCCGCCGTCGCCGCCCTGGATCTTGATGACAAAGTCCTCGCCGTATTCGAACAGGCACAAGGCACCGCCGTTGTCGGGGATCGGGGTGGTGTCCAGCAGAACGAAACGTTTCATGGAGATCTCATTGGGAAGGGCATTCTTGCGCGGTTGGGAGTAGCCTTACGACATTCCGGTCAGGCCATGGAGCCATCGATGAAGTGCAGCATTCTAACGGTCATTGTGTTGGGCGCGCTCACATTGGGTGTGGCGCAGGCTCAGGAGTTGCAAACCGTACCGGTTGCGCCGGCGCCAACCCCAGGCGCGCCGGGCACCCCCACCCCGACGCTGTATCCGCAAGTCACCCCGCCGGCGGTGCCCAAGACGAACGGCTCGCCGCCGCTGGTGCCTATCGTGTTACCTGCGCCACCGAAGGACCAGACGGTCCCCGGCGTGCCGCCGAACGACAGCAAGCCGAAGACGCCCGGCGGTTAACCGCGTCGAGCGCTCCAGCGTTCAGCCAGGACCGCTAAACCAGCCCGAGCGCCTTGAACACAAATGCATATTCGAGTGCTACGTCACGTAATCCCTGGTAACGCCCGCTCATGCCGCCATGGCCGGCCCCCAGTTCGGTCTTGAGCAGCAGCAGGTTGTCGTCCGTCTTGGTGTCGCGCAGCTTGGCCACCCACTTGGCCGCTTCCCAGTACTGCACGCGGCTGTCGTTGTAGCCGGCGATCACCAGCAGGGCCGGGTAGGCCTGGGCGCGCACGTTCTCATACGGCGCATACGCCTTGATGCGCGCATAGACCTCGGGCTCCTGCGGGTTGCCCCACTCGTCGTACTCGGTGACGGTCAGCGGCAGGTCCGGGTCGAGCATGGTGTTGAGCACGTCGACGAACGGCACTTCGGCAATCGCCGCCTGGAACAGCTCCGGACGCTGGTTGAGCACCGCGCCGATCAACAGGCCACCGGCACTGCCGCCGCTGATCACCAACTGTTTGGCGCAGGTCAAACCCTGTGCGATCAGGTGTTCGGCACAGGCGATAAAGTCGCTGAACGTGTTCTGCTTGTGTTCTTGTTTGCCATTGCGATACCAGGCTTCGCCCAGCTCGCCGCCGCCGCGCACATGCGCAATGGCAAACGCGACGCCACGGTCCAGCAGGCTCAGGCGCGCGTGGGAGAACCACGGATCGAGGCTCTGGCCGTAGGCGCCATAGCCGTAGAGGTACAGCGGCGTCGGTTTGCCAAGCTGGTCGCGCTTGACCACCAGGCTGATCGGCACCTGGGTGCCATCGGCGGAGGTTGCCCACAAACGCTGGCTGACGTAATCGTCGGCGTTGAAGACGCCGAGTACCGGGGTTTCCTTGAGCACCTGTTGCGCGCCGCTGGCCAGTTCCAGCTGGCGCACCTGGGCCGGACGGTTCAGGGCTTCGTAGCGCAGGCGGATCTTGTCGCTGGGGAATTCCAGGCTGTTTTGTACGTAGAGGCTGTAGGCAGCGTCAGGCAATTTCACACGATAGGTCGGTAGACCCTGGGGATGCACTTCGATGACCGGCAGGCCGCCGATGCGCAGGCTCAAGGTCATGGCGCCGGCATTCAGGCTCACGCCGTCGAGCATCACCTCATCGCTGTGGGGGATCAGGTTTTTCCAGTCGGCCTGGGTCGGCACGCGGCCGGTGTCGGCGGCGACGAACAGGGCGTAGTTGATGCCGTCGCGGTTGCTGCGGATGAACCAGGTCCACGCGCCGTCGAGCTGGCCGTGGTCGACGTCGTACTCGTGGTCTTCGACCCGTGGCGCCAGGCAGGTGAAGTCCAGGTGCGGCTGGTCGGCGTCCAGCGCCCAGATTTCACTGGTGGTCTTGCTGCCCAGGGCCACCAGCAACTGGCGCTCGGAGCTGGAACGGTAGCAGTGCAGGAAGAAACGCCCGTCGGTCTCGTGGAACACTTCCTGCGCGGCGGTGCCGTCCAGGCGATAGCGGTAGAGTTTGTGCGGACGATGGGTATCGTCCAGTTCGCCGAAAAACAGGGTCAGGCTGTCATTGGCCCAGGTCATGCTGCCGTCGCAGTTATCGAACGCCAGTTCGCTGACTTTGTCGGTGGCCAATTCCTTCACGTACAGGGTGTAGATCTCTTCGCCATTGGTATCGAGGCTGTAGGCCAGGCGCTGATGGTCGGGGCTGATGCTGAACGCACCGAGGGAGAAAAAGCCGCCGTTGGCCAGCACGTTGGGGTCGAGCAACAGCTCCTCGCTGCTGTCATCCACCTGGTTGCTGTCGTCGGCCGGGCGGCGGCAGCGGTAGTGGCGGGCGTATTCGTCGCCGGCGGTGGTGCGCGTGTAATACAGGTACGGGCCCCAGGGGGAGGGCAGCGACAGGTCGGTTTCGAGGATACGGCCCTTGATCTCTTCGAACAGGGTTTCACGCAGCGCCTGTTGCCCGGCGAGTTGGGCTTCCTGCCAGGCGTTTTCGGCTTTCAGGTAATCCATCACTTCTGCGCTGTCACGCACTTGCAGCCAGGCGTAAGGGTCCTGGCCTGGGGCCTTGCGGGCAATCGGGGCGGCAGTGATGGGGGTCGATGGCGGCATGGATCACTCTCTGTCTGGCGGATGGTGGCAGGCATTGCAGCCGCGACACGCAAAAGCCGTTATCATAGCGGCCTGTTTGCCTACCTTGCCATGGACACCATGACCGAGAACGATTATCTGACCGCTTGGGGCCTTTACGCCTTCGCCGCTTTGGGCTGCCTGTTGGTGTGGTGGCGCATGACCCGCTGGATCTGGCGCTGGTTGCGCGAGCCACTGCAATTGCTGATGGCCGTGCTGCTGTTGAGCCCGACCATCGTCGACCCGGTCAAGACCCAGTTCGCGCCGGCCGTGGCGATTACTGCGCTGGACCTGGTGCTCAAGGTCGGCAATAACGCCTGGCGGGCCGTCTCCGACTTGTTCATGTACACGATGATCGCCTTTGGCGTGTACCTCGTGTTTGTGTTGATCCGCTGGCCCATCGAGCGCGCCGCCAACGCCCGCCGTGAGCGCAAGGCCGCCGCTGATGCCGCCTTGGCCGCCGAGCCCGAAGACGATGACGAGCCGTTCCGTCGCCCGGCGCCTGTGGGCGGTATGCGGGTCGAACCGCGCCTTTAACGTTGTCTGCCCTGCAGCGAGAGCCCTGGCATGTGTGAATTATTGGGCATGAGTGCCAACGTCCCCACCGATATCGTGTTCAGCTTTACCGGGCTGATGCAGCGCGGTGGGCGTACCGGCCCCCACCGCGACGGTTGGGGCATCGCGTTCTATGAAGGCCGTGGCCTGCGCCTGTTCCAGGACCCGGCCGCGAGCAGCGAATCGGAAGTCGCGCGGCTGGTGCAGCGTTATCCCATCAAAAGTGAAGTGGTGATTGGCCATATCCGTCAGGCCAACGTGGGCAAGGTGTGCCTGTCCAATACCCACCCGTTCGTGCGCGAGCTGTGGGGGCGTAACTGGTGCTTTGCGCACAACGGCCAATTGGCCGACTTCAAACCGCGCGCCACGTTTTACCGGCCGGTGGGCGACACCGACAGCGAAGCGGCGTTCTGCGACCTGCTCAACCGCGTCCGCGAGGCGTTCCCGGAGCCGGTGGAGATCGAACAGATGCTGCCGGACCTGATCGCCGCCTGCACCGAATACCGCAGCAAAGGCGTGTTCAACTGCCTGCTCAGCGACGGCGATTGGTTGTTCTGCTACTGCACGACCAAATTGGCCCAGATCACCCGGCGTGCTCCGTTCGGCCCGGCACGCTTGAAAGATGTCGACGTGATCGTCGATTTCCAGGCCGAAACCACGCCCAACGATGTGGTAACGGTGATCGCCACCGAACCCCTGACCGACAACGAAAACTGGACCCGCTACGAACCGGGCCAGTGGAGCCTGTGGCGGCGCGGTGAATGCGTCAGCCAGGGCATTACCGAGTAAGGAAGTCGACTATGTTGCTCAGCTATCTGCGGTTGGTGTTGTTTGCCATTGGCTTGTTGGTCGGTGTGCAAGTGCCGGGGTTCATCAATGACTACGCCAAGCGCGTCGAAGCCCACCTGATCGAGGCCCAGACCGGCCTGCGCGGCTTTGAATCCACCGCGCAACAGTTCTTCAACGGCGACTTGCAGGCCCTGGTCGCCCACTACCGCGCCAGCGACGACCCGGTGTTTCGCAGCGATGCCAACAGCCTCGGCACGTTGTTGGATCGTCAGTTGGCGCTGGACAAGCAATTCCAGGCCATGCAAGGCCCCTGGTACATTCGCGCATTGCAGGTAGCGGTCGCGGCCGACCCGGCGATCCGCCTGGAAACCTGGAACGGCTACAGCTACCAGATCCTGCTGACCCCCGAAGCCATGGGCTGGGGCCTGGGCGGGGCGATGTTGTTGTCGTTCGGCCTGGAGTGCCTGTTCCGCTTGATCGACTGGGTGGTGCTGGGCGGCAAGCGCCTGCGCCAGAGCCGGCCGATCGAAGAGCGTGATTTGAAAGGGCTGTAGAAAGGCCTGTAATGGTGGGAGGGGGCTTGCTCCCACCGTTTTAATCGCGTTCCTTCAACTTCTGGGGTCGACCTTTATGGGGTGGACACCGTCCCGGACACACGCCAAAAATCGCGCCGTTTCACGATAAGTGTCGCTGGGAGGGTGGGATAAGTTGCGAGTCTTGTGTAAAAGATCCCACACTACAAAAAAACAAAGCCTACAGGAGCACTCAGCGTGAGCCGTCTGCTATTGAATTGCGACATCGGCGAAAGCTATGGCAACTGGAACCTGGGTCTGGACGCTGAGGTCATGCCGTTCATTGATTGCGCCAACGTGGCCTGCGGCTTCCATGCCGGCGACCCGAGCGTCATGCGCAAGACCGTCGGCCTGGCGCTCAAGCATGGCGTGCTGGTCGGGGCGCACCCGGCGTATCAGGACCTGCAAGGTTTCGGCCGCCGTTCCATGGCCTACACGCCCGAAGAAATCCAAGACCTGTTGCACTACCAGATCGGCGCGCTCGACGGCATTTGCCGCGCCCAGGGCGGACGGGTCAGCTACGTCAAACCCCATGGCGCGATGTACAACGACATGATGGCCAACCCCGCGCAGTTGCGCGCGGTGATCCAGGCCGTTGCCGCTTACGGCGAACTGCCGCTGATGCTGCTGGCCACCCGCGACAACCGCGCGGCCCAGGCGCTGGGCGACGAATACGGTGTGATCCTGTGGTTCGAGGCGTTCGCCGACCGCGCCTACGACAACAAGGGGCACCTGGTTTCCCGCCAATTGCCCGGCGCGGTACACCACGATACCGAAGCCATCATCCAGCAATCCCTGACCATTTCCCGTGGCGAACCCTTGACCGCCAGCGATGGCAGCCCCTTGGTCCTGCGGGCCAATACCTTGTGTGTGCATGGCGATAACGCCAGTTCGGTGGCCTCCGTGCAGCGCATTCGCGAGGCGTTGAAGTGCCAGTGACGCCACGCCTATGGGAGATATCGGGTTACTTGGAAAGGAACCGCATGCCTTCTTCCAGCCCGCGCAAGGTCAGCGGATACATCTGGTCTTCGACCAACTCCCGCACGATCCCGGTCGACGCCGTATAGCCCCAGGTGTCCTTCGGATACGGGTTTATCCAGATCAGCTTCTTGTACTTGGCCATGAAGCGCTGCATCCACACATACCCCGGCTCCTCGTTCCAATGCTCGACGCTGCCGCCGGCCTGGGTGATTTCATACGGCGCCATCGAGGCATCGCCGATAAAGATCACTTTGTAATCGGCGCCATATTTGTGCAGCAAGTCTTGGGTGGAGGTGCGCTCCGACGTCCGGCGCTGGTTGTTCTTCCACACCGACTCGTACACGAAGTTGTGGAAGTAGAAGTACTCCAGGTGCTTGAACTCGGTCTTGCACGCGGAGAACAGCTCTTCGCAGATCTTCACATGGGCGTCCATCGAGCCGCCGATGTCGAACAGCAACAGCAGCTTGATGGTGTTGCGCCGTTCCGGGCGCATCTGGATATTCAGCAAGCCGGCATCGCGGGCGGTGTGGTCGATGGTGCCGTCGATGTCCAGCTCTTCCGCCGCACCCTGGCGCGCGAACTTGCGCAGGCGGCGCAGGGCGATCTTGATGTTGCGCGTGCCCAGTTCCACCTGATCGTCGAGGTTCTTGTACTCGCGCTGGTCCCAGACTTTCACCGCCTTGCCCTGGCGCTTGCCCGCATCGCCGACGCGGATGCCTTCCGGGTTGTAGCCGCCGGAGCCGAACGGGCTGGTGCCGCCGGTGCCGATCCACTTGTTGCCGCCGGCGTGGCGCTCTTTCTGTTCTTCCAGGCGTTTCTTGAACGCTTCGATCAACTTGTCCAGGCCGCCGAGGGACTGGATCTGCGCGCGTTCTTCGTCGCTCAGCGAGCGTTCGAACTCCTTGCGCAGCCAGTCTTCGGGGATCAGCGCCTGCAGGTGGTCGTCGAGCTTTTCCAGACCGTTGAAATAGGCGCTGAAGGCGCGGTCGAACTTGTCGAAATGGCGTTCGTCCTTGACCAGGATCGCCCGGGCCAAGTAGTAGAACTCGTCCATGTCGGCGAAGATCACCCGCTGTTTCAGGGCGTTGATCAGGTCGAGCAGCTCGCGCACCGACACCGGCACCTTGGCTGCACGCATTTCATTGAACAGGTTGAGCAACATGGCAGGCGCCCTTATCGGTTACCGCGACGGCTCATGAACGCCAGGCGTTCGAGCAATTGCACGTCCTGCTCGTTCTTCACCAGCGCACCGGCCAGGGGCGGGATGGCCTTGGTCGGGTCGCGTTCGCGCAGTACCGCTTCGCCGATATTGTCGGCCATCAGCAGCTTGAGCCAGTCGACCAGTTCGGAGGTGGAGGGCTTTTTCTTCAGGCCCGGCACTTTGCGCACGTCGAAGAACACGTCCAGCGCTTCGCTGACCAGGTCTTTCTTGATGTCGGGGTAATGCACATCGACGATCTTTTGCAGGGTGGCGCGGTCGGGGAAGGCGATGTAATGGAAGAAGCAGCGGCGCAGGAACGCATCCGGCAGTTCTTTTTCATTGTTGGAGGTAATGATGATGATCGGGCGTTTCTTGGCCTTGATGGTCTCGTCGATTTCGTAGACGTAGAACTCCATCTTGTCGAGTTCTTGCAGCAGGTCGTTGGGGAATTCGATGTCGGCCTTGTCGATTTCGTCGATCAGCAGGATCACCCGTTCCTCGGCCTCGAAGGCTTCCCAGAGCTTGCCCTTCTTCAGGTAGTTGCGCACGTCATGCACCTTGTCCACGCCCAGCTGCGAGTCGCGCAGGCGGCTGACCGCATCGTACTCGTACAGGCCCTGGTGGGCCTTGGTGGTGGACTTGATGTGCCAGGTGATCAGCTTGGCGCCGAAGGATTCGGCCAACTGCTCGGCGAGCATGGTCTTGCCGGTGCCCGGCTCGCCCTTGACCAGCAGCGGCCGCTCCAGGGTGATGGCCGCGTTGACGGCCAGTTTCAGGTCATCGGTGGCAACGTAGGCCTGGGTGCCTTCGAACTTCATCGGTCATTCCTCGAATTCATCAATGCCCGACTATACCGTGCGGCCCCGGCGACTGTGAACGCAGACGGGTTATTCAGTCTCTGAATGACCAGTCACGCGTGCGCTCAGTGGATCGAAGGCGTGGTCGTTCCCGGGGCCGATCTGCGGGCTTGTAGGAGATTGACTATTGCGATGTCTCCGACGTTCCTCTGACTGGACGCTTTGGAAGACGAGGCATACCCTTGGGGCTTTCTTCAAGCCGCCTCAAGGACCCGTCATGAGCCGCATTTTTGCAGACAACGCGCACTCCATCGGTAACACGCCTCTGGTTCAGATCAACCGCATCGCACCGCGTGGCGTGACCATCCTGGCCAAGATCGAAGGGCGTAACCCGGGTTATTCGGTGAAGTGTCGCATTGGCGCGAACATGATCTGGGACGCGGAAAGCACCGGCAAACTCAAGCCGGGCATGACCATTGTCGAACCGACCTCGGGCAACACCGGTATCGGCCTGGCGTTCGTCGCCGCGGCCCGTGGCTACAAACTGGTGCTGACCATGCCTGCGTCGATGAGCATCGAGCGCCGCAAAGTGCTCAAGGCCCTGGGCGCCGAGCTGGTGTTGACCGAGCCGGCCAAGGGCATGAAGGGCGCAATCGACAAAGCCGCGGAAATCCTCGCCAGCGACCCGGCCACCTACTACATGCCAGCGCAGTTCGAAAACCCGGCCAACCCGGCGATCCACGAAAAAACCACCGGTCCGGAAATCTGGAACGACACCGACGGCGCCGTCGACGTGTTGGTGGCGGGCGTGGGCACCGGCGGCACCATTACCGGGGTGTCGCGCTATATCAAGAACACTGCGGGCAAGCCGATTCTGTCGGTGGCCGTCGAGCCGATCGTCTCGCCGGTGATCACCCAGGCGCTGGCCGGTGAAGAGATCAAGCCGAGTCCGCACAAGATCCAGGGCATCGGCGCCGGGTTCGTGCCGAAGAACCTCGACCTGTCGATGGTCGACCGCGTGGAACTGGTGAGCGACGACGAATCCAAGGCCATGGCCCTGCGCCTGATGCGGGAAGAGGGGATTCTGTGCGGGATCTCCTGCGGCGCGGCGATGGCGGTCGCCGTGCGCCTGGCCGAGAAGCCGGAGATGCA
Organism: Pseudomonas sp. GV105; assembly: GCF_003058185.1. Lineage (NCBI taxonomy): Bacteria > Pseudomonadati > Pseudomonadota > Gammaproteobacteria > Pseudomonadales > Pseudomonadaceae > Pseudomonas > Pseudomonas sp. GV105. The sequence continues at coordinate 134,142 of NZ_QBUF01000002.1, forward strand.
GGGCAAGACCATCGTGGTGATCCTGCCGGACTCCGGCGAGCGCTACCTGTCGAGCATGCTGTTCAGTGATTTGTTTACCGATCAAGAAAACCAGGCTTGATGCAAATCAGCGTGAGAGCGGGGGCCTTATGCATAATTGGCCTACCCTCGCGCCGTTTTAAACGCTGATTGTTGGACTGCGCGGGTTTTTCCCGAGGTCCGGAGTGTTTATCATGGCCGGCTGCTACGCCTGGTTTCCCCTCGACGGGAGGTTGTTGGCCAGGCGCTTATTTCCAGGAGTTGCTGCATGACCTTTTCTTTGGCCGCCAAACTGTCGGTGTTGCTGGTGTTTATCGGCAGCACGCTGTACGTACACCTGCGCGGCAAGGCCCGTTTGCCGATGTTGCGCCAGTTCGTCAACCACTCGGCGCTGTTTGCCCCGTATAACGCCTTGATGTACCTGTTCTCGGCCGTGCCGTCCAAGCCGTACCTGGACCGCAGCAAGTTCCCGGAACTGGACGTGCTCAAGGACAACTGGGAAGTGATCCGCGAAGAAGCCATGCACCTGTTCGACGAGGGTTACATCCGCGCCGCCGAAAAGAATAACGACGCCGGCTTCGGCTCGTTCTTCAAGAAGGGCTGGAAGCGTTTCTACCTCAAGTGGTACGACAAACCGCTGCCCTCGGCCGAGGCCCTGTGCCCGAAAACCGTGGCCCTGGTCAGCAGCATCCCCAACGTCAAGGGCGCGATGTTCGCGCTGTTGCCGGGCGGCAGTCACCTCAACCCGCACCGCGACCCGTTTGCCGGTTCCCTGCGTTATCACCTGGGCCTGTCCACGCCGAACTCCGACGACTGCCGCATTTTCGTCGACGGCCAGGAATACGCCTGGCGCGACGGTGAAGACGTGATGTTCGACGAGACCTACGTACACTGGGTGAAGAACGAGACGGAAAAGACCCGCGTGATCCTGTTCTGCGACATCGAGCGCCCGCTGAGCAATCCGCTGATGACCCGCATCAACCGCTGGGTCAGCGCGCAACTGGGCCGCGCCACCGCGCCGCAGAACCTGGACGACGAACGCGTCGGTGGCATCAACCAGGCTTATGCCTGGAGCAAGTCGTTCAGCGACAAGATCAGCAGCGTGGTCAAGCAGTGGAAGCGCAAGCATCCCAAGGCCTACCGCATTGCGCGGCCGGTGCTGGCGGTTGTCGTCTTGGTACTGCTGTGGAAGTGGCTCTTCGGCTGACTTGAAGCTTTAAATGCGGTCAAAACTGTGGGAGGGGGCTTGCCCCCGATGGCGGTGTGTCAGTCATCAGATGTATCGACTGATCCACCGCCATCGGGGGCAAGCCCCCTCCCACATTTGGCCTCCAGCGACCTTTAGCTGGCGATCAACTGGCGCAGCACATAGTGCAGGATGCCGCCCGCTTTGAAGTATTCCACTTCATTGAGGGTGTCGATCCGGCACAGCACGTCGATCTTCTCGCTGCTGCCATCCTCGCGGGTAATCACCAGGGTCAGGTTCATGCGCGGCACGAGCTGCGCGTCGCTGAGGCCCAGGATGTCGATCTTCTCCTTGCCGGTGAGCTTGAGCGCCTTGCGGTTCTGGTCCAGCTTGAACTGCAAGGGCAGCACGCCCATGCCCACCAGGTTGGAACGGTGAATGCGCTCGAAGCTCTCGGCGATCACTGCCTTGACCCCTAGCAGATTAGTACCCTTGGCCGCCCAGTCGCGGCTCGAGCCGGTGCCGTATTCCTGGCCGGCGACCACCACCAGCGGTGTGCCGGCGGCCTGGTACTTCATGGCGGCGTCGTAGATCGGCATTTTCTCGCCGGTGGGCACATACAGCGTGTTGCCGCCTTCCTCGCCGCCGAGCATTTCATTGCGGATACGGATATTGGCGAAGGTGCCGCGCATCATCACTTCATGGTTGCCGCGGCGTGAGCCGTAGGAGTTGAAGTCGCGCGGTTCCACGCCTTGTTCGCGCAGGTAATGACCGGCGGGGCTGTCGGCCTTGATGTTGCCGGCGGGGGAGATGTGGTCGGTGGTCACCGAATCGCCCAGCAGGGCCAGGACGTTGGCGCCGTGGATGTCCTTGATCACTGGCAGCGGCCCGGCGATGTCGTCGAAGAACGGCGGATGCTGGATGTAGGTGGAATCCTTCTGCCACACGTAGGTCGCAGCCTGCGGCACTTCGATGGCTTGCCACTGTGCGTCGCCGGCGAACACCTCGGCGTATTCCTTGTGGAACATGCCGGTGCTGACCTGGGCGACCGCGTCGGCAATCTCCTGGCTGCTTGGCCAGATGTCCTTGAGGTAGACCGGATTGCCGTGTTGATCGTTGCCCAACGGTTCGCGGCTGATATCGATACGTACCGTACCGGCCAGCGCATACGCCACCACCAGCGGCGGCGAGGCCAGCCAGTTGGTTTTCACCAGCGGGTGGACGCGGCCTTCGAAGTTGCGGTTGCCGGACAGCACCGACGCCACGGCCAGGTCGGCTTTCTGGATGGCTTTTTCAATCGGCTCGGGCAACGGGCCGGAGTTGCCGATGCAGGTGGTGCAGCCATAACCCACCAGGTCAAAACCGAGCTTGTCCAGGTATTGGGTGAGGCCGGCGGCCTTGTAGTAGTCGGTGACCACTTTGGAGCCGGGGGCCAGGGAGGTTTTTACCCAGGGTTTGCGGGTCAGGCCTTTTTCCACTGCCTTTTTCGCCACCAGCCCGGCCGCCATCATCACGCTGGGGTTGGAGGTGTTGGTGCAGGAGGTGATCGCGGCGATCACCACGGCGCCATTTTTCAGGCGATAGGTCTGGCCGTCGTACTCGTAGTCGGTTTCGCCCACCAGATCGGCATTGCCCACGGCCACACCGCCGCCGCCTTCGCTTTCCAGGCGGCCTTCTTCCTTGTTGGTCGGTTTGAATTGCAGGTCGAGGAAGTCACTGAACGCCTGGCCGACATTCGGCAGCGACACGCGGTCCTGCGGGCGTTTCGGCCCGGCGAGGCTGGCTTCGACGCTGCCCATGTCCAGGGCCAGGCTGTCGGTGAACACCGGCTCCTGGCCGGCGTTGCGCCACAGGCCTTGGGCCTTGGTGTAGGCCTCGACCAGTTTGACGGTCTGCGCCGGGCGACCGGACAGGCGCAGGTAGTCCAGGGTCACCTCATCCACCGGGAAAAAGCCGCAGGTGGCGCCGTATTCCGGGGCCATGTTGGCGATGGTGGCGCGGTCAGCCAGGGGCAGGTCGGCCAGGCCGTCGCCGTAGAACTCGACGAATTTGCCGACCACGCCTTTCTTGCGCAGCATCTGGGTGACGGTCAGCACCAGGTCGGTGGCGGTGATGCCTTCTTTCAATTTGCCGGTGAGCTTGAAGCCGATCACTTCCGGAATCAGCATCGACACCGGCTGGCCGAGCATCGCCGCTTCCGCTTCGATCCCGCCCACGCCCCAGCCGAGCACGCCGAGGCCGTTGATCATGGTGGTGTGGGAATCGGTGCCGACCAGGGTGTCGGGGAAGGCGTAGGTGCGGCCGTCTTCGTCCTTGGTCCACACGGTGCGGCCGAGGTATTCGAGGTTGACCTGGTGACAGATGCCGGTGCCCGGCGGCACCACGCTGAAGTTGTCGAAGGCGCTCTGGCCCCAGCGCAGGAAGGCGTAGCGTTCGCCGTTGCGCTGCATTTCGATGTCGACGTTTTGCCCGAACGCGGCGGTGGTGCCGAACTTGTCGACCATCACCGAGTGGTCGATCACCAGGTCCACCGGCGACAGCGGGTTGATGCGCTGCGGGTCGCCACCGGCCTTGGCCACGGCGGCGCGCATGGCGGCCAGGTCGACCACGGCGGGCACCCCGGTAAAGTCTTGCATCAGCACGCGGGCTGGGCGGTACTGGATCTCGCGGTCGGACTGGCGCTCTTTGAGCCAGGCGGCGATGGCCTTGAGGTCGGCGCCGGTGACAGTTTTGTTGTCTTCCCAGCGCAGCAGGTTTTCCAGCAGCACCTTGAGGGACATCGGCAGCTTATCCAGGTCACCCAGGCGCTTGGCGGCTTCGGGCAAGCTGAAATAGTGATAAGTCTTGTCGTCGATTTGCAGGGTTTTAAGGGTTCTCAGGCTATCAAGGGATGACATTACATGACTCCTTATGGTCCGCACGGCTACGGACCTGACGGGACGAACAGAACTATCAAACTAGCCCTGTTTTCAGTAGCTGGCTAATTACTGGACTCTATGGACAGATCCAAGGTTCCGAAGTCAGTTATCATGCGCGCGTTTTCATGACAGACATTGCGATAGCGCAAGTCCGTCGGGTCGCCAGGAGAGTCGATGAACACCCTTTTTATGCACTGCCGCCCGGGTTTTGAAGGCGAGGTCTGTTCCGAGATCGCGGAACACGCCGCGCGCCTGAACGTTTCCGGCTACGCCAAGGCCAAGACCGGCAGCGCCTGCGCCGAATTTGTCTGCACCGAGGAAGACGGCGCCCAGCGCCTGATGCACGGCCAGCGTTTTGCCGAGCTGATCTTCCCGCGGCAGTGGGCGCGCGGGGTGTTCATCGACCTGCCGGAAACCGACCGCATCAGCGTGATCCTCGCGCACCTGCGCGAATTCCCGGTGTGCGGCAGCCTGTGGCTGGAGATGGTCGACACCAACGACGGCAAGGAGCTGTCGAACTTCTGCAAGAAATTCGAAGTCCACCTGCGCAAAGCCCTGCTGAACGCCGGCAAGCTGGTGGACGACCCGAGCAAGCCGCGCCTGCTGCTGACCTTCAAGAGCGGCCGCGAAGTGTTCATGGGGCTGGCCGAGTCGAATAACTCAGCGATGTGGCCGATGGGCATCCCGCGCCTGAAATTCCCCCGCGATGCGCCCAGCCGCTCGACCCTGAAGCTGGAAGAGGCCTGGCACCACTTCATCCCCCGCGACCAGTGGGACGAGCGCCTGCACGGCGACATGACCGGCGTCGACCTGGGCGCGGCTCCGGGCGGCTGGACCTGGCAACTGGTCAACCGGGGTATGCTGGTGACCGCCATCGACAACGGCCCCATGGCCGAAAGCCTGATGGACACCGGCCTGGTGCAACACTTGATGGCCGACGGTTTCACCTTCGTGCCCAAGCAGCCGGTGGACTGGATGGTGTGCGACATCGTCGAAAAACCGGCTCGCAACGCCGCCTTGCTGGAAACCTGGATCGGCGAAGGCTATTGCCGTGAAGCGGTGGTCAACCTGAAACTGCCGATGAAGCAGCGTTACGCCGAGGTCAAGCGTTTGCTCGAGCGCATCGAAGACGGCTTCAAGGCGCGCGGTATTCGTGTGGAAATCGGCTGTAAGCAGCTGTACCACGACCGTGAGGAAGTGACCTGCCACTTGCGTCGGCTGGTGGATGTGAAGAAAACCAAGGCCCGTTAAACTGAGCGCCTGCCGTAGGAGTAATCAATGAGCGATATGACCGACACTGCCGTCGACGGCACCCTCGACGCCACCGGCCTGAACTGCCCGGAGCCGGTGATGATGCTGCACCAGCACATCCGTGACCTGCCGCCTGGCGGCCTGCTCAAGGTGATCGCGACCGACCCGTCGACCCGCCGCGACATTCCCAAGTTCTGCGTGTTCCTTGACCACGAACTGGTGGCTCAGCAGGAACAGGCCGGTACGTACCTGTACTGGATTCGCAAGAAGCTCGACTAAGCCCCCGATTCCTGTAGGAGCGAGCTTGCTCGCGAAAACTAAGCCCCCGATTCCTGTAGGAGCGAGCTTGCTCGCGAAAACCCCGAGAGCGCCACGTCAAACCAGGCAAGCTGCGTTATCGCTGGCGACCTTCGCGAGCAAGCGCGGGTGTGTGCTGCTTAACCCCGCGCCTTGTCCCGGCGAATGCGTCGGCGTGCGCTGCGCGCCAGGCGCACCAGCAACATCCCCGCCGCGCAGCTCAGGCCCACGATCAGCCCCTGCCACAAACCGCTGGGGCCGCTCGCCGCGCCCAGCCAGTCGGTCAGCCCCAGGGCGTAACCCACCGGCAACCCCACGCCCCAGTAGGCAAACAGGGTCAGCACCATGGTCACGCGGGTGTCCTGATAGCCGCGCAAGGCACCGGCGGCGGTGACCTGGATCGAGTCGGAAAACTGGAACAGCGCGGAAAACACGATCAGCGTCGACGCCAGGTGGATCACCACCGGGTCCGGGGTGTAGATCGCCGCGATCTGCTCGCGAAACATCAGCATCAGGCTGCAGGACAGGCAGGCATACGCCAGCGCCGTGCCCATGCCGACCCCGGCAGCGAAGCGCGCTTCACGCGGCAGGCCACGGCCGAGGGCCTGGCCGACGCGCACGGTGACGGCCGTGCTCAGGGAGTAAGGGATCATGAACACCAGGGAACTGACGTTCAGGGCGATCTGATGGCCGGAGACCACCGTGGCGCCCAGGCTGCCGATCAGCAGGGCGATCACCGCGAAGATGCTCGATTCGGCAAAGATCGCGATGCCGATTGGCAGGCCGATGCCCAATACGCGCTTGATCACCGCCCATTGCGGCCAATCGAAACGCTTGAACAGTTCGCTGCTCTGGTACGCCGGCCCCCAGCGCGTCCAGCCCGCCAGGCCGAGCATCATCACCCACATCGCAATGCCCGTGGCCCAGCCGCAGCCCACGCCGCCCATGGCCGGCACGCCGAAATGGCCATAGATGAAGATGTAGTTCAGCGGGATATTCAGCGCCAACCCGCACAGGCCCATGACCATGCTCGGGCGTGTGCGGCCCAGGCCGTCGCTGAAACAACGCAACACGTAATACAGGGCAACGGCCGGCATGCCTGCGGCGATGCCGTGCAGGTAGCCCATGGAGGGTTTGATCAGGTCGGGTTCAACCTTCATCGCGTGCAGGATCGGTTCGGCACTGAGCAGCAGCAGTGACGCGGTGATGCCGACCACCACCGCCAGCCACAGGGATTGGCGCACCAGCGGCCCGATCTCGCTGTAGTGACCGGCGCCATAGCGCTGGGCGACTTTCGGCGTGGTGGCCAGCAAGGTGCCGGTCATCAGCAGGTACACCGGAATCCAGATCGAATTGCCCAGGCCCACCGCCGCCAGGTCCTGCGGGCTGACGCGCCCGGCCATCACCGCATCGACGAAGCTCATCGCGGTGGTTGCCAGTTGGCCGATCATGATCGGCACGGCGAGTGTCAGCAGGCCGCGCACTTCCCGGCTGATGCGGGCGGGACGGGTGAGGGTGGCGGTGGCGGTGTTCACGTGCAGATGTCCAAAGAAGAGCGCAGGACGGCGGATTCTACGCGTTGACGCAGCGGTCAGGAAAAAACCTGTGTTAGCGATTTGTAAGCGATCTTCCAGGCGCCGCAGCGTCCACCTTCGATCTGCGGTGGAACACCGATCGCATCCCTGTACACTGCTGTTCCGCCAAAGGAGCCTGCCATGCTGATTGTTGCCGACGAAAATATTCCGCTGCTCGATGCTTTCTTCCAAGGATTTGGCGAAATACGCCGGGTGCCCGGCCGTTCCATTGACCGCGCCACCGTCGAGCAGGCCGATGTGCTGCTGGTGCGCTCGGTGACCAACGTCAACCGGGCCTTGCTCGAAGGTTCCAAGGTGCGCTTTGTCGGCACCTGCACCATCGGCACCGATCATTTGGACCTCGACTATTTCCAGCGTGCCGGCATTCAATGGTCCAGCGCGCCCGGCTGCAATGCCCGTGGCGTGGTGGACTACGTGCTGGGCAGCTTGCAGACCCTGGCCGAGATCGAGGGCGCCGACCTCAACCAGCGGACTTACGGTGTCGTCGGCGCCGGTGAAGTGGGCGGGCGTTTGGTCAAGGTGCTCAAGGGCCTGGGCTGGAACGTGCTGGTCTGCGACCCGCCGCGGCAGATCGCCGAAGACGGTGACTACGTCAGCCTGGAGCAGATCATCGAGCAATGCGACGTGATCAGCCTGCACACGCCGTTGACCAAGTCCGGCAACGGCTCCACCTGGCACTTGTTCGACCGCGAGCGCCTCAACCGCCTCAAGCCCGGTGCCTGGCTGATCAACGCCAGCCGTGGCCCGGTGGTGGACAACGCCGCCCTGCGCGACGTGCTGCTTTCGCGTGAAGACCTGCAAGCGGTGCTGGATGTGTGGGAAGGCGAGCCCGAAGTGGATGTCGACCTGGCCGACCTCTGCGTGCTGGCCACCCCGCACATCGCCGGTTACAGCCTGGACGGCAAGCAGCGCGGCACGGCGCAGATCTACCAGGCGTTCTGCGCGCATCTGGGCCAGGCGCCGGCGATTGAACTGAGTGATTTGCTGCCGCCGCCGTGGCTGGCCGAGGTCCATTTGAATGCGTCTACCGATCCGGCCTGGGCGCTGGCGACGTTATGCCGCAGCGTGTACGACCCGCGGCGCGATGATGCGGATTTCCGTCGCAGCCTCGTGGGAACGGTGGACGAGCAACGCAAGGCGTTCGATCTGCTGCGCAAGCACTATCCGGAGCGCCGTGAGATCGATGGCTTGAAGGTGCGTATCCATGGGCAATCGGCGCTGTTGTCCGGCATCGTCGAGGCATTGGGCGCTGAGCTGCTGTAGGAACGAGGTCACAAAAAAACCGGCCATCAAGGCCGGTTCTGAAAGAGCGTGGGCGCTTCAGCCTTGCTGGGCAGGCTTGACCAGTCGCTGTTCCAGCTCGCGGCACGCTTGCTGGATCATGTCTTCGGTAATCTGCACTTCGCGGCCTTGGGCGTCGATGACGGAGCAAGGCAGGTATTGCGGTTGGCGGATTACTTCAATCTTGGCATCGCTGCTGTTTTGCAAGGTCATGGCCTGTCTCCTCATCAGGTTGTGTACCAACTTTAACCCCCCCGCGTGACCGAGCTGTTACAACTCCTTGCAAGATCATCGCTTCGAATACTCAGTCCACCAGAAACCGTTACAAATTTCCAGCCGGGTGTTAGACCGATAACCTCTAGGGGGCAGAGTGGGCGGGCATAATTAACCCGACTCATTGTTATTTACCCAAGTTCCCCCAATGTTGTCTGTAGGTTCCGATCTCCCCCTCATCAGGTGATGCCCCCCATGTTCTCAGTCCGACAACGCCGTGCAATTCGCCTGGCCAGCCGCTTCATTGCGCCCTATCGCTGGCAGGCGCTTGGCGCGCTGGTGGCGCTGATCGTCACCGCCGGCATCACCTTGTCCATGGGCCAGGGCATTCGCCTGTTGGTGGACCAGGGCTTCATGACCCAGTCGCCGCACTTGCTCAACCAATCCATCGGCCTGTTCATGATCCTGGTACTGGGCCTGGCCGTCGGCACGTTTGCGCGGTTTTACCTGGTGTCGTGGATCGGCGAGCGGGTGGTGGCGGACATTCGTCGGCAGGTGTTCAACCACCTGATCTACCTGCATCCTGGGTTTTATGAAAACAATCGCAGCTCGGAAATCCAGTCGCGGTTGACCACCGACACCACATTGTTGCAATCGGTGATCGGCTCCTCGCTGTCGCTGTTCCTGCGCAATGCGTTGATGGTCATCGGCGGCATCGTGCTGCTGTTTGTCACCAACCCCAAGCTCACCAGCATCGTGGTGGTGGCGCTGCCGCTGGTGTTGGCGCCGATCCTGATTTTCGGCCGCCGCGTGCGCAGCCTGTCGCGCTTGAGCCAGGACCGTATCGCCGACGTCGGCAGCTACGTGTCCGAGACGCTCGGCCAGATCAAGACCGTGCAGGCCTATAACCACCAGGCGCAGGACGAACAACGCTTTGCCGTGACCGTCGAGGACGCTTTCAGCACCGCACGTAAGCGCATCGCCCAGCGCGCCTGGCTGATTACCCTGGTGATCATGCTGGTGCTCGGCGCCGTCGGGGTGATGCTGTGGGTCGGCGGCATGGATGTGATCAGCGGGCGCATTTCCGGCGGCGAGCTGGCGGCGTTCGTGTTCTACAGCCTGATCGTCGGCAGCGCCGTCGGCACCTTGAGCGAAGTGCTCGGCGAGTTGCAGCGCGCCGCGGGGGCGGCAGAGCGGATCGGCGAGTTGCTGCAGTCGCACAACGAGATCCAGGCGCCCACTGCTGGCAGCGTGCAATTACCGCCACGCGTCAGCGGCCGCATGGAGCTGCAAGACCTGCGCTTTTCCTACCCGTCGCGGCCGGACACTTACGCCATCGACGGTTTGAACCTGACCATCAACCCCGGCGAAACCCTCGCGCTGGTGGGGCCGTCGGGCGCGGGCAAGTCGACGATTTTCGACCTGTTGCTGCGCTTCTATGATCCCCAGCACGGCCGCATCCTGCTCGAAGGCCAACCGTTGACCGAACTCGACCCCCAGGACCTGCGCCGCCACTTTGCCCTGGTGTCCCAGAGCCCGGCGCTGTTCTTTGGCAGTGTCGAAGACAACATCCGCTACGGCAACCCGAGCGCCACTCGCGAGCAGGTCGAAGCCGCGGCGCGGATTGCCCATGCCCACGACTTCATCCTGCAAATGCCCGATGGCTACCAGACCCACCTCGGCGACGGCGGCATGGGCCTCTCCGGCGGCCAACGGCAACGCCTGGCGATCGCCCGCGCGTTGCTGGTAGATGCGCCGATCCTGCTGCTGGACGAAGCCACCAGCGCCCTCGACGCCCAGAGCGAACACCTGATCCAGCAGGCGCTGCCACAACTGATGCAGGGCCGCACCACGCTGGTCATCGCGCATCGGCTGGCGACGGTGAAGCATGCGGACCGGATCGCAGTGATGGACCAGGGCAAGCTGGTGGCGATCGGCACGCATCAGCAGTTGATCGCGAGCAACCCGCTGTATGCGCGGTTGGCGGCGTTGCAGTTCAGTGATGGCGTGGAGGAACAGGCTGCGCACTGAAATCACTGTGCATAAATAAAAATGCCCGCATCCTTCGATGCGGGCATTTTTGTGTGTGCGTCACGCTTTATTGATCGTCGAAATACCGCTCATGCCAGTCCACCAACGGCTGTGGCGAATTGAGCTTCTGCCCGTAGATCACCGAATAAGACAGCACGTTCTGCACGTACTGGCGGGTTTCGTCGAACGGGATGCTTTCCACCCACACGTCGAAACTCAGGTGATCGGCGCCGCGCAGCCACTGGCGCACGCGGCCCGGGCCGGCGTTGTAGGCGGCGGAAGCGAGGACGCGGTTGCCGTTGAACTGGCTGTGTACCTGGCTCAGGTAAGCGGCGCCGAGCTGGATGTTTTTATCCGGATCGAGCACCTGGGCCGGGGAGGCCAGCGGGATGCTGAACTTGCGCGCGGTGTCTTTGGCGGTGCCGGGCATCAGCTGCATCAGGCCGCTGGCGCCGACGCCGGAGCGGGCGTCGTCCATGAACGCGCTTTCCTGGCGGGTGATGGCGAACACCCAGCTCGAATGCAGGCCACGCACCTTGGCTTCGCGTACCAGGGTGTCGCGGTGGGCCATTGGGAAGCGGATGTCGAGGTCATCCCAGTACTGCGCCTGGCTGATGGTACGGATCGCCGGGAAGTACCACTTCATGTCGTAGGCCAGCCTGGCCTGGGCGACCATTTCGTCGCGGTTGAAGTGACGGCTGACGTGGTACCACTCGCGGCGGCCATCGACCACCTGGCCCCGCGCATAGAACTCCAGGGCGCGGCGCACGCCGGGGGTGTTGCGCACTTTGTTGATCAGCGCCTGGCTCATCAACAGCGGCTTGTTCATCAGTTGGTACGGCGCTTTGGAGCGGTCGGCGGCGAGGAAACCGTAGAAATCGCGCTCCCGCGACAGGTTCTTGTACAGCACCAGGGCTTGCGGGTTTTTCGGCTCGGCCAGCTCCAGGCTGCGGGCCTGCCAGTAGCGCCAGCGGTTGGTGGTGGCCAAGTCCTGCGGGAGTTTGCGCGTGAGTTGGTAGGCGTCTTCCCAACGGGCCAGGCGCAACAGCAGGCGCAGGCGCCATTCGGACACGGTGTTGTCGCGCAGTTCCGGGTCGTACTTGGTCATCACCTCAAGGGCGCGTGGGTCAAAGCGCTTGGCCAGGGTCAGGCCGATCTCGCGGGCAATCGCCACTTTTTCGTCACGGGAGAAGTGCATGCTGCTGGCATAGCCGTCGAGCATGGCCATGGCCTTGTCCGGGTCCTGGCGCGCCAGGCGGCGCAGGCCCAGGCCCACGGCGTCAGACATGGCCTCGGTGGCCGGCAGGAAGCGCGACGGGTCGCTGAGCATCTCCGGCTTTTGCGCCACGTCCACCATCAGGCGGCCTTGGGCGCCGAGGGTCGGCAGGCTTTTCACCAGGCTGTTGGCCAGCGCGTAGTTGCGGGCTTCGGCGGCGAGCTTGGCGCGGTCCCAGATTTTCTGTTCGGTGAGTTGGCCATCTGCGGCCCACTGCGCGAACGTGGCATCACAGGCGGACGGTTGCGATTTACCGGTCAGCCAGAGTTTTTCGGTGGTTTTGTAGCCTTCGGCCTTCAGATTGTGCGTGAGCTGGAACTGGCCATGCAGGCAATCGAGCTCGACGAAATTGAGCTTGGGGTCGTAGTACTTTTCAAAGGTCTGCCAGTCGCCACGCTCGGCCAGCCAGCGCAACCAACGCAGTTTCATCCAGTTGGCCTGGGGCAGGTCGCCGTTTTTGGCGAGGAATTGTTCGATTTCCTCGTTGCTCGCGGTCTTCAGGCGTGCGGTCAGCTCGTCGTAGGCCAGGTACGGCGTCAGCGGGTAGTCGGCCAAGGCCTGGCTGTATTGCATGTAGGGCCCGGTATCGCCCTTGGCCAGGGCGCGTTTGGCTTCATCGTAATATTGACGTTGGGTGGTTATGTCCACGGCCAGGGCGGGTTGAGCGGCAGTGGCAGTAAGAAGCAGACAAGATAAAAAGTTGAAAAGGCGACTGCGCATGAGACGTCCGTGCAGAGAAATCACGACTAGCGCCGGCACCGCCGACACTCATTGCCTCTAGCTTAGCCTTTTGCCAGCGGCCGGTGAAAGCTTTGCCGACCTGTTCGTTCAAGTTCGCCGGAATTGTCTTACAGAACCCACCCGTAGCGAAAATGCCGGCCGCATCCCACCCTCAACTCAGGTAGAATGCGCGCCCAGTTTTTGGAGAAGCGTATGACCCTGCTCAAATTCAGCGATGTGTCCCTTGCTTTCGGCGCTATGCCGTTGTTGGACAAGGTGTCCTGGCAGATCGCCCGTGGTGAGCGGGTGTGCATCATCGGCCGCAACGGCACCGGCAAGTCCAGCATGATGAAGCTGGTAAAAGGCGACCAGAAGCCCGATGACGGCTCTGTATGGCGCGCCCCGGGCCTCAAGATTGGCGAATTGCCGCAGGAACTGCCGGTGGCCGACGGACGGACAGTGTTCGACGTGGTCGCCGAAGGCCTGGACGGCGTCGGTGAGTTGCTTGCGCAATACCATCACCTGGCGCAGAACTGCGTCACCGAGGAAGACCTGGACAAGCTGATGCACGTCCAGCAAGACCTCGAAGCCCGTGACGGCTGGCGCCTGCAGCAACTGGTGGACAGCACCCTGAGCCGCCTGCAACTGCCGGCCGACAAGACCCTCGCCGAATTGTCCGGCGGCTGGCGTCGCCGCGTCCTGCTGGCCCAGGCCCTGGTGTCCGAGCCGGACCTGCTGCTGCTCGACGAACCGACCAACCACCTGGACATCGGCGCGATCGCCTGGCTCGAAGAAGCCCTCAAGGATTTCCAGGGCGCCGTGTTGTTCATTACGCACGACCGGTCCTTCCTGCAGAACCTGGCGACCCGCATCCTCGAGCTGGACCGTGGTGGCCTGATCGACTGGAACGGCGACTACGCCAGCTTCCTGGTCCACAAAGAAGCCACCCTGGCCGCCGAAGAAACCGCCAACGCCTTGTTCGACAAGCGCCTGGCCCAGGAAGAAGTGTGGATCCGCCAGGGCATCAAGGCGCGCCGCACCCGTAACGAAGGCCGTGTACGCGCACTCAAGGCCCTGCGCGTTGAACGCAGTGAGCGTCGCGAGCGCACCGGCAAGGCCAACATCATGCTGGAAACCGCCGACAAGTCGGGCAAGCAGGTGATGGTGCTGGAGAACGTCAGCTTCCATCACCCGGACGGTCCGTTCCTGATCAAGGACTTCTCCATGGTCCTGCAGCGCGGCGACCGTATCGGCCTGCTCGGCGCCAACGGCACCGGCAAGACCACGTTGCTCAAGCTGATGCTCAACGGCCTGCAACCGACCAGCGGTAAAGTGGAAGAGGGCACGCGCATCGACGTGGCCTACTTCGACCAATTGCGTCACCAGTTGGACCTGGAAAAAACCGTGATCGACAACGTCGCCGAAGGCCGCGACTTTATCGATATCGACGGCCAGAGCCGCCATGTGCTGAGCTACCTGGGCGACTTCCTGTTCAGCCCGCAGCGCGCACGCACGCCGGTCAAGGCCTTGTCCGGTGGTGAGCGTGCGCGCTTGCTGCTGGCCAAGCTGTTCAGCAAGCCGGCCAACCTGCTGGTCCTCGACGAACCGACCAACGACCTCGACGTGGAAACCCTCGAGCTGCTGGAAGAGGTCCTGCTGACCTTCAACGGTACTGTGCTGATGGTCAGCCACGACCGGGCATTCCTCGACAACGTGGTCACCAGCACCCTGGTCTTCGAAGGTGAAGGCAAGGTGCGCGAGTACGTCGGTGGTTACCAGGACTGGCTGCGCCAGGGCGGCTCGCCGCGCCTGCTGGGCGTGACCGAGAGCAAGTCCGGCAAGGCCGACTTGACCTCTGCCGTCGTCGCCCCCGTGGCCGCCGCTGCACCGGCGCCGGAAGCCGCGCCTGCCGCGAAGAAGAAACTCAGCTACAAGCTGCAGCGTGAGCTGGAAGCCCTGCCGGGTGAAATCGACGTCAAGGAGCAGCAGATCGCTGCGGTCGAAGCGCAAATGGCTGACGCGGGTTTCTACCTGCGTCCGGCGGCGGAAACCGCCGAGGTCATCGCGTCCCTGGAAACCTTGAACCAGGAGCTGGAAGTGCTGGTTGAACGTTGGGCCGAGTTGGACGCCTGATTGATTCCAGTGCATTAAAAAACCCGGTGTTCATTTCAATGAGCACCGGGTTTTTTATATGAGCTGCAGTCCAATATATGGGAGGGAGCAAGCTCCCTCCCATATTTGGGTCTCGATCGGTCTTACGCGTTCTTTTTCAGCTTCACCGCCAGCACATCACACGGTGCGCCGTGCAGGACGTCATTGGCGGTGGAGCCCAGCAGCAAGGCCAGGCCGTGACGGCCATGGCTGCCGACCACGATCAGGTCGCAGCCCTGTTCCTTGGCCAGGTGATGGATTTCCTGGCGTGGCTGACCATAGGTCAGGTGGCTCTGACCTTTTTTCAGGTTCGGGTACTTGGTGATCAGGCGCTCAAGGCGTTCCTTGGCTTGATCGAATTGCTGCTGTTGCAGTTGTGACAGGTCCATCGGCACGTCGCCGCCAAAGGCCATGGCCATCGGTTCGACGATATGCACCAGGGACAGCTTGGCGGTGGTGCCAGCCAGATCCACGGCGCGTTTGATCACTGGATCGCACTCTTCGGTCAGGTCTACGGCGACCAGAATATGTTCGTATGACATGGGGCGTTCCTCCAGGGGACTGCAATAAGTTCAGTATGGCTGCTTTCAAGCGGATGGGGTTGCGTCAGGTCAAATCCGCTTATCTAAAAAATCGGGAGTACACATATGACGGTCTGGATAGTGGTGTCAATCCTTGCGGTGGTTTTGAGCCCCCTGGCATGGCTGCGCCCGTCGCGCCATCAGAGTGGGCGCATGGCCCTGCGCATGGAGGCGCGCCGCATGGGCCTGGCGATGCAACTGGCGCCCCAGGCGTGGCCGCACTGGCTCAAGCAGGAGCCGCCGAGCCCGTGCGCGCAATACCACCGGCCACGGCGCGGCAAGGTCCCTGCACTATGGAGTTATTGGCAGCTGGAGCCTGGCGTGTGGGTCAACCAGTGGCAGGAAGCCTGCGTGGACGAGCAATTGCTGGCGCATTTTGCGACGCTGCCGGCCAACGTCTACA
Source organism: Pseudomonas sp. GV105 (assembly GCF_003058185.1). Lineage (NCBI taxonomy): Bacteria > Pseudomonadati > Pseudomonadota > Gammaproteobacteria > Pseudomonadales > Pseudomonadaceae > Pseudomonas > Pseudomonas sp. GV105. The sequence continues at coordinate 150,063 of NZ_QBUF01000002.1, forward strand.
AAGTCGAGGCAGACCGGCAAATGATCGCGTTGTGCTGGGGCGAGAAGGGTGAGGTGAGCGACCTGCAGGCCATTGATAGGTTGCTCAAGGCCCTGGCCTGAACGTCGGGCAATAAAAAGCCCGACATCATCATCGGGCGGGGTTGGCCAGGCAGGCCGGTAAAGCTGTGTGTTTCACGCCGGGTATTCACCCAGGCGTTTTGACTATTCTGTAATGGCTGCCGCAAGCCTAGCCGGATATCCGGATCTGTACAGTCTTTTCCTACGCTGTGTTCATTATTGATTTGGTGAATAGTTGAATATTGGCGAAGCGTGGGCCAAGGGTTGGGGTTCTGAAATGACTGGAAAGTCGCGTTTTTCCTAGCGCTTTCGAGCGATTGACAATTGCCCGGAATTGGATGAAGGTGGCGTACCCAAATCAAACGGGCGTATGAATTGAGCGTTTGTCTGTCAGACGTCTCATACAGAATCCCGACTATCGCATTGGCGGGTGTGCCTGGCGCATTGGGGTGAGCATTGACGAAATCATCAATGTCCAACCAGAGGCCAGCGTCCGATGTGTACTGTTCAGCTTCCATATCGTGGAGATCAGTTGATGATTTACGAAGGTAAAGCCATCACGGTTAAGGCTCTTGAAAGTGGCATCGTCGAACTGAAATTCGACCTCAAGGGTGAGTCCGTCAACAAGTTCAACCGTCTAACCCTGAACGAACTGCGTCAGGCCGTAGACGCCATCAAAGCAGATGCTTCGGTCAAGGGCGTGATCGTCTCCAGCGGCAAGGACGTGTTTATCGTCGGCGCCGACATCACCGAATTCGTCGAGAGCTTCAAGCTGCCCGATGCCGAGCTGGTGGCTGGCAACCTCGAAGCCAACAAGATTTTCAGCGATTTCGAAGACCTCAACGTGCCGACCGTTGCCGCGATCAACGGCATCGCGCTGGGCGGCGGCCTGGAAATGTGCCTGGCGGCGGATTTCCGCGTCATGTCGGCCACTGCGAAAATCGGCCTGCCGGAAGTCAAGCTGGGCATCTACCCAGGTTTCGGCGGCACTGTGCGCCTGCCGCGCATCATCGGGGCCGACAACGCCATCGAGTGGATCGCCGCCGGCAAGGAAAACAAAGCTGAAGACGCGCTGAAAGTCGGTGCCGTCGATGCCGTGGTTGCCCCGGACAAACTGGCCGAAGCCGCGCTGAACCTGATCAAGGGCGCCATCAGCGGCGAATTTGATTACAAGGCCAAGCGTCAGCCGAAGCTGGAAAAACTCAAGCTCAACGCCATCGAACAAATGATGGCGTTCGAAACCGCCAAAGGTTTCGTGGCTGGCCAGGCCGGCCCGAACTACCCGGCGCCGGTTGAAGCGATCAAGACCATCCAGAAAGCCGCGAACTTCGGTCGCGACAAAGCCCTGGAAGTGGAAGCGGCAGGTTTCGTCAAACTGGCCAAGACCTCCGCTGCCCGGAGCCTGATCGGCCTGTTCCTGAACGATCAGGAACTGAAGAAAAAGGCCAAGGCCTACGATGAAGTCGCCAAGGATGTGAAACAGGCCGCCGTACTCGGTGCCGGCATCATGGGCGGCGGTATCGCCTATCAGTCGGCGTCCAAAGGCACGCCGATCCTGATGAAAGACATCAACGAACACGGCATCGAGCAAGGCCTGGCGGAAGCGGCCAAGCTGCTGGTGGGTCGGGTTGATAAAGGTCGCATGACCGCGGCGAAAATGGCTGAAGTGCTCAACGGCATTCGTCCTACGCTGTCCTACGGCGATTTCGGCCACGTCGACCTGGTGGTCGAAGCGGTTGTCGAAAACCCGAAGGTCAAGCAAGCGGTACTGGCGGAAGTGGAAGCCCAGGTCAAAGACGACACCATCCTGGCGTCCAACACCTCGACCATTTCCATCACGCTGCTGGCCAAGGCCCTCAAGCGTCCGGAAAACTTCGTCGGCATGCACTTCTTCAACCCGGTACACATGATGCCGCTGGTGGAAGTGATCCGTGGTGAGAAGTCCAGCGAGCTGGCCGTCGCCACCACCGTTGCCTACGCCAAGAAAATGGGCAAGAACCCGATCGTGGTCAACGACTGCCCGGGCTTTTTGGTCAACCGCGTGCTGTTCCCGTACTTCGGCGGTTTCGCCAAGCTGGTCAGCGCCGGTGTGGACTTTGTGCGTATCGACAAGGTCATGGAAAAATTCGGCTGGCCGATGGGCCCGGCGTACCTGATGGACGTGGTCGGCATCGACACCGGCCACCACGGTCGCGACGTGATGGCTGAAGGCTTCCCGGACCGCATGAAAGACGACCGCCGCTCGGCGATCGACGCGCTCTACGAGGCCAAGCGCCTGGGCCAGAAGAACGGCAAGGGCTTCTACGCCTACGAGACCGACAAGAAGGGCAAGCAGAAGAAGGTTGCCGATCCGTCGGTCCACGAAGTGCTCGCGCCGGTCATCTATGAACAGCGTGAGGTGTCCGACGAGGACATCATCAACTGGATGATGATCGCCCTGTGCCTGGAAACCGTGCGTTGCCTGGAAGACGGCATCGTCGAAACCGCCGCCGAAGCCGACATGGGCCTGGTGTACGGTATTGGTTTCCCTCCATTCCGTGGCGGTGCACTGCGTTACATCGACTCGATCGGTGTGGCCGAGTTCGTTGCCCTGGCTGATCAATACGCTGATTTGGGCCCGCTGTACCACCCGACCGCGAAGCTGCGTGAGATGGCCAAGAACGGCCAGAGCTTCTTCGGTTAAGCGTCCCATACACTTGAGCGAGAATATTTATGAGCTTGAATCCAAGAGACGTCGTGATTGTCGACTTCGGTCGCACGCCGATGGGCCGCTCCAAGGGCGGCATGCACCGCAACACCCGCGCCGAAGACATGTCGGCGCACCTGATCAGCAAATTGCTGGAGCGTAACGTCAAGGTCGACCCGAACGAAGTCGAAGACGTGATCTGGGGCTGTGTCAACCAGACCCTGGAGCAGGGCTGGAACATCGCCCGCATGGCCTCCTTGCTGACCCAGATCCCGCACACCGCGGCCGCGCAGACGGTCAGCCGCCTGTGTGGTTCGTCGATGAGCGCACTGCACACGGCCGCCCAGGCGATCATGACCGGCAACGGTGATGTATTCGTGGTCGGTGGCGTGGAGCACATGGGCCACGTCAGCATGATGCACGGTGTCGATCCCAACCCGCACATGTCGCTGCATGCGGCAAAAGCCTCGGGCATGATGGGCCTCACCGCGGAAATGCTCGGCAAAATGCACGGCATTACCCGCGAAGCCCAGGATGCGTTCGGCCTGCGTTCCCACCAACTCGCCCACAAGGCGACCGTGGAAGGCAAGTTCAAGGATGAAATCATCCCGATGAACGGCTACGACGAGAACGGTTTCCTGAAACTGTTCGACTACGACGAAACCATTCGTCCGGATACCACCCTGGAAAGCCTGGCCGCCTTGAAACCGGCGTTCAATCCAAAGGGCGGCACCGTGACAGCCGGCACTTCGTCGCAAATCACCGACGGTGCCTCGTGCATGATCGTGATGTCGGCGCAGCGTGCCAAGGACCTGGGTATCCAGCCGATGGCGGTGATTCGTTCGATGGCCGTAGCGGGTGTGGACCCGGCGATCATGGGCTATGGTCCGGTACCGGCGACACAAAAAGCCTTGAAGCGCGCGGGCCTGACCGTCGCCGATATCGACTTCTTCGAGCTCAACGAAGCCTTCGCCGCACAGGCCCTGCCGGTGCTGAAAGATTTGAAAGTACTCGACAAGATGAACGAGAAGGTTAACCTGCACGGCGGCGCGATCGCCCTGGGCCACCCGTTCGGTTGCTCCGGCGCGCGAATCTCCGGCACTTTGCTCAATGTGATGAAGCAAAATGGCGGCAACCTCGGGGTTGCAACCATGTGCATTGGTCTCGGCCAAGGCATTTCCACCGTCTTCGAACGCCTTTAAGCGTTGCGTTGACGGAAGCCGGGGCCCAGTGCCCCGGTTTTTGTTTTTCGGTAGTTTTATTATTTTTTTTTAACAAATTTTGTAAGGTGGCCAGAGCATGAAAGTCGAACCAGGGCTCTACCAACATTATAAAGGTCCGCAGTACCGCGTTTTTAATGTGGCGCGGCACTCCGAGACCGAAGAAGAAGTGGTGTTCTACCAAGCACTGTATGGCGATTACGGCTTTTGGGTGCGCCCGTTGAGCATGTTCCTCGAGTCCGTCGAAGTTGACGGCGAACAGGTCCCACGCTTTGCTTTGGTGCAGGCCGAACCCAGTCTTTTTTCAGGGCAATAACGGCAGGCTGCGCAGAATGCTGCGCTTGACCTCACCCGGTTGCCACTATATATAGCGTTGCCGCGTCAGGCGCCAACTGCCTTTCACTTCTCGAATTCAGGAATTTTCCGATCCATGGGCAAATCGCTGGTCATTGTGGAATCCCCGGCTAAGGCCAAGACCATCAACAAGTACTTGGGCAACGAGTACGTGGTGAAGTCGAGTATCGGCCATATCCGAGACCTGCCCACCAGCGGTTCGGCTAGCGCCAGCAAGGAGCCTGCCGCCAAGCGCGGCAAGGCGGCTGCGGGCGAAGGTCCGGTGCTCACGCCTAAAGAGAAAGCGCGCAAGCAGCTGGTCTCGCGCATGGGTGTGGACCCGGAACATGGCTGGAAGGCCAAGTACGAAATCCTTCCGGGCAAGGAAAAGGTCATCGAAGAGCTGCGCCGGCTCGCCAAAGATGCCGACACCATCTATCTCGCAACGGACTTGGACCGCGAAGGGGAAGCCATTGCCTGGCACCTGCGGGAAGCCATCGGCGGTGATGACAGCCGCTACAAGCGTGTGGTGTTCAACGAAATCACCAAGAAAGCCATCCAGGAAGCCTTCTCCAAGCCGGGCGAACTGGATATCGACCGCGTCAACGCCCAGCAGGCCCGTCGTTTCCTCGACCGTGTCGTGGGTTACATGGTCTCGCCACTGCTGTGGGCCAAGATTGCCCGTGGCCTGTCCGCTGGCCGTGTGCAATCGGTCGCGGTCAAGCTGGTGGTGGAGCGTGAGCGCGAGATTCGTGCGTTCAACCCTGAAGAATACTGGGAAGTCCACGCCGACCTCGGCACCGCCAAGGGCGCCAACGTGCGCTTTGAAGTGGCCCGTGAAAAAGGCGAGGCCTTCAAGCCGCTGAACGAAGCCCAGGCCATGGCCGCGCTGGAGAAGCTCAAGTCTTCCAGCTACAGCATCGTCAAGCGCGAAGACAAACCGACCAGCAGCAAGCCGTCGGCGCCGTTCATCACGTCCACCCTGCAACAGGCCGCGAGTAACCGCCTGGGCTTCGGCGTGAAGAAAACCATGATGATGGCCCAGCGTCTGTACGAAGCCGGCTACATCACCTATATGCGTACCGACTCCACCAACCTGTCGCAAGACGCGGTGGCGATGGCGCGCACGTATATTGAAAGCGAGTTCGGCAAGAAGTACCTGCCGGAGAAGCCGAACGTCTACAGCAGCAAAGAAGGCGCCCAGGAAGCTCACGAAGCGATTCGTCCTTCCGACGCCAACACCGAGCCGAGCAAGCTGAGCGGCATGGAACGTGACGCTGAGCGCCTCTATGAGCTGATCTGGCGCCAGTTCCTGGCCTGCCAGATGCTGCCGGCGCAATACCTGTCCACCACCGTCAGCGTGGGCGCAGGCGACTTTGAGCTGCGTGCCAAGGGCCGTATCCTCAAGTTCGACGGCTACACCCGCGTGATGCCGCAAATCGCCAAGCCAGGCGACGACGACGTACTGCCGGACATGGCCCAGGGCGACACGTTGAAGCTGATCAAGCTCGACCCGTCCCAGCACTTCACCAAGCCACCGGCGCGTTATTCGGAAGCCAGCCTGGTGAAAGAGATGGAGAAACGCGGTATCGGTCGTCCTTCGACCTATGCGGCGATCATCTCCACGATCCAGGACCGTGGCTACGTGGCGCTGCACAACCGGCGTTTCTATTCGGAAAAAATGGGCGACATCGTTACCGAGCGTCTGTCCGAGAGTTTCTCCAACCTGATGGACTACGGCTTCACCGCCGGCATGGAAGAGAACCTCGATGACGTGGCCCAGGGCGAGCGCGACTGGAAGAGCGTGCTCGACGAGTTCTACGGCGACTTCAAGAAAAAACTCGAAGTGGCCGAAAGCCCGGACAGCGGCATGCGTGCCAACCAGCCGGTGATGACCGACATCCCGTGCCTGACCTGCGGCCGGCCGATGCAGATTCGTACCGCGTCCACCGGCGTGTTCCTCGGTTGCTCGGGCTACAGCCTGCCGCCGAAAGAGCGCTGCAAGGCCACCGTCAACCTGGTGCCAGGCGATGAAATCGCCGCCGACGACGAGGGTGAATCCGAATCGCTGGTGCTGCGTGGCAAGCACCGTTGCCCGATCTGCAGCACGGCGATGGATGCCTACCTGTTGGACGAGAAGCACAAGTTGCACATCTGCGGTAACAACCCGGATTGCGACGGCTACGAGATCGAAGAGGGCAGCTACCGCATCAAAGGCTACGAAGGCCCGAGCCTGGAATGCGACAAGTGCGGCAGCGAGATGCAACTCAAGACCGGCCGTTTCGGCAAGTTCTTCGGTTGCACCAACCCGACGTGCAAGAACACCCGCAAACTGCTGAAAAGCGGTGACGCGGCGCCGCCGAAGATGGACCCGGTGAAGATGCCCGAACTCAAGTGCGAGAAGGTCAACGACACCTATATCCTGCGTGATGGCGCTTCGGGGCTGTTCCTGGCTGCCAGCCAGTTCCCGAAAAACCGCGAGACCCGTGCGCCGCTGGTGCTCGAGATCGTGCCGCACAAGGATGAGATCGATCCGAAGTACCACTTCCTGTGCGAAGCGCCGAAGAAGGACCCGGACGGTCGCCCGGCCGTGATCCGCTACAGCCGCAAGACCAAGGAACAGTACGTGCAGTCCGAAGTGGACGGTAAGCCGACCGGTTGGAAGGCGTTCTACGACGGCGGCAAGTGGAAGGTCGAGGACAAGCGCCAGGGCGCTTGATCGGTTAATCTGATAACGCTAAAAGCCGTCTGCATAGACGGCTTTTGCTTGCTGTAGGAGCGAGCTTGCTCGCGAAGGTCGCTAACGATTACGCGAAAAACCTGATGCCCCACGGCGCTCCCAGGTTTTTCGCGAGCAAGCTCGCTCCTACATACCAGCATTACGCCTATTCGTTGTGGAGATTGCCGTCATGGCCAACGAACTCTATACCCGTACCAACCAGAAAATTTACTTCGCGGGTTTATCCCTGGAAGCCCTTGGCCGTGCCGAGGAAGGGAAGGAGATGAACGCCATCGCGCTGGTCCAGGCGGGGCGTGAGGCGGCCCTGTTCCACCTGTACGGCGCCTTGCTGGGGCTGTGTCATGAAATCGCCGGGTTCTACCGTTTGCCCCAGGCCGGTTCGCCGCGTGCGGAAATGATCATGAATCGCGAAGTACTGGACGCCATGGCGATCCCTGAACTCGCCGAACTGGTGGAAATGGCGCAAAGCCCCGACAGTTGGGTGGCACGCCTGCTCAAAGCGCATGCCGATATGTTTCAGCCGCCACGTGTTCCCCATGTGCCCAAGGGCGATGTGACCCAGCCGTTGATCGTGGCGCTGTCGCTGGAAGAGGATGAGCCGAAGCCGTTGAGCCGCGAAGAGCTTGAAGGCTGGCGCCAGGAGCTGAAAAACATGGCGCTGCGGTTTCGTGAAGGTTTGAACGAGTGCTGAGACACGCTCGTTGAGCCGGTGATCATTGCGAGCTGACAGCCAAGGCACCTGCGCAGATGGGTGCCAATCAAAATTGTGGCAGTGGGCTTGCTCTCACTAAGCACCATTCATCCAGCCGTAAAGAAACCTCGCCAGATCCACTGCGAGGCCCGGCAGATGACTGATATAATCCCGGCCTTTCGTGGAGAACAGACTTTTATGCCAACGTCCTTTCTGGAAATTGTTGAATTGCCTGACGGCCGAATCGAGCTGCGCCGGGCTGAGGACGAGGGTTCTCTGGTTATCTTGGACTTTTCCGAAGACGCCAAGGCGTTCCTGCAAGGCCAGCACGTGGAAGTGGCAAAAGCCATGTTGAGCGTTGGCGTACAGATGGCGGGCCGCCTGGCGGAAGGCGAACCGGAGAAAGAAGACGGTCCACGGGTTCTGCACTGAGTGTGGCGTGGGAGCTTGCTCCCGCTGGGGCGCTAAGCGGCCCTGAACATGCGATTGCTGCACCGTCCAATGGGAGCAAGCTCCCTTGCCACAGGGCTAGCCTGCGGCACCTCGAATTACCCCAAACGAATATTCAAGCTCTGCGCATCGCCGGTACGCGCAGCGCTGATCAACTGTTGCTTGGCGTTGGCATTCAGCGGGTTCAACCAGCTCACCACTGTATGGCTGCGGCCCAGGCGCAGGGCTTCGCAGGTCAACTGCTGGGCACTTTGCGCGCCGCGTGGTTGCAGCAACAGGATGCGCTCGCGGTTGAGACCGGCGTCCCGCAGCCAAGCTTGGGTCAGGCTGGCGGGTGGGGCGATCAGCGTCAACCAGCGTGCATCCTGTTCCTCGCTCAGTTCGCGCAGGATCGGCGCCAGCAGGCTCAGGCAGCTCCCGGCCGCACCGCGCAACGACAGTTCACTGAACGCCTCAGGCTCGGCGCACCAGGGCGCCTCGACCGTTTCCTTGAGGATGGGCGCAAGGGGTTGGGCCATGAAGGCCTCGAACAGCGACAGTTGTGTGTGTTGTGGGGTGTGCACGAGCTGCATGATGCCTCCTTTAGCGGCGAATGACGCCGACGCTCAGGCCTTCGATCACCAGGTCCTGGTCTTTCAGGTTGACTTCGATCGGGGCGAACTCAGGGTTCTCGGCCAGGAGCCAGACCTTGCTGCCTTCGCGCTTGAAGCGTTTGACGGTGACTTCATCGCCGATGCGGGCGACGACGATCTGGCCGTTACGGGCTTCACGAGTGGTGTGGACAGCCAGCAGGTCACCGTCGAAAATGCCCACGTCCTTCATGCTCATGCCATGCACCCGCAACAGGTAGTCGGCGCGAGGATGGAAGAAGGTCGGGTTGATGTTGCAGGATTCCTCGACGTGCTGTTGCGCCAGGATCGGCGCGCCGGCAGCGACGCGGCCTATGATCGGCAGGGTCGATTCGTCGGCCTTGGCTTCGAAACCGGGAATGCGAATGCCCCGCGAAGCGCCCGGGGTCATCTCGATCGCGCCTTTGCGAGCGAGGGCCTTGAGGTGTTCTTCGGCGGCGTTGGGGGATTTGAACCCCAGTTCCAGCGCAATTTCCGCGCGCGTCGGCGGGTAGCCGTTGTCGTCGAGGCAGCGCTTGATAAAAGCCAGAATCTCAGCTTGGCGTGGCGTCAGTTTTAGCATGTTGATCGCTCTGTCTTTTTATACAGTGACTGGGATTATATACAGTGGACTGCGCTTGGCAATCATCCTTTTTTGCGCGTCCGCTGGACGGTCATTCGTCAGCCCTCCTACAACGCAAAGACAGCGCTGCCTACAGAGTTGAAAGGATGTGATTAAATAGCGTTCAAATAGATGACTGCCTGGCCGGAAAGCGAACCCACAGGCTTGACAAGACACAAGCTGAAACGTATGTTTCAAACAAGTGTTTGTCAGGCGGAGTAGCCATGGCCCAGTCGGAAACCGTTGAACGCATTCTCGATGCTGCCGAGCAATTGTTCGCGGAAAAAGGATTTGCTGAAACCTCATTGCGGCTGATCACCAGCAAGGCCGGGGTCAACCTCGCCGCCGTGAACTACCATTTCGGCTCGAAAAAAGCCCTGATCCAGGCGGTGTTCTCGCGTTTCCTGGGGCCGTTCTGCGCCAGTCTCGACCGTGAGCTCGAACGCCGCCAGGCCAAGGCCGACCATAAGCCAAGCCTGGAAGAACTGCTGGAAATCCTCGTTGAGCAAGCGCTGGTGGTGCAGCCACGCAGCGGCAACGACCTGTCGATCTTCATGCGCCTGTTGGGCCTGGCGTTCAGCCAGAGCCAGGGCCACCTGCGCCGCTACCTGGAAGACATGTACGGCAAGGTGTTCCGCCGCTATATGTTGCTGGTCAACGAAGCCGCCCCGCGCATCCCGCCGATCGAATTGTTCTGGCGCGTACACTTCATGCTCGGCGCGGCGGCATTCAGCATGTCCGGGATCAAGGCCTTGCGGGCGATTGCCGAGACCGACTTTGGCGTCAACACCTCCATCGAGCAGGTGATGCGCCTGATGGTGCCGTTCCTCGCTGCCGGCATGCGCGCCGAAACCGGCGTGACCGACCAGACCATGGCCGCCGCGCAATTGCGTCCGCGCAGCAAATCGACGCCAGTCCCCGCGAAGGTTTGACCGCCCCGGGTGTGCGCGGCCGCCAGCATCCGCTAAGCTAGCCGCCCATGCCGAATTCAGCTATTTACTCGCAACCCATTGTTCTTGCCGCGCCCGCCGCGCCGCGAGGGCAATGGGTTGTGTGCGTTATTTAAGGAAGGTTTATGACTGCTGCCCTGCAAGGTTCTTTGATGGTCGACGTTGCCGGCACCTGGCTGACGGCCGAGGATCGCCACCTGTTGCGCCAGCCTGAGGTGGGCGGCCTGATCATTTTTGCGCGCAATATCGAGCATCCGCGCCAGGTGCGGGAATTGAGCGCGGCGATTCGTGCCGTGCGCCCGGACCTGCTGCTGGCGGTCGACCAGGAGGGCGGTCGCGTGCAGCGCCTGCGCCAGGGTTTTGTGCGCCTGCCGGCCATGCGCGCGCTGGCGGATCACCCTAACGCCGAATACCTCGCCGAACAGTGTGGCTGGATCATGGCCACTGAAGTCCTGGCCGTCGGCCTGGACCTGAGTTTCGCCCCCGTGCTGGACCTGGACTACCAGCGCAGCGCCGTGGTCGGCAGCCGTTCCTTCGAGGGCAACCCGGAGCGCGCCGCGGTGCTTGCCGGGGCGTTTATCCGTGGCATGAACAGCGCCGGCATGGCCGCCACCGGCAAGCACTTCCCGGGGCACGGGTGGGCTGAGGCCGATTCCCACGTTGCGATTCCCAATGACGAACGCAGCCTGGAACAGATTCGCGCCAATGACCTGGTACCTTTCGCACGCCTGAGCCGGCAATTGGCTGCGGTGATGCCAGCCCACGTCATTTACCCGCAAGTCGACGCCCAGCCGGCCGGTTTCTCGCGCCGCTGGTTGCAGGACATCCTGCGCGGCGAATTGCAATTTGACGGGGTGATTTTCAGCGACGACCTGTCCATGGCTGGTGCCCACGTGGTTGGGGATGCGGCCAGCCGAATTGAAGCCGCACTGACGGCGGGGTGCGACATGGGCCTGGTGTGCAACGATCGGGCGGCTGCCGAACTGGCGCTGAGCGCGGCCCAGCGGATGAAGGTCACGCCATCGGCGCGGATCGCACGGATGCGTGGGCAGGCGGTTGCGTCGACGGAGTATAAGCAAGACCCGCGTTGGCTGGTGGCGCTCGGCGCGTTGCGGGATGCGCAGTTGATCGATTGAAACGGCGGCGCGCCTATCGCGGGCAAGCCCGCTCCTACACTTGATTGCGTACATTCTGTCGAAGTGCGGTCGAATGTGGCGGCGCGCTGGCCCGCGAGGGCGATCTAACCGTCAGCGTTTTTCTTGTTTGTTGGGCAGCGGCGCAAACAGCGCCTCGATCTCTTCGTTGCCCAACTGCCAATCCCCGGTGGTCCGCCCGTCCAGCACGCCCGCTGCAAGGTCGGACTTTTCCTTCTGCAGGTGCTGGATTTTCTCCTCCACCGTGCCCCGTGCAATCATCTTGTAGACGAACACCGGCTTCTCCTGGCCGATGCGATACGCACGGTCGGTGGCCTGGTTTTCCGTGGCCGGGTTCCACCACGGGTCATAGTGGATCACGGTGTCGGCTTCGGTCAGGTTGAGTCCTACGCCACCTGCCTTCAGGCTGATCAGAAAGATCTGCAGCTTGCCGCTCTGGAAGTCTTTCACCGGCGTGCGCCGATCGCGGGTCTGGCCGGTCAGCAGCGCGTAGGCGACGCCACGTTTTTTCAGCTCGAGTTCAATCAGGCTCAGCATCGAGGTGAACTGGGAGAACAACAGAATCCGGCGCCCTTCGGCAAACAGCTCTTCGAGCATTTCCATCAAGCTGTCGAGCTTGCCCGAGCTGCTGCCGCGCGTCGGCAGGGTGGCATCGTTGACCAGGCGCAAATCGCAGCACACCTGGCGCAGCTTGAGCAGCGCTTCAAGAATGATGATCTGGCTGCGCGCCACGCCTTTGCGGGTGATCTCATCGCGGACTTTTTTGTCCATGGCCAGGCGCATGGTTTCGTACACGTCGCGCTGGGCTTCATTGAGCTCGACCCAGTGGATGATCTCGGTTTTCGGCGGTAATTCCGTCGCCACCTGTTCCTTGGTGCGACGCAGCAGGAACGGTTTGATCCGACCGTTCAGGTGCTGCAATCGTACATCGCTGGCGCGTTTTTCAATCGGCACGCGGTAGTCGCGGTTGAAGCTTTTCACGTCGCCCAACCAGCCCGGCAACAGGAAGTGGAACAGCGACCACAGCTCGCCCAGGTGGTTTTCCAGCGGGGTGCCGCTCAGGCACAGGCGCTGCCGTGCGTTCAGCTCACGCGCCGCCTGGGCCGCCTTGCTCGAAGGGTTCTTGATGTACTGCGCTTCGTCGAGGATCAGCACATGCAAGGGCAGGGCGGCGAGTTGCTCGATGTCTTTGGGCAGCAACGCATACGTGGTCAGCAGCAGGTCGTAGTCCTGCAGGTTCGCGAAGTGCTTTTTGCGGGTGGCGCCATACAGCGCCAGGACCTTGAGTTGCGGCGTGAAGTGCGCGGCCTCGTCGAGCCAGTTGGGGATCAGGCTGGTGGGCATCACCACCATGCACGGGCGGTCCAGGCGCCCGGCGATCTTCTCGCTGAGAATATGCGCCAAGGTCTGTAAGGTTTTGCCCAGGCCCATGTCGTCCGCAAGAATGCCGCCCACTTCCAACTGGCGCAGTGACTGCATCCAGCTCAAACCCTCCAGCTGATAGGGGCGCAAGGTCGCGTTCAAGCCTTCGGGCGCGACGCAGGTGAAATCCTTGATGTCGCGCAGGCGGTGGGCGAAGGTGCGGATCTTCTCGCCGCCTTCCCATTGCAGCGGCAGGTCTTCCAGCGGGTTGAGGCGGATCGCGTCGGCCTTGGCCAGGCGCAGCGTGGTGGTGCCGGGTTCCTGCAGGTAGAACTCGCCGAGGGTGGCCAGGACGGGTTTCAGGCGGCCGTAGGGCAGCGCCACTTGCAGCGGGCCGTGGCCACCGTTGGGCAGGCCGGGGATGTTGACCAGGATCAGTTCGTCATCGCGGCGGCGTGCGAGTTTTTCCGGGTTGAGGATTTCGGTGTGCGAACGCATCAGGTTGAGCAGGATCGGCAGCAGGCTCAGGCGTTCGCCGTTGACGATGATCCCCAGTTCCAGGTCGAACCAGTCGCGCTCCGGCCCTTCGTCGACGGTGGCATACCAGTCGTCCACCGGGCTCAGGTCGAAGCCGAAGTCGTCGTCGATCTGCAACTCCCAACCTTCGGCCCGTAGTGTCGGCGATGCGTTGAGGGTGAAGTTCAGCCAGGCGCTGTCATTGATCATCTCGAACAGTTCGCCGGCACTTTCCGGCAACGCTTTGCTCTGGCGCGTGGCGATCTTGAAACCGAGCAGGCGCAGTTGTTCGCGATAGCGCTGTTCCAGCTCGGGGTGCCGCTTGATCCGCAGGCTCTGGGTTTCCTGGCGGACGATGATGTCGGCGTTCTTTTGCCCGCTGACGTAGTTGCCCAGATAGTTGAACGACAGCGCCGCACGGTGCTGGATATAGCGCTGCATCTTGCCGTTGCGCGGCTCGAACGCGCTGAACGCGACACTGGCCAGCCACAGGCGCGGCACGGGCAGCACGTCGTCCATCACCACCTGCGGCAGCACCACGCGGTTGTCCAGCACGGCCTGGAGTTTTTCCAGCAGTTCGGCGTCCTGGGCCGCCGCCGGGTAGGCCAGGGTTTCCTGGACCTTGAGCAGCACCGCCGCGATGTGTTTGCAGTTGGTGTGTACCGGGCAGGTGCAGCGGCTGTCCACCAGGATCAGCGTGCCCTTGGCCGATTCGCGCAACGAGATGGTCTGCCGGTAGACGTTGCTGCCCGAGCCTTCGCAACTGGCGATGATGGTGCTGTCGCCCGACTCGACGATGCGTACCCGGTTCTCCAAGGCATAGCGCCGCCCGCGCTCCAGGCTTTGTTCTTTGAAGCGATTGGCCCACGAAGGGGCCAGGGGCTTGGTGAGCGGCGACGTCAGGGGCATGGCGCTGGATCAGTCCTGAAAGTCGACGGGCGGTGCGCTGGGCTGTTTGGCGGTCAACGAAGTGATCTTGATCAGCAGCGCCAGGTGGCCGCCATCCAGGTAGTTGAGCTGGTTGTTCTTGGTCCGCACGTCTTTCTGCGCCAGATGCTCGCTGGCGATGACGCTGCCGTTGCCGTCGAACTGGTTGATCCAGAAGTCCGCGTCGATATCGGTAAAGCGCCCCAGTTGCAGGCTCAGTACACCCTCGAGGGGAAACTGACCGAACTGCTCCCGGCCGTCGGTGATCGCGATTTTTACCGGCTGCTCACCGAGGTTCTGTTCCCAGGCCTTATGCGCCAGCACCGTGTAGTTGGCGTCTGCGCGGAGTTTGTCGACGATCGTGCCCAGGCGCGCCGGGCTGCTTCTGTCGCCCAGGCGCTCGGCGCCGGCATCCCAGTCTTCCGGCGCGGCGCGGCTGTTGATCACCGGCTCCGCGTTCTGGCGCACCAGGACCATTTCCACTTGGTACAGGCTGTCGGCAAACGCCGAAGGTGCGAGTACCACTAATAACAAGCTCAGAATGCGAAACACGCGCATTGGGGCGTCCTTCAAACAGATTTCGGGATGAGGCGCTCAAACAGCGCCTCCAAGGTATTGAAGCGTTCTTCGGCACGTTCCATCGGCACCATGAACTTGAACAGCGTAGCCCCTTCGAACTTGTACCGGTTGGGCTGGCCCTGGATCAGCTTGATCAGCACCAACGGGTCCACCGGCGTCTGCGCTTCGAACTCGATGCGCCCGCCCTGCGGCCCCGCGTCGACCTTCTTGATCCCCAGTTGCTCGGCCTGCAATTTGAGCAGGGTCAGGCGCACCAGGTTCTTGGTCGGTTCCGGCAACAGGCCGAAGCGATCGATCATCTCCACCTGCAGGTCCTTGAGGCCTTCTTCGTCGGTGGCCGAGGCGATGCGCTTGTACAGGATCAGTCGCGCGTGGACATCCGGCAGGTAGTCTTCGGGGATCAATGCCGGCAAGCGCAGGTTGATCTCCGGACCGCCGCCCAGGGGTTGGTCGAGGTTCGGTTGCTCGCCCTTGCGGATGGCTTTCACTGCGCGTTCGAGCATCTCCATATATAAGGTGAAGCCCACGGCCTGGATCTGCCCGCTCTGGCCGTCGCCGAGCAGTTCGCCGGCGCCACGGATTTCCAGGTCGTTGGTGGCCAGCACAAAGCCGGCGCCCAGGTCCTGGGTGTTGGCGATGGCTTCCAGGCGTTTTTCCGCGTCGCCGGTGATTTGCTGGCGCGGTGGCGTCAGCAGGTAGGCGTAGGCCTGGTGGTGACTGCGTCCGACGCGGCCGCGCAGTTGATGCAGTTGTGCCAGGCCGAACTTGTCGGCGCGCTCGATGATGATGGTGTTGGCGCTCGGCACGTCGATGCCGGTCTCGATGATGGTCGAGGCGATCAGCACGTTGAAGCGTTTGTGGTAGAAGTCGCTCATCACCTGTTCGAGATCGCGCTCGCGCATTTGCCCGTGGCCGATGGCGATGCGTGCTTCCGGCACCAGTGCGGCGAGGTCGGCGGCGCATTTCTCGATGGTTTTCACATCGTTGTGCAGGTAATACACCTGCCCGCCGCGCAGCAATTCGCGCAGCAGCGCTTCCTTGACCGTGCTGTTGTTCTGCTCCATCACGAAGGTGCGTACCGACAGGCGCCGCGCCGGTGGAGTGGCGATGATCGACAGGTCGCGCATGCCCGACACCGCCATGTTCAGCGTGCGCGGAATCGGCGTGGCGGTGAGGGTCAGAATGTCGACTTCGCTGCGCAGGGCCTTGAGCTGTTCTTTCTGACGCACCCCGAAGCGGTGTTCTTCGTCGATGATCACCAGGCCCAGGTTCTTGATCTTCACATCGTCCGACAGCAGCTTGTGGGTGCCGATCACGATGTCGATCTTGCCCTCCGCCAGGTCGGCGACGGCGGCGTTCACTTCCTTGGCGGATTTGAAACGGCTCATCACTTCGACGGTCACCGGCCAGTCGGCAAAGCGGTCGCGAAAGCTGTTGTAGTGCTGCTGGGCGAGCAGGGTAGTCGGCACCAGGATCGCCACTTGCTTGCCGCCATGCACCGCGATGAAGGCGGCGCGCATCGCCACTTCGGTCTTGCCGAAGCCCACGTCGCCGCACACCAGGCGGTCCATCGGCTTGGGCGCGAGCATGTCGGCGCGCACGGCTTCGATGGTGGTTTGCTGGTCCGGGGTTTCTTCGAAGGCAAAGCCGGCGCTGAAGGTGGCGTAGTCGGCTTTCGGGTCGGCGAACGCATAACCCTCGCGGGCGGCGCGACGGGCATAGATGTCGAGCAGCTCGGCGGCGACGTCGCGCACCTGTTCGGCGGCCTTGCGCTTGGCTTTCTGCCAGGTCTCGGAACCCAGGCGGTGCAACGGCGCCAGGGCGTCGTCGCTGCCGGTGTAGCGGGCGATCAGGTGCAGGTTGGCCACCGGCACATACAGCTTGGCGCCTTCGGCGTATTCCATGGTGAGGAATTCGGCGGCCTGGTTGTCGATTTCCAGCGTTTGCAGGCCCAGGTAGCGGCCGACGCCGTGGTCGATATGCACCACCGGCGCGCCTTCGCGCAGTTCGGTGAGGTTTTTGATCACCGCGTCGTTGTTGGCGTCGGCGCGTTTTTCGCGGCGACGGCGCTGCATCACCCGTTGCCCGAACAGCGGGCTTTCGGCGATCAGCGCCAGGGCCGGATCGTCCAGCAACAGGCCTTCATCCAGCGGCGCAATGGTGATCGCCAGGCGCTCTTTGCCGGCGACGAAGTCCGGCCAGCTGTCGACGGTTTTCGGGCGCAGCTTCAGGCGTTCCAGCAGCTCCAGCAGCACTTCGCGGCGCCCGGCCGATTCGGCGGTAAACAACACGCGCCCGGCGAAATCGCCGAGGAAGTTGGACAGCGCTTCGAGCGGCTGGCTGGCCTTGGCTTCAATCGCCAGGTTCGGCAGGTTTTGCGCGGGGAAGCGCGTGCGGCCGCTGCCTGCGTCCACATCCTCTTGGCTGGCGACCACGCGCGGCCAGTTTTTCAGGCGGGCGAAGCAGTCTTCCACCGGCAGGAACAGTTCAGCCGGCGGTAATAAAGGACGGGACGGATCGACGCGACGCTCTTCATAGCGGTTGCGCACGTCGCTCCAGAAGTTTTCCGCCGCCTGCTCGATGCCCGGCAGCGAGAACACCTGGGTGTCCTGGGGCAGGTAGTCGAACAGGGTGGAGGTTTCGTCGAAGAACAGCGGCAGGTAGTACTCGATACCGGCGGGGGTAATCCCGCTGCTCAAGTCCTGGAAGATCGGGCAGCGGCGGAAGTCGACGTCGAAGCGTTCGCGAAAGCGCGCCTTGAAACGCGTCACCGCGTCTTTCTGCAGCGGGAATTCCCGCGCCGGCAGCAGTTTGATCGACTCGACTTTGTCGATGGAGCGCTGGTTTTCCGGATCGAAGGTGCGCAGGGTCTCGATTTCGTCATCGAACAGGTCGATGCGGTACGGCAACTTGCTGCCCATCGGGAACAGGTCGATCAGCGCTCCGCGCACCGCGAATTCGCCGTGCTCGTACACCGTGTCGACGCAGCGGTAGCCGCTGGCTTCCAGGCGTGTACGCATTTGCTCCACGTCGAGCTTCTGGCCGATATCCAGCACCAGGCTGCTGCCCAGCAGGAACTTGGTCGGCGCCAGGCGGTGCAGCGCCGTGGTGATCGGCACCACCAGCACGCCGTGGACCAGTTCCGGCAGGCGGTACAGGCTGGCGATGCGCTGGGAAATGATGTCCTGGTGCGGCGAGAACAGGTCGTAGGGCAGGGTTTCCCAGTCGGGAAAATGCAGCACCGGCAAATCGGGGGCGAAGAAGCTCAGCTCCTGCTCCAGCCGTTCGGCGCTTTGGCTGTCGGCGGTAAGCAGCAGGGTAAAGCGCTTGGCTGCGCTGGCAGCCTCGGCGATGGCCAGGCTCAGGGCGGCACCGGGCAAATTGCCCCAGTGCTGTTTACCTGCCGCGGCAGGGAGTTGCGGTAGACGCAGAACGGGCACGGAAGGTTGAGCTCCAAGCGTTGCGACAAAGTCGGTAATTGTAACGGCCCGAGGTGCCGCCTGTCAGTTGCTGACTGAGCCTATTACGGTTTGCGGGAAATGTGGTGGCTAAGACAAACAATGGCGCGTTTTGACTCAATATGTAGTGCCAAAATGCATATAGTTTTCGGAGGGTTACGGACAAGTCGTGCTGCCCGCTCCACTAGTGGCCTTCTGGAACCCGCGTATTTACTGGGCTGCAGCGAGGTGGCTTTTTTGGGTAAGCGCTTTTTGTTGTAGGACGCGCATTGCTCCGGGGGCGGCCGGGCGGCATAATGTAGCCCCTTTTTTCAGCCCCTACATGTGGAAGGTTCCCGTGACTCAGAAGCCCGACCAGTGTCTTGGTGAATGGATCGACCGTGAAGCACTCGCTGAAGCGATGATCCCGCTTATCGGTCAGCTGTACCGCAATAACAATGTGGTGAGCTCGATCTATGGCCGCAGTCTGATCAACCAGTCAGTCATCGCGATTCTCAAGGCGCATCGCTTTGCTCGCCATCGTTCGACCAACGACAGCGAACTCTCCGTCCACGAAACATTCCCTCTGCTCAAAGCCATGAGCGAGCTCAAGCTCGGCGCGGCTTCGGTAGACCTGGGCAAGTTGGCCGCCAAGTTCCGCGCTGAAGCCAACGGCCGTTCCGTCGAGCAATTCGTGCGTGAAGAAATGGCCGACGTGGTCGGCAAGCAGAACGCCTCCGCCCGTAAAGGCACTGACGTTGTGCTCTACGGCTTCGGTCGCATCGGCCGCCTGCTGGCACGCATCCTGATCGGTAAAACCGGCGGCGGCGACGGCCTGCGCCTGCGCGCCATCGTGGTACGCAAGGGCGCCGAGAACGACCTGGCCAAGCGCGCGAGCCTCTTGCGTCGCGACTCGGTACACGGTCCGTTCAACGGCACCATCGTCATCGACGAAGAAAACAACACCATCACCGCCAACGGTAACCTGATCCAGGTGATCTACGCGAAGAACCCGACCGAGGTGGATTACACCCAGTACGGCATCAAGGACGCCCTGCTGGTGGATAACACCGGCGTATGGCGCGACGCCGAAGGCCTGGGCCAGCACCTGACCTGCCCGGGCGTTGCCCGCGTTGTCCTGACCGCGCCTGGCAAAGGCAAGCTGAAGAACATCGTTCACGGCATCAACCACACGGAAATCACCGCTGACGACAAGATCGTGTCCGCCGCTTCCTGCACCACCAACGCCATCGTGCCGGTGCTGAAGGCAGTCAATGACAAGTTCGGCATCATCAACGGCCACGTCGAAACCGTTCACTCGTACACCAACGACCAGAACCTGATCGACAACTTCCACAAGGGCAATCGCCGTGGTCGCAGCGCCGCGCTGAACATGGTGATCACCGAGACCGGTGCCGCCACCGCTGCCGCCAAGGCCCTGCCTGAGCTGGCCGGCAAGCTGACCGGTAACGCGATCCGCGTGCCGACGCCTAACGTGTCGATGGCCATTCTCAACCTGAACCTTGAGAAAGCCGCTACCCGCGACGAGATGAACGAGTACCTGCGCTACATGGCGCTGCACTCCGATCTGCATAAGCAAATCGACTTCGTCAACTCCCAGGAAGTGGTCTCCACCGACTTCGTTGGCTCGCGCCACGCCGGTGTGGTGGACGCGGAAGCGACCATTACCCAGGACAACCGTGTTGTGCTGTACGTGTGGTACGACAACGAGTTCGGCTACAGCTGCCAGGTCGTTCGCGTGATGGAAGACATGGCTGGGGTCAACCCGCCTGCATTCCCGCGCTAAGCGTCCAGGTTGAATGAAAAAGCCCCGACTGGTTCGGGGCTTTTTTCTGCCTGTGGGTTTCGGCTGTGTGGGAGGCATCGCGCGCAAGCCCGCGCCCACAGGGGCATGCATTTTTTCAGGCGATACGCCGTCAACTGTGGCCGGCCAAGGTGAGACGATCCGCCTCATTGGTGAGCGCCGGGAGTGCGAACATCAGCCATAAACAGATAACGGCATGCCGCATAATGGGCGGTCCTGCCAGGGTGTGTGCCTGCGGGTTAATTCACTTTTCGACGGCGATCAGGTTTATGGGCAATCTGCGACAGATAGTGATGGTGTGCGGTTTTGCGGCGCTGGCCGGCTGTGGCGGCGATACGCTGGAGCAGTTTGGGGGGCCGACCATGGGCAGCACCTATTCGATCCAGTATGTCAGAAGCTCGACGGCACCTACGCCGAAAGAGCTGCAGCGCCAGGTGGAAAAAATCCTGGGGGATGTCGACCGACAGATGTCGACCTACCGCAGCGACTCGGATATCGAGCGTTTCAACAATCTGCCAGCCAATAGCTGCCAGCCGATGCCCGCGCCGGTGCTGCAACTGGTGCGTACCGGCGAGCAACTGTCCCAGGCCAGCGCGGGTGCGTTCGACCTGACGGTGGAACCGCTGCTGAACCTGTGGGGGTTCGGGCCCCAGGCCCGGCAACTCAAGGTGCCGGACGCCGCGACGCTGGCCGAGGTGCGTCAACGGGTCGGTCACCAGCATCTGCGCATCGACGGCGAGCAACTGTGCAAGGACGCCGCCGTCGAGGTCGACTTCAACAGCATTGCTGCCGGTTACGCGGTGGATCGTATCGCCGAGCTGTTGAGCGGCTTGGGTATCCATCACTACCTCGCCGAAGCCACCGGCGAACTCAAGGCTGCCGGCCACAAACCGGATGGTTCGCCCTGGCGCGTCGCGCTGGAAGAGCCTCGCGATGACCAGCAGGTCGCCGAAAAAATCATCCGCGTAGACGGCTTTGGTGTGTCCACATCGGGTGACTATCGTAATTATTTCCAGCAGGGTGGTCGGCGCTATTCCCACACCCTGGATGCGCGGACCGGCGCGCCGATTACCCATCAACTGGCATCGGTGACAGTGTTGCACCCGTCGGCGCTGATGGCCGATGGGTTGTCGACGTTGCTGTTGATCCTTGGGCCGGAGCAAGGCTGGGACTACGCCGAACAGCACCAGATCGCCGCGTTTTTTGTGCAGCGCGAGGGGGATGTTTTTGTCACGCGCAGTAATCAGGCGTTCGAACAGATGACCGCTGTGAAACCGTAATCCACGCTGTGTAGTAAAGGCAAAACTGGCCTACGACGCGACCAAGGGTTAATGTGCGCGGCGTTGAGCCTTATATAGACTGTGCCCCGGTTCACACACTTGAGCCAAATTGTCCTTCATGACCGCTGGCCGCGGCATGATTTAGCCAGGCGTCAAACCGCGCGCCTGGCCTGTTCTGAGGAGTACGCATGGCTGTCTACAACTACGACGTGGTAGTACTGGGTTCCGGCCCGGCTGGAGAAGGTGCGGCGATGAACGCCGCGAAGGCAGGGCGCAAGGTGGCAATGGTCGATAGCCGTCGCCAGGTCGGCGGAAACTGCACCCACCTGGGTACCATCCCGTCCAAGGCCTTGCGTCACTCAGTGCGCCAGATCATGCAGTTCAATACCAATCCGATGTTCCGGGCCATTGGCGAGCCGCGTTGGTTTTCGTTCCCGGACGTGCTCAAAAGCGCGGAAAAAGTCATCGCCAAGCAGGTGGCGTCGCGGACCGGCTACTACGCCCGTAACCGTGTCGACCTGTTCTTCGGCACCGGCAGCTTCGCCGACGAGCAAACCGTCGAAGTGGTCTGCTCCAACGGTGTGGTCGAGAAGCTGGTGGCCAAGCACATCATCATCGCTACCGGGTCGCGCCCGTATCGCCCGGTGGATATCGATTTCCTCCACCCGCGTATCTACGATAGCGACACCATCCTCAGCCTGGGCCATACCCCACGCAAACTGATCATCTATGGCGCCGGCGTGATCGGCTGCGAATACGCCTCGATCTTCAGCGGCCTGGGGGTGCTGGTAGAGCTGGTGGACAACCGTGACCAGTTGCTGAGCTTCCTCGACTCGGAAATTTCCCAGGCGTTGAGTTATCACTTCAGCAACAACAACATCACCGTGCGCCACAACGAAGAGTACGAGCGCGTCGAAGGCCTGGACAACGGTGTGATCCTGCACCTCAAGTCCGGCAAGAAGATCAAGGCCGACGCCTTGCTGTGGTGCAACGGTCGTACCGGCAACACCGACAAGCTGGGCATGGAAAATGTCGGGGTCAAGGTCAACAACCGTGGCCAGATTGAAGTGGACGAGAACTATCGCACCTGCGTGTCGAATATCTACGGTGCCGGCGACGTGATCGGCTGGCCAAGCCTGGCCAGCGCCGCCCATGACCAGGGCCGTTCGGCCGCCGGCAGCATTGTCGACAATGGCAGCTGGCGCTATGTGAACGACGTGCCGACCGGGATCTACACGATTCCGGAGATCAGCTCGATCGGTAAGAACGAACACGAACTGACCAAGGCCAAGGTGCCTTACGAAGTGGGCAAGGCGTTCTTCAAGAGCATGGCGCGTGCGCAGATCGCCGGCGAGCCGCAAGGCATGCTGAAGATTCTGTTCCACCGTGAAACCCTGGAAGTCCTCGGCGTGCATTGCTTCGGCTACCAGGCTTCGGAGATTGTCCACATCGGCCAGGCCATCATGAACCAGCCGGGTGAGCAAAATACCCTCAAGTATTTCGTCAACACCACGTTCAACTACCCAACCATGGCGGAAGCCTATCGGGTCGCGGCCTACGACGGCCTCAACCGGCTTTTTTGAGCGGCTCCGGCCGGTGGCCTGAGCCGGCCGGGGAGACCGATTTCAGTAATTCTCGAGCGTGGCAGTGGCCAAACCGGGAAAGTCTGTAATCAGGCTATCTACGCCGAAGTCGGCGAGCCTGCGCATCAGCGCAGGTTCGTTGACTGTCCACACCGACACGTGCAATCCCTGGCGCTGGGCTTTTTCCAGACGCTCGGGGGTACACAACGTCCAGTTCAACGCCAGAAACTCACAGCCATAGTTTTGCGCGACCTTCAGCGGGTCGAGCCAGGCGTATTCGGCCACCAGCCCGCGCGACAGGTCCGGGGTGAGTTCCACCGCCGCTTTCAACACTTCCCGTGAGCTTGAGGTCACTGTGACCTTGTCCATGAGGCCGAAACGCACGGCCATTTCCCGGATCGCCAGCACGGTGGTCGCGGCGCGGGTGCGCGAGGCGCTTTTGACTTCCAGTTGCCAGTGATCGAAGTCGCACTTTTCAAACAGTTCTTCCAGGCGCGGGATCGGGCAGGGGTTGATCCAGCCGGGGCCGCCTTTGCGGGCGTCCATCTTCACCAGGTCTGCCGCCGAATACTCGACGACTTTGCCGCGCCGGTCGGCGGTGCGCTTGAGGGTCGGGTCGTGGATGACCATCAGTTCGCCGTCCATGGACAGGTGCAAATCCAATTCGCAACGGCGTACACCGTGCTTGAGGCACTGCTGGAAGCTGGTCAGGGTGTTTTCTGGTGCTTCGCCTTTGGCACCGCGGTGGCCGTAGATCAGGGTCACAGTTGCTCCTTTGCGCCAGGTCGTCTGGCGGGGTGAATACGAATTCAGGTGTCTTTGGCGTCGCTCTGTTCCCGCGCCAGGCGCCGTTGCTGCGCCTGTTTCTGCAGGATGTAGCGCGCCAGCAGTTGGCGTTGGGCGTCGGTCATCGATTCGAATTCCGTGCCAATGGCAAAAGCGCCGCCCTTGGCATCGCAATGGGTGACCCGCGCCCGTAACAGCAGGCCCAGCGCCTGGGGCATCAGCACCAGCTTGACCGCCAGGTGGGCGTCGAGTGCCAGGGGCGTCGGGTGCAGGAAGTCGATGCCGCCTTCGGAAATGATCACCGGCTGCGGTGCGCCGACTTCATCCAGTAGGCCGCGCGCCATGATCTGGCTGAGCAGATCCAGGCGTTTGTTCTGGATTCGGAGGAGGGCGGCCAGGCTGCGATCTTTCTCGCTGAGCTGGCGCAACAGGTGTTGGGCTTCGAATTCGCTCAGGTGCAGTTCACTGAGTAGATTGAATAGCGGCGAATCATCCAGCAACACTTCCTTGCTCGCCGCTTCGGGGGCGGACAGGCTTTTGATTTGAAGTGCGATCATGTCGTCGATACGGTAGTATTCGCGGCGTTCTTCTTCATCTAATGTCGACATGGCGAACCCAAAGTAGCGGTAATGGTCTGAGTGTAAAGCTGCTTACCAGACCCCGCCACCGGGACGTCTTCTTTTCCTCCGAACAAGCCCCGACATGTTCAGACCTCTCTTCGTATTTATTGGCACGCGTTATACCCGTGCAAAGCGTCGCAATCATTTTGTGTCGTTCATTTCCTTGACCTCGATGATCGGTCTCGCCCTTGGCGTGGTCGTGATGATCGTGGTGTTGTCGGTGATGAACGGCTTCGATCATGAGATGCGTACCCGCGTGCTGGGCATGGTGCCCCACGCGACCATCGAGTCGGGTGAACCGATCAGCGACTGGCAAAGCCTGGCCGACAAGGTCAAGCAGAACCCCAAGGTCGTGGCCGTGGCGCCGTTCACCCAGATGCAAGGGTTGCTGACCAATGACGGCAAGGTGCAGAAAATCCTGCTCAATGCCATCGACCCGGTCCAGGAGCGCAAGGTCTCGATCATCGACAAGTTCATGCTGCAGGGCAAACTTGACGACCTGGCGCCCGGCAGCTTCGGTATCGTCATCGGCGACAAGGCCGCGGCCAAGCTCGGCGTGGGCATCGGCGACAAGCTGACCTTCGTCGCCCCGGAAGTCACCGTGACCCCGGCCGGCATGTTTCCGCGCATGAAGCGCTTTACCGTGGTCGGCACCTTCCACGTCGGCGCTGGCGAGATCGACGGCTACCTCGGCCTGACCAACCTCACCGACCTGGCGCGTCTGCATCGCTGGAAGCCGGATCAGGTGCAGGGCCTGCGCCTGAAGTTCAACGATTTGTTCGACGCCCCGCGCGGCGCCTGGGAAATCGCCCAGCACCTGGGTGAAAACCAGTACTACGCCCGTGACTGGACCCGTACCCACGGCAACCTGTACCAGGCCATCCGCATGGAAAAAGCCATGATCGGCCTGCTGTTGCTGCTGATCGTCGCCGTCGCGGCCTTCAACATCATCTCCACCCTGGTGATGGTGGTGAACGACAAGAAGGGCGACATCGCCATCCTGCGCACCCTGGGCGCCACGCCGGGGCAGATCATGGCGATCTTCATGGTGCAGGGCACGGTGATCGGCGTGGTCGGCACCTTGATCGGCACCGCGCTGGGCATTCTGGCGGCGCTCAACGTCAGCGCTGCCATCGCCGGCCTCGAAACCCTGATCGGCCACAAGTTTCTCAACGCCGACGTCTACTTCATCGATTACTTGCCGTCCCAGGTTCAGGCCCAGGACGTGCTGATGGTGGGCGGCGCTGCGTTGGTCCTGAGTTTCCTTGCCACCCTGTATCCAGCCTGGCGCGCGGCACGTACCCAGCCAGCACAGGCCTTACGTTATGAGTGAATCGGGCATGAGTGAAAAAGCAATCCTGAGCTGCCGCAACCTGGGCAAGTCCTACGAGGAAGGTCCGGAATCGGTGGTGGTGTTGTCCAACCTGCAACTTGAGCTGCACCCCGGCGAGCGCGTGGCGATCGTCGGCAGTTCCGGTTCCGGCAAAAGTACCTTGCTCAACCTGTTGGGCGGCCTCGATACGCCGTCCCAGGGCAGCGTGTGGCTGGCCGGCGAAGAACTCTCGGCCCTCGGCGAAAAGGCCCGCGGCCAACTGCGCAACCGTTCGTTGGGTTTCGTGTACCAGTTCCACCACCTGTTGCCGGAGTTCACCGCCCTGGAAAACGTGTGCATGCCGCTGCTGATCGGCAAGACCGCGATCCCAGAGGCGCGCCAGCGTGCCAAGGCTTTGCTGGAGCGCGTTGGCCTCGGCCATCGCCTGGAGCACAAACCGGCCGAATTGTCTGGCGGTGAGCGCCAGCGTGTGGCGATTGCCCGTGCCCTGGTGAACAACCCGGGCCTGGTGATGCTCGACGAGCCGACCGGCAACCTCGATTCCCACACCGCCCAGGGCATCAAGGACTTGATGCTCGAACTGAGCACCCAGATGCGTACCGCGTTCCTGGTGGTGACCCATGACATGAGCATGGCCCGGCAGATGGACCGCGTACTGCACCTGCAGGAAGGTCATCTGGTCGCCATCTGACCTGTTTCAAGCCCGGTGCATGACGCCGGGTTTTTTCATTTTTTCAGGCGGTGCAAGCGAATGTTCAGACCGTTATCGATTTTCATCGGCACGCGCTATACCCGCGCCAAGCGCCGCAACCGTTTTGTTTCGTTTATCTCGATGACCTCGATGATCGGCCTCGCCCTGGGCGTGCTGGCGATGATCGTGGTGTTGTCGGTGATGAATGGCTTTCAACGCGAAATGAGCTCGCGCATCCTTGGCATGGTGCCTCACGCCACCATCGTCGGCGTGAACCCGATCGACAACTGGCAGCCAGTGGCCGCGGCCGCGATGAAGAATCCCGAAGTGACCGCCGCAGTACCGTTCACGCAGATGGACGGTATGTTCTCCTACAAGGGCGCGATGCAGCCGATCGAGATCAGCGGCGTCGACCCGGCCCAGGAAGGCAAGGTGTCGATCGTGGCCCAGCATATCGTCCAGGGCAAACTGGAAGACTTGAAGCCCGGCGAGTTCGGCGTGGTGGTCGGTGAAATCACCGCGCGGCGCTTTCGCCTGAACGTGGGCGACAAGCTGACCCTGATCGTCCCGGAAATCAGCAGTGCGCCGGGTGGCATCACCCCGCGCATGCAGCGATTGAACGTGGTCGGTATCTTCAAGGTCGGCGCCGAGCTGGACGGTTCGATGGCGTTGATCCATATGGCCGACGCCGCAGAAATTCAGCATTGGCAGCCGAACCAGGTGCAGAGCGTGCGCCTGGCGGTGAAGGACTTGTACGCGGCGCCCAAGGTCTCGGCGGACATCGCCGCCAGCCTCGGTGCGGCCTACAAGGCGGATGACTGGACCCACACCCAGGGCAGTCTGTTCAGCGCGATGAAGATGGAAAAAACCATGATCGGCCTGCTGTTGCTGATGATCGTCGCGGTGGCGGCGTTCAACATCATTGCCACGTTGATCATGGTGGTGAACGACAAGGGCGCGGACATCGCGATCCTGCGGACCATCGGCGCCACGCCACGGCAGATCATGGCGATCTTCATGGTGCAGGGCACGGTGATCGGTATCATCGGCACCCTGATCGGCGGTGTGCTGGGCGTGATTGCGGCGCTCAACGTCAGTGAGCTGGTGGGTTGGCTGGAGCGCGTGAGCGGGCAGCATATCTTCAGTTCGGACGTGTACTTCGTCAGCAACCTGCCCTCGCAATTGCAGGGTGGGGATGTGCTGCTGATCTGCTCGGCCGGGTTTGTGTTGAGCTTTTTGGCCACGGTTTACCCGGCGTATCGGGCGGCGAAGATCGAGCCGGCGCATGCCCTCAGGTATTCGTAGGATTTAAGACCGCTATCGGGAGCAAGCCCCTCCCACATTTTGATCTGTGAATACATTCAAAATGTGGGAGGGAGCTTGCTCCCGATAGCGCCGGCACAGCTTGCATCAACCCCCCCTGGCAACTCGATCACAAACCGCGTCCACCCCGGCTCAGACTCGCAATAAATCCGCCCGCCATGCGCCCGCACAATCGACTGGGTAATCGCCAGCCCCAGCCCCGCGTGTTCACTGCTGCCTTCATGCCGCGCCGGGTCGGCCCGGTAGAAGCGGTCGAACAACCGCGGTAACACCTCCGCCGGAATGCCTTCGCCGCTGTTCTCCACTGTCAGCGTCACGCCTTGTGCGCCCTGCGCCAGATGCACCCGCACTTCGCCGCCCGCGGGTGTAAAGCGCAGCGCGTTATCCAGCAGGTTCGACAATGCCCGGCGCAACATGCCGCGATCGCCGGTTGTGTGAGCCATACCCTCGCGCACCAGGCTGACGTGCGCGTCTTCCGCCAGCAAGACGAAGAACTCCAGCAGCGCGTCCACTTCGTCCGCGAGCTTCAACGGTTCGCGCGTGGGCGCCAACAGCCCGTGATCGGCCTTGGCCAGGTACAACATGTCGTTCACCAACTGCGCCATCCACTGCAACTCTTCCAGGTTGCTGTGCAGCGCCTCGCGGTAATCCTCCATCGGGCGCGGCTGGGTGAGGATGACTTGGGTGTGGGTCAACAGGTTCGACAGGGGCGTGCGCAGTTCGTGGGCGATATCGGCGGAGAACGCCGAGAGGCGCTGGAACGCGTCGTCCAGTCGGCCCAGCATGGCGTTGAAGGCCTGGGCCAGTTCCGCCAGTTCCACCGGCATGCCCTGCTCGGGCAAACGCTGGGTCAGGGAGTGGGCCGACACGCTGGCGGCCACTTCGCCCATGCGCCGCAACGGTCGCAGCCCGCTGCGCGCCGCCCAGGCGCCGAGCAGCGCGGTGGCCAGGGCCGAGAGGCTGACTGTGAGCCAGATCAAATGCTGCATGCGTTGCAGGAAGTGCTGATGGTGGGTGATGTCGAGCATCAGGCTCAGTTGCGGCGAGTCGGGTTGGCCCGGCCTTAGCGGCGCGTTGTACACGCGGTAGTCGATGCCGGCGTTTTGCAGGCTGTGCAGGCCGGGCGACTCGGGCAGGGCAATGGTCGGCGCGCCGTCAAACCAGCGCTGGCCGGCGGCGGTGATGCGTACTGCGAGGTCGGGCTGACGATTGAGCTCGGCGCGCAGTTGCGCTTCGCGCTGGGCGAATAGCTGCGGTGAGTCGACGCCCTGCAAGGTGCTGCGCAGCGCCACCAGTTTGCTTTCGAGCAGTTGCTGGTCCAGCTCGACAAAATGCGCCTCGCTGGCGCGGTTGAACAGCACGCCGGCGAGCAACGAGACCACCGCGGTGCAGGCCGCAAACAACAGGGCCAGGCGGCTGGCCAGGGACAGTCGCTTGAT
Source organism: Pseudomonas sp. GV105 (assembly GCF_003058185.1). Classification (NCBI taxonomy): domain Bacteria; kingdom Pseudomonadati; phylum Pseudomonadota; class Gammaproteobacteria; order Pseudomonadales; family Pseudomonadaceae; genus Pseudomonas; species Pseudomonas sp. GV105. The sequence continues at coordinate 179,277 of NZ_QBUF01000002.1, forward strand.
CAACTGCATCGTTCCTCCAGCACATAACCCATGCCGCGCACGGTGTGGATGAGTTTATTGGGGAAGTTGTCGTCGATTTTCAGGCGTAGGCGGCGGATCGCCACTTCGATGATGTTGGTGTCGCTGTCAAAGTTCATGTCCCACACCTGGGACGCGATCAGCGACTTGGGCAATACTTCGCCCTGGCGCCGCAGCAGCAGTTCGAGCAGGGCGAACTCCTTGGCGGTGAGGTCGATGCGCTGGCCGTCGCGCTCGACGCGGCGACGGATCAGGTCCAGGCGCAGGTCGGCCAGTTGCAGGGTGGTTTCCTGCGGTGCGCTGCTGCCACGGCGCAACAGGCTACGCACCCGCGCAAGCAGTTCGGAGAAGGCGAACGGCTTGACCAGATAATCGTCGGCGCCCAGTTCCAGGCCGTGTACGCGGTCTTCCACTGCGTCGCGGGCGGTGAGAAACAGCACCGGGACGTCGAGGCCAGCGCTGCGCACGGCCTGTAGGATCTGCCAACCATTGCGACCGGGCAGCATCACATCGAGGATCAGCAGGTCGTAATCGCCGGTCAGCGCCAAGTGTTGGCCGCTGGTGCCGTCGGCCACCAGCTCGGTGGTAAAACCGGCTTCGGTCAGGCCTTGGCGCAGGTAATGGCCGGTTTTGGGTTGGTCTTCGACGATCAGCAGTTTCATGGGCAGCTCTTGGCGGCGGGTCACGTCAGGCTTTATACCGTGGTGGCCAGGGGAGGGGCGCAACCTGACAAAGTTGTAATCTAGCAGTCAGCTGGCTGGCAGCGCTGCAATCTTAGAGTGGTCCTCAGACTGATCCCACACCTTTGGAGAATTGAGATGGCATTGCGTACCCCCTTGTTGTTGGCGGGCTGCCTGTTGGCGTTGAGTGTCGGAGCAATGGCCGGCACGGCCCACACCTATGCGTTCGGCCAGCCGGCATCTGCCGATAAGGCCACGCGCACCGTGGAAGTGGTGCTGCAGGATATGTCCTTTTCGCCCAAGTCCCTGGACGTAAAGGCCGGTGAGACCGTGCGCTTTGTGCTGGTCAACAAAGGCCAGTTGCTCCATGAGTTCAACCTGGGCGATGCGGCCATGCATGCGGAGCATCAGAAGCAAATGATGCAGATGCAGGCCAGCGGCATGCTGAACGCCACCGGCATGGGCAAGATGGACCACGGCGCCATGGAGCACGGCGATATGGGCAATATGGGCAATATGGGCGGGATGAAGCACGATGATCCCAACAGTGTTCTGGTCGGACCGGGTAAAACCGCTGAGTTGACCTGGACCTTCAGCAAAGCCACCGGGTTGGAGTTTGCCTGCAATATTCCCGGGCACTACCAGGCGGGCATGGTCGGCAAGATCAACGTCGATTGAGCCGCTGCGGCGATTGACGGTGTCGATGCGGCGGTTGTTAGAGGCGGGGGCAAAGGCTGGTAGACTGGTGGGGTTAATTTAGCCAGGTTTCCGCCATGCATCCCGCAGCCGAACATTCGCCGCTGGGCAAGTCCAGTGAATACATCTCCACCTACACCCCTTCGTTGCTGTTCCCGATTCCGCGCGCCGCGAAATGGGCCGAGCTGGGCCTGAGCGCCGAGACCCTGCCGTACACGGGCGTGGATTTCTGGAACTGCTTCGAACTGTCCTGGCTGCTGCCGTCGGGTAAGCCGGTGGTGGCCATCGGTGAATTCAGCATTGCGGCCGACTCGCCGAATATCATCGAGTCCAAGTCCTTCAAGCTGTACCTCAACTCGCTGAACCAGACCGTGTTTGCCGATACGCAAAGTCTGGAGGCGACGTTGCGCACCGACCTCAGCGCTGCTGCCGGCAAGCCGGTGGGCGTGCGCGTGCGCAGCCTGGCCGAGGTTGAAGCCGAAGGCGTGGTGGCGTTGCCGGGAGTGTGCATCGATGACCTGGATATCAGCGTCAGCAACTACGAACATCCGCGTCCGGAACTGCTGCGTTGCGATGACTCGCGCATTGTCGAGGAGAGCGTGTACAGCCACCTGCTCAAATCCAACTGCCCGGTCACCAGCCAGCCCGACTGGGGCAGCGTGGCCGTGCAATACCGCGGCGCACAGCTGGATCACGCCAGCCTGTTGGAGTATCTGGTGAGCTTTCGCCAGCACTCGGACTTCCATGAGCAGTGCGTGGAGCGGATCTTCCTGGATCTGCAGCGCCTGCTGAAGCCGGAGAAGTTGACGGTATATGCGCGGTATGTGCGGCGGGGTGGGTTGGATATCAACCCGTATCGCAGTACTGAGGCGGTGCCGTTCCAGAACCTGCGCCTGGCGCGCCAGTAACCTTTACACAAACCCAATGTGGGAGGGGGCTTGCCCCCGATAGCGGAGTGTCAGTCACAGTCTCTGTGCCTGACCCACTGCTATCGGGGGCAAGCCCCCTCCCACATTTGGTTCTGTGCTTGGTTTGGGCGCGGGCTAAATGCCGATGTTGCCCAGGGTGATCACGATATTGCGCAGCGTCCCGGCAATGCCTGGGTGGTCTAACTCGAAACCTTCTACCGCCCGGTTCACATCGTCTACGATGCTGGGCGGCTGGGTGGCCGGTTCCAGTTCAAGTTGTACTTCAAACTTGGCCAGCAAGGCTTCCAGCGCTTCACGTTTTTCGGCTGGCAGCGGTGGTTCCTGGTCCAGTTGCTCGCGCAGGATGTTGACCTGTTCTTGCAGTTTTTCGCGGGCAGGCATGGTGTTGTTCCTTTTATCGATAGGCACTGGCATAGACCACGGCACGCCGAGAAAGGTCTACGAGAGGAGCTGTAGATTAATCTACCGGCGCCGTCTGTGCATGATCTCAATCAGGGCTTTTCGCCTTTGAGCTGGCGCAGGCTGATGTCTGCCAGGCAGGTGCCGAGCTCGCCGAGGTGATCGATCACCGAATGCACCCCCAGCCCATACAGCGCCACGGTGGCCTTGCCGCGTTTGTATTCGCGTTGTTGGTCGGTCAGTGCCTGCCATTGCTCGGGCGCCAGGCCGCACAGCGAACCGCAGGACGCCAGGCCGATAGTCCACAGCCCGGCATTCAGGCCCGATTGCAGCAGGCGCGGCTCGCCGCTGACCAGCACGCAGCCTTCCAGGCGTTCGATGTTCAATTCCATCAAGGCTTGCCAGCATGCATGTGGGGCGGGCCAGCGGATGCTAGAGGGCGCTGCGGCCTTGAGCCAATCGGGCAGCGCAGCGGCCAGCGGGGTCGTCACCGAGGGCGGCAGCTCATCCAGCCAGGCGCAGGGCACGCCTTGTTCCTTGAGGCTGCGCAGGACCTTCAGCGCACCTGGCGTGGCTTCGGCGTGCGGGGAGGGTGAATCGGTGCGCGCCTGGGAACCGAAATCGACCAGGCAGCCACTCAGGCCAAACAACACGGCGGTCAAGGTGGGTGCAGTGGCGACGGCAATCTCGGCGTGAGGCATTTCGACATCCCTGAAATAGCTACGACGCTATCGGAGTGGCGTGACAAGTCCGTGACAGTTTGTAGGAATTTTGTACATTTTCCGTATGTCGTTTCCTGGCAGCTGCCTAAAAGGACACTTCCGTCATATACTGGCGCCTTATTCAGGGCATAGCGCCCATGACAGACTATTCAAGGAGCAAAAGCTATGCGCTGGAGCCACTACTTCGCTCAGTTTTCGGTGTGTGCCGCTATCCTGATGGCCCCTTTCGCCGCACAGGCCGCGTCGGAAGATGATCCATGGGAAAGCATCAACCGCCCGATCTTCACCTTCAACGACACCGTTGATACCTACGCCCTCAAACCATTGGCCCAAGGCTATCAGTTTGTGACCCCGCAATTCGTGCAGGACGGCGTGCACAACTTCTTCCGCAATATCGGCGATGTCGGCAACCTGGCCAACAACGTGTTGCAACTCAAGCCACACGCGGCCGGCGTGGACACTGCCCGCCTGTTGATGAACACCACCTTCGGCGTGCTGGGCTTTATCGACGTCGGCACCAAAATGGGGCTGCACCGCAGCGACGAAGACTTCGGCCAGACCCTCGGTTACTGGGGCGTCGGCAGCGGTCCTTACGTGATGCTGCCGCTGCTGGGCCCAAGCACCCTGCGCGACGCGCCGTCCAAATACGTGGACAGCTACACCCAACCGTACCGCTACATGAACGACATCGGCTGGCGCAACAGCACCTTCGGCCTGAACATCGTCGACACCCGTGCCAGCCTGCTCGACAGCGAGAAGTTGATCACCGGCGACAAGTACACCTTCATCCGCAACGCCTACCTGCAGAACCGCGAGTTCAAGGTCAAGGACGGCAAGGTTGTCGACGACTTCTAGGTCGAGACCTCTTGAAACGAAAAAAGGCGACCATGTGGTCGCCTTTTTTGTGCGCGGGTATTAGCGCATTTTCAGGATCTTCAGCCCCAGATGCTGGCCGTCGCCCTCGTTCTTCGCCCATACCACCTGGGTGTCCGCTTCCAGGCCCGCGAGGGCCGCGTGCTCCGACTCGATACGCACGGTCAGCAGATCGCCCACCGTGAACTGGCGAGGTGCCTGCACCTGCATGCCGGAGCTGGAGAGGTCCACGCAAACCCCGTCAATTTCTTGCCCGGCATGGATCAAAGAGACATTGGCATCCACTCGCATGCGGATGAAATCGCGCTTTTCAGCGTAGTCGCGCTCGTGTTCGCTCACAGCTTCCATCCTTACTTTGTGTTGTGGTGATGGCTGTTCTTATAACTCCCGGTGATTTGCGATGTAAAGACGTTCGGCGACCATCGGCATGAGCTTGAAACCCCTGTCGGATGGGAGTACCGTCTGCGCCTTAGAAGGGCACCTCTGCTTTACCTTTGTGCGTGGGCAAAAAGCCTATGCTTTGTAGGACAGAGAGGCTAGAAAGCGAATCCAGTAGCGTGAGCCCGGCCATTGCCGAGCCGCCTACGCCAACCTAATTCTGGCGCCGTTTGCCCACATGCCAAAAACCAGTGCCACGCTGCTGATAATCGATGACGACGAAGTAGTGCGCGCAAGCCTTGCGGCCTATTTGGAAGACAGTGGCTTCAGCGTCCTGCAGGCCAGCAATGGCCAACAGGGTCTCCAGGTATTCGAGCGCGACAAGCCCGACCTCGTGATCTGCGATCTGCGCATGCCCCAGATGGGCGGCCTCGAACTGATTCGCCAGGTGACCGAGCTTGCTCCGCAGACGCCGGTGATTGTCGTGTCCGGTGCCGGGGTGATGAACGATGCCGTCGAGGCCCTGCGCCTGGGCGCCGCCGACTACCTGATCAAGCCCCTGGAAGACCTGGCGGTGCTGGAGCACTCGGTGCGCCGTGCCCTGGATCGTGCACGCCTGCTGGTGGAAAACCAGCGCTACCGCGAAAAGCTCGAAACCGCCAACCGCGAACTCGAAGCCAGCCTGAACCTGCTCCAGGAAGACCAGAACGCCGGTCGCCAGGTGCAGATGAACATGCTGCCGGTCAGCCCGTGGACCATCGATGAGTTCAAGTTTGCGCACCAGATCATCCCGTCGCTGTATCTGTCGGGTGATTTTGTCGACTATTTCCGCGTAGATGAGCGGCGGGTGGCGTTTTATCTGGCCGACGTGTCCGGCCACGGCGCGTCCTCGGCATTTGTCACCGTGTTGTTGAAGTTCATGACCACACGGCTGCTGTTCGAATCCAAGCGCAATGGCACCTTGCCGGAGTTCACCCCCTCCGAGGTGCTGGGCCACATCAACCGAGGCCTGATCAGCTGCAAGCTGGGCAAGCACGTGACGATGGTGGGCGGCGTGATTGATGAAGAAACCGGTCTTTTGACCTACAGCATCGGCGGTCACCTGCCGATGCCGGTTTTATACACTCCTGACAGTGTGCGCTACCTGGAAGGGCGTGGTCTGCCCGTCGGCTTGTTCAATGAAGCCACCTACGAAGACCACATCCTGGAGCTGCCGCCGACCTTCAGCCTGACGCTGATGTCCGATGGCATCCTCGACCTTCTTCCAGAGCCTACACTCAAAGAGAAAGAAGCCGCCTTGCCCCAACGGGTCAAGTCGGCGGGCGGCAGCCTGGATGGCCTGCGGCAGGTTTTTGGATTGGCCACGCTAGGGGAGATGCCGGATGATATCGCCCTATTGGTGTTGAGCAGGAATCTTTGATGAGTACCGGAAGAATCCAATTCGCCGAGCAAGACGGGACGTTTGTCCTGAAGTTTGTCGGTGAAGTGCGCCTGACCTTGTGTTCGGCGCTGGATGCAACGATTGAGCGGATCTTCACAGCGCTGAATTTCTCGGCGATCGTGATCGATCTGACCGAAACCCGCAGCATCGATAGCACCACGCTTGGGCTGTTGGCCAAGTTGTCCATTCTGTCTCGGCAGAAGGTCGGCCTGTTGCCCACTGTCGTCACCACCCACGAAGACATCACCCGTCTGCTGCAATCCATGGGCTTCGATCAAGTGTTCAACATCGTTGACCGCCCGATCCCCTGCCCGGAATGCCTGACCGACCTGCCGTCCCAGGACCAATCCGAGGAAATCGTGCGGATCAAGGTGCTGGAAGCGCACAAAATCCTGATGGGCTTGAACGAGTCCAACCGCGAAGCCTTCCACGACCTCGTCAACGCCCTCGAACGCCACTGATCTCTCCAGGTGTGGGAGGGGGCTTGCTTCCGATTGCCCCAGACCTGTCAGTACATGCCTAACGGATTGACACAAAAAAAGGGCGGAACCCTCACAGGTCCCGCCCTTTTTGCTGCCGCCGCTGTTACAGCTTGGCAGCCAGCAACGCCTCCAGCTTCTCCTGGTCGCGGGCAAACTGACGAATCCCCTCGGCCAGCTTCTCGGTCGCCATCGCATCCTCGTTGGACTCCCAACGGAACTGCGCTTCAGTCAGATGCACCCGCGCTTCACCGGCATGGCCTGGCGACAACTTGCGCTCCAGCTTGCCGGTATCGGCCGCCAGTTTCTCCAGCAGGTCCGGGCTGATGGTCAGGCGATCACAACCGGCCAGCTCTTCGATCTGGCTCAGGTTGCGGAAACTCGCACCCATTACCACGGTCTTGTAGCCATTGGCCTTGTAGTAGTTGTAGATGCGCGTCACCGACTGCACGCCCGGATCGTCGGCGCCGGTGTAGTCGTTGCCGTTGGCTTTCTTGTACCAGTCGTAGATACGGCCCACGAACGGCGAAATCAGGAACACGCCCGCTTCGGCACAGGCCACGGCCTGGGCGAAGGAGAACAGCAGCGTCAGGTTGGTCTGGATGCCTTCTTTTTCCAGCTTCTCCGCCGCGCGGATGCCTTCCCAGGTGGACGCGATCTTGATCAGCACGCGATCACGGCCAACCCCGGCTTTTTCGTACAGGTCGATCAGACGGTGCGCGCGCTTGAGTACGGCGTCAGTGTCGAACGACAGGCGCGCATCCACCTCGGTGGAGATACGGCCGGGCACCACTTTCAGGATCTCTTGACCCACCGCCACCGCAAAACGGTCGCTGGCCAGGCCGACATCACCGTTGCAGTCCTTCACGCACTCATCCAGCAACTTGGCATAGCCCGGGATCGACGCGGCCTTGAGTAGCAGGGAGGGGTTGGTGGTGGCATCTTGCGGCTTGAGATTGGCGAGGGCCGCAAAATCGCCGGTATCGGCGACGACGGTGGTGAACTGTTTGAGTTGTTCCAGCTTGGAAGTCATGAGCGTGCTCTGTCCTATGGGTCTGATGACATTACCCGAGCGCTGGCAGGCGCTCAAGGGCGCAAATGCGTTCGATCGTTTGCGAGGGCAACAACCTGAAAACAGCCGTTTGAATGACTGGCCTTGCTGGTAAATAGGAGGGCAAAATCGCCCGCAGGTTCAACCCAACAGCTCGATGAGCACTGCGATCAACCTGTGGGCGCCGGTTTCAGCGGCCCTCCAACAACCCCGCCGCCTGATCCAGCAACGCCAGCGGGTCACTCGCTTTATGAATATCCACCGACAACAACTGCCGGAACTTGCGCGCCCCAGGGAAACCCGTGCCCAACCCCAGCACATGCCGCGTAATGTGATGCATCGAGCCACCGCTTGCCAAATGCTCCGCGATATAAGGCCGCAACTGCGCCAACGCCTCTGCCCGACTGATCACCGGCCGCGCGCTGCCAAACAACTGCTGATCCACCTCCGCCAGTAAATACGGATTGTGATAAGCCTCCCGGCCCAGCATCACCCCGTCAAACGTCTGCAAATGCTCATGGCACTGCTCCAGCGTCTTGATCCCGCCGTTGAGAATAATCTCCAACTCGGCAAAATCGCGCTTCAACTGCGCCGCCACGTCATAACGCAACGGCGGAATGTCGCGATTCTCCTTCGGCGACAACCCCTCCAGAATCGCAATCCGCGCATGCACGGTAAAACTGGTACACCCCGCGTCCTTCACCTGCCCGACGAAATCACACAACTGGGCGTAACTGTCCCGCCCATTGATCCCGATACGGTGCTTCACCGTCACCGGAATCGACACCGCATCGCGCATCGCCTTCACACAATCCGCCACCAACGCCGGATGGCCCATCAGACACGCGCCGATCATATTGTTCTGCACCCGATCGCTGGGGCAGCCGACGTTCAGGTTCACTTCATCGTAACCCGCGGCCTCGGCCATACGGGCACAGGCGGCCAGATCGGCGGGGACACTGCCGCCCAGTTGGAGGGCGAGCGGGTGCTCAGCGTCGTTGTGGCGCAGGAAGCGCTCGTGATCGCCGTGGAGGATCGCGCCGGTGGTGACCATCTCGGTGTAGAGCAGGGCGTGTTTGGAGAGCAGGCGCAGGAAGAACCGGCAGTGGCGGTCGGTCCAGTCCATCATGGGTGCGACGGAGAAGCGGCGGGAGAAGAGGGTGGTTTGTAGGGGCATGGGGGATCTGAGTTTGCGGGGCGAATGGGGCGTAGTTTATCAGGGATGGATCTTGGGTGTGCTGGAGGTGTGTTCCGCGGCATTCACCACTTCGAACGGGGACGTTGCCGTGTGTGGAATACGCCGAGGATCTGCAGACGATCACCGCGTATGCGATAGGGGATCAGATAAGACCAATTGGGTACTGCCCATTCGCGCGTGTTTGTGACTCGACCTTCACGGCCCATAGAGGGAAACTGCGCCAGTTTGTCGACGCTGGCGAAAATGGCATCGGAGAAGTCGTCAGCTGCTTTGGGGTTTTCGAGAGCTATATAGTTTGCTTCGTCTTCCAGATTTTTGAGTGCTTTTTCAAGCCACTCAACCCGCATTCCGGCTCCAGCGCCTGGCGCGCATGGCTGCTACCTGGTCATCGGTGGCAAATTTGCCCTGGTCGGCTTCTTTCACCGCCAGCTCGATTTGAGCGGTTAGCGTTTTTTCGTGCTCGATGTAGTCGCGGAGGACGTCCATCGCCAGGTAGGTCGCAGTCTGGCCGTTGGTTTTGGCCAGGTCGGCGAGAGAGTTGGACAGGTCTTCCGGCAGGTTTAGGGATATCCCGGTCATGACAGCCTCGAAGGTGGAAGGTTATGGAGCATCTTACACCGTGGAACGCTGGGTTGAATCAGCAGGTCGTCGTGAGGTGTGGCTGGGCTTTTACTCTGCCAGCTCGAAGCCGGGTGCCGGGTATCGTAGTCTGACTTCGATATCGGCAAAATAATTAGCAGGTGATGAGGCGGCTTTTTGCTGTCTGGTGATTAGCTTTTTTTCAGCGATGTTATAAATAAATCTGTCCTCTTTTCGCCATATGGATTTCGTAGGCCATAGGTGTGCCGTCTCCTGACTTTTGGCTGTATGTGAGACACCTGAATGTCAGTGACGGCTGAGGCTAGCGACTGACGGCAGAGGTGTCCAGTGACTCCTTCTGGCCGGTTTCTGCCTGTCGTGACCGGTAGAAGTCGATCCATAGCGGACGCTCGCCACGAACGGCTGAGTCTTCAGGCACGTCCCCTCTAGCGTACAATTCAGCCGATCAGGTTGAGCTGTGTCACTGATAGACACCTCGCGTAGATACCGAAAAAATTGAAGCCCTTCGTAGTCCACCTACTGGGACCAATCTGCCAACAGCACCTTTGCCCATCACACGGCACTACGATTGCGTACACCAAACCTCATAGCTCACACAAAAACCGAGAACTCCCACGTGCCAAGCAACTTCTTCATGCGCGCCCGAATTTACAGTTTTCTGGTGCAAAAAAAACTGTCTCCCATCAAAAAACTTTTTTCACTGGCTGTATGGAGCACCCTGTCAACCGTCACCCTTGCAGCTTTCGCAGTGAAAGTGTCGATCGATCAACTGGACGCGAACAACACAACGTCAGCCAAAGGGGTTTACAAAGACTATTTGAGCCTTGCCTTGGCGAACCCAGAGTACGCGGGTGCCTCCTACCCTTTGTACGCCCCCCGATACAGCCACTTCAAATACGGCTCCAATCAGCGAGAGGCATACGAGTTTTTCGTTTCACTGTTGCTGCACTCGGTCGACGAAATACTGAGCACACCGGAGAAAAAGCACTGGAGAAAAACATTGATAATGCAACTCTCGTATCACGCGTTGTATTTGAACACTCGAGAGTTTGGTTCGGAATCATATTTGTGTGAAACCCGAGACCTTGTCGTACTCGGCATCGAAGCGTATGCCGAGAGCCAATATGAATACAGCTCGGCTATGAATCCTATAAGGCTCGATAAAAAAATACGGTGCACAGAACAGGAGTGGAGGAAGGAGGAGAGCGAACAAAATGAGTGAGGGCAGCATTTTCGGTTATTCAAGGCCGATAAGCATCTGTTGGAGCTTACAGCCCAAGTTATTGCGACCAGCTTGGCGTTGAAGTTAGCTAGCACCGGACACTGTTTGCTTTATCAAAGAAGTAACGTTGGTACAAAGTGGTACGCGGCTTTCAGGTCGGCTCTGTAGGGCAAGGAATACGTGGCCTACAGGATTAGCAGTTCCAATCCATAATCGGCGCGACAGATAAACGGCGGGAAAGTGGACCTGTCTGTAGGGACATTGGCAATCTGAGTCAACGAGGCGAATGGCGTAGTTTATCGGGGATGTTTCTTAGGTGTCGGGGAGGTGTATACCGTGCTCTTCACCACTTCGAGCGGGGCGTTGCCATGTGTGGAATATGCCAGGAATATCGGTGAAATATCCCGCATTCTTCTCGACTTGCTCCTCAAACCTCCCGCCGCTAACCTCCTCAAGCCGCTGCCAATCCAGCGGCCGGAGGTGGAAGTCCGTATCGCTAAAGGCGTTTTAACTCCCGTCACTATTTGGAGCTTCGCCCATGCACAGCAACACGCCCAGTCGCTCTATTGATCGCGACCCTTCGCCCGTCGATACCAAGCTTCACGCCACAGCTCAACGTGTCATTGCTCGTGACTTGCCTCAATCCACCGACAATGCGCCTGACGAACACCCAACCCACAACCTATTCCTCGTCAGCCCCGACATAGACACCGAAACCCTCCTGGCCAACGCTTCCGAAAACCTCGCGTCCGCCAGCGAAATGGCCGCTACCGTGGCTTTCAACCTCGACGAGTCACAGCGCTCCATTGTCTTGGGCATTCAGCAACTGATCGACCTGAGTGCGCTACTCGTTGACCGGGCCCATGACCAAGTCGCTCGTGTCATCAGCCCGGCTACAGCCTGACAATCGACCTCTGCCGCCTTAGCCCAAGGCGGCAACCTGAACCCATTCTGTCTTCTGGCGAAGTTTCATCATTCCCTGTGCCGTTGAGGCCTACGATTATCTCTATGGGAAACCCCCGAACCCACAGGGAGCTGAAAAAATGATCTCGAACCTTGTCAAAGTCGTGATGATCGCCGGCGCGTTGCTGTTGAGCGCTTGTTCGTCGGATTCGTCGGGCGTGAGTCGCGACCCTTGTTTTGCAGGGGGATGCCAGGCGTTTGGTGACCACAGCCCCAACAAGGCCGCCAAGATGAATTTTGGCGGCAGTGGGCTGGGTAGTAGTTATGGTGAGTATGGTTCTGGGTTGTTGCATGATGACTGATGGGGCAGTGGGGCAGTCAGGGATGTGTTGATTGAACCGCCGCTATCGGGAGCAAGCCCCCTCCCACATGAGGGGCCCCGGCGCGTGAGGCTGCACGCTATCAAATAGCCATGCCTGTGACTTCACGTCGCGTCTGTCAGGCTTGACACTCACCCCGATCAGCCTTGCCAAAACGCCTATTTTAGAGCTGTCAATTAGCCAAACAGCGCATGATCGCCGGTTGGCGTGATATTCTGCGCGCCATCTTGGTCTAGTCTTTCTCCGGAACGTACACCCGTATACGTCCCGGCGGCTGGCTGTCGCCCAGGTAGCTGAAGCCAATAATGATAAGAAGTCAGCGCAGAAGGGACATAAAAGTGAGGTCGATACGTCGGCCTTGTGTGCCCACCCTGCGGTCTTTGAGTGAATGTGCAAACCCGGCGCTGCGTTGCCTGACGCCGCGTGATCGAGGGTTGCCCGGGCTCAGGGGCAGTGGGGCGGATGGCGTTTTATCATAGGTGCTACTGATGTTTAAGAAAGTAAACACGGCCCTGCTGGGGCTGGCTTTGTCGATGGGGATCACGTCCGTTCATGCGGAAGAGGCAAAGAAAGTCGATGTGCTGCTGATCGGCGGCGGCATCATGAGTGCGACCCTGGGTGTCTGGCTCAACGAGCTGGAGCCGGGCTGGTCGATGGAAATGGTCGAGCGCCTCGACGGCGTCGCCGAAGAAAGCTCCAACGGCTGGAACAACGCCGGTACCGGTCACTCGGCCCTCGCCGAGCTGAACTACACCCCGGAAGACAAGAACGGCAACGTTGAGATCCCGAAAGCGGTCGAAATCAACGAAGCGTTCCAGATCTCCCGCCAGTTCTGGTCCTGGCAGGTCCAGCAGGGCGTGCTGAAGAACCCGCGTTCGTTCATCAACTCCACTCCGCACATGAGCTTTGTGTGGGGCGATGACAACATCAAGTTCCTGAAAAAGCGTTACGAAGCCTTGCAAGCGAGCCCACTGTTCGCTGGCATGCAGTATTCCGAAGACCCGGCGCAGATCGCCAAGTGGGTTCCGCTGATGATGGAAGGGCGTGACCCGAACCAGAAAATCGCGGCCACCTGGAGCCCGCTGGGTACGGACATGAACTTCGGCGAGATCACCCGCCAGTTCGTCGCTCACCTGCAAACCACGCCTAAGTTCGACCTGAAACTGTCGAGCGAAGTGCAGGACATCACCAAGAACGCCGACGGTTCGTGGCGTGTCAGCTACAAAAACCTGAAAGATGGCAGCAAGACCGAAACCGACGCCAAGTTCGTGTTCATCGGTGCCGGCGGCGGTGCCCTGCACCTGCTGCAAAAGTCGGGCATTCCTGAAGCCAAGGAATACGCGGGCTTCCCGGTGGGTGGTTCGTTCCTGGTGACCGATAACCCAACCATCGCCGAGCAGCACCTGGCCAAGGCCTACGGTAAAGCTTCGGTGGGCGCGCCGCCGATGTCGGTGCCGCACCTGGACACCCGCGTGCTGGATGGCAAGCGCGTGATTCTGTTTGGCCCGTTCGCGACCTTCTCGACCAAGTTCCTGAAAGAAGGCTCGTACCTGGACCTGCTGACCAGCACCACCACCCACAACATCTGGCCGATGACCAAAGTCGGTATTCGCGAATACCCGCTGGTCGAGTACCTCGCCGGGCAACTGATGCTGTCGGATGACGACCGCTTCAAGGCACTGCAAGAGTACTTCCCGAACGCCAAGCAGTCCGACTGGCGCCTGTGGCAAGCCGGCCAGCGTGTGCAGATCATCAAGCGTGACGAAGAGCAGGGCGGCGTGCTGAAACTCGGCACCGAAGTGGTCAGCTCCGCCGACAACACCATCGCCGGCCTGTTGGGTGCATCGCCAGGCGCGTCGACCGCGGCGCCGATCATGCTGACCGTGCTGCAGAAAGTGTTCAAGGACAAGGTGGCGACTCCGGCCTGGCAGGAAAAACTGCATCAGATCGTGCCAAGCTACGGCACCAAGCTGAACGACAGTCCTGAGGCTGTTGCCAAGGAATGGGCCTACACCGCCGGTATCCTGCAACTGACTCCACCACCAGCGATTCCGCAGATGACCGCTCCCAAGGCCACCGAGGCTGCCAAGCCTGCGGCTGAGCCGAGCAAACCGGCGTCTGATCTGGCGCTGTAAGACCAGGCCCTGAGACTGGGGCCGATCGGTCAAAAAAAGCCCGCTGAGCCGATGACGCTCAGCGGGCTTTTTGTGGGCGCGTATTTATGCGCGGGGGTGGGTGCGCTCCACCGCAGGCAGTTCAACCGTTCGTTCGGCTGCCGCCAGCGCCGCCGTCAAGCCGGCTCGGTCCAGCACAACGCAATAGGCCGGTTTGGCCCGCTCGAACCGCCAGCTTTCATCCAGCCCACCGGCATCCACGGCGTCGAAACCGAGTTCGTCGAGTAACTCGATCACTTGCGCTTTCGCCGCGGCGTCATCCGCCGCCACCGGCAGTGCGCGGCGGTCGGGTGCGCCGTGAGGGCGGGCGTCCCGCGTCAGGTCCGGTGCAAAGATTGCGTTGAATACCTTCACCACATGGGAATGCGGCAAATGCTCGGCGAGCAGCCGGCTGGTGGTGGTTTCAAAACGGTCCAATTCAGGGATATGCCCGTCGCGCTCGGGGTAGTAATTGTTGGCGTCCATCACTGTTTTGCCTTCCAGCCACTGCGCGGGCACGCTGCGGTAATGTTCCAGGGGGATCGCCACGAGGACCACGTCGCCAAATCTGGCTGCGTCTTGCGCGCTGCCCACTTTAACGCCCCAGATGCCGCTGAGTACGCTGCTCATGGACTGCGGGCCGCGGGAGTTGCTCAACATCACTTCGTGACCGGCCGCCAGCGCCAGTTGGGCCACCGCGCGTCCGATGAAACCTGCTCCAATCACGCCAATCTTCATGGCCTTGCTCCTGCAAAGTAGGGGAGCGGTTATGATGATTAACAATCACAGGGTGATAAACGAGCGTATTGGCGTGAGTGTCGTTACTGGGAGTTGGGAATGATGGACCGTCTTTCGAGCATGAATGCCTTTGTGGTCGCCGCCGAGTTGGGCTCGTATGCGCGAGCCGCCGAGCGTTTGAATATGTCGGCGCAGATGGTGGCCAAGCATGTCACAGCGCTGGAGCAGCGCCTGGGTGCGCGCTTGCTCAATCGCACCACGCGCCGACAAAGCCTGACGGAGTTGGGTAGCGCTTACTACGAGCGTTGCAAGCATATTCTGACGGAGGCTGAGGCCGCCGATTCCCTGGCGCAGATCATGAATGACACCCCACGCGGCACGCTGAAAATCACCGCTCCGGTGACCTTCGGCTCCTACAGCCTGATGCCCTTGGTGACCGCGTTTTTGCGTGACAACCCCGATGTGAACATCGACCTGCACCTCACCGATCGTTTTGTCGACCTGGTGGAGGAAGGCTACGAAGCCGCCTTCCGCATTGGCCCCCCGGCGATCACGGGGCTGACCGCCAGGCCCCTGGCGCCGTATCGCCTGGTGGTCTGCGCGGCGCCGGCCTACCTGGCGGCACGAGGCACACCGCTGTGGCCGGCGGACCTTCAACAGCATGAATGCCTGGGCTACGCCTTCTGGTCACGCCCGGCAGATCGCGAATGGGTGTTCTGCCAGGGCTCGGTCCCGCACACCGTGCAGGTTGCCAGCCGTTTGCAGATCAACGAAAGCAGGGCCTTGATGTCGGCCGCGCTGGATGGGTTTGGCATTGTGCTCGGCCCGGAAGATTTTCTGCGCCCGGCCCTGGCCAGGGGCGAGTTGGTGCGAGTGCTGCCGGACTTTGACGCGCCGAGCCGGCCCATGCATTTGGTCTACACCGCCAACCGCCAGCGTACCGCCAAGTTGCGGCGTTTTGTCGAGGCTGTGCTGGAGCGCTTTGGCCCGGCTTGAGCGTTCAAATCGCGACTCGGCCTTCCGTCTGTTCCTCGGGATGCACTGTCGGCAGGTTCAGCAACCCGACAGACACCACCTGTTAAAAAGTACCCAGGCCTTGCAGGAGCGCGGCTGGAACAAGGGGGGATTTTTTACTGAGGCAGGTGTGGGGCGTTAGCGCCCGAGGGGTTTGTATGTTGCTACGTTATGCAGCATTGGCGGCCATGGTCGTCGCGGCGTCCGGGTGTGTGCAAGAGCGTGTCGTGCATGAGCGTCGACCGGTAGAACGTGAGTATGTGGAAGTGGTCGCGCCACAACCGCCGCCGATGCAAGTGATCGAAGTCGAGCCGGCGGTGCGCGAAGGTTATGTATGGTCACGCGGGTACTGGCGTTGGGAAGGCGGGCGTTATGTGGCGGTACACGGCCATTGGGAGCCGGTGCGCGAGGGCTACCGTTATGTGCATCCGCATTGGGTGCAACGAAATGACGGTTACCACTGGCAGCATGGTGGCTGGGTTCGCTGAACCCCGCTCAGGCCAGTCGCTTCATGCCCGCAGCCTTGGCCGCATCGAGGTCAAAGGTGGCGGTGTACTCGCAGCCGGCTGCGTGGGCGCAGCGCGCTATCAAACAGTCGGCGAAATCGGCTTTGTTCGCCGAAAACCGCCGGAGCGCCTGCCAGATGATCTCGGCATGCTCGACGATCAATTCACGGGTTCGCAGCAGCGTTTCCAGCACCGCCACCACATCGCTCTTGGCTGACTGGTAGCAACTTTGTAGCACCCATACCAACTCCACCACCGACACCAGGCTGACAAAGCCTGGCGACAGGGTGGTGAGGGATTCGATCAGCTCGGATGCCTTGGCGGATTGGACCGGATCATCCTGGGTGACATAGCGCACCAGCACATTGGTATCCAGGCCGATCATCGGGCTTTCGCTCCCTGTGCCGCAATCGC
Source organism: Pseudomonas sp. GV105 (assembly GCF_003058185.1). Classification (NCBI taxonomy): domain Bacteria; kingdom Pseudomonadati; phylum Pseudomonadota; class Gammaproteobacteria; order Pseudomonadales; family Pseudomonadaceae; genus Pseudomonas; species Pseudomonas sp. GV105. Next base: position 196,071 of record NZ_QBUF01000002.1, read on the forward strand.
GCGGTTCATGTCCTCGATGGAAATGGCCTGGGCAGGCTTGCGGATCAGCCCCTTGAGGTCGTGAACGGTTTTGCTCGCGGCAATAATGGAAAATTTGCCGTCTTCCATTTCGACGAATTCAACCCGGTCTCCCGTTTCCAGGCCCAGGGCTGTCCTGACCTGGACGGGGATGGTGATTTGTCCTTTTGAAGTCAGCGTGGCGGTCGCCATATTGAAGGTCTCCATCGTGATGCTCCTTACATTAGGGTAAGGCGCCTGGGAGAACAAGATCCGTTGGTCCATAGGTCGCTCCTCGGTGTGGGTCAGTCGGGCTTCGTAAAAACGATAGCCCGACGTCTCCCGCCGACAAGCCTGAACACAAGGTTAAAGCGCTACAGCATGTGTGCTGACTTATTGCACCACGCGGTAGCACGGCACATATGCCGCGCCACCCGGCAACTTCATGCGGTGCTGGGCGACGAACGCCTGCAGCAGTTCATCCAGCGGCTTCATGATGGCTGGGTCGCCATGGATCTGGTAAGGGCCGTTCTGCTCGATCAGGCGAATGCCCTTGTCCTTGACGTTGCCCGCCACAATCCCCGAGAACGCGCGACGCAGGTTGGCTGCCAGTTCATGGGGCGGCAGCGCGTGGTTCAGTTGCAGGCTGGCCATGTTTTCGTGGGTCGGGTCGAACGGGCGCTGGAAGCCTTCGTCGATCTTCAACAGCCAGTTGAAGTGGAACGCATCGTTACGCTCGCGGCGGAACTGCTTGACGGCCTTGAGCCCGGCGGTCATCTGGCGGGCCACTTCGGCTGGATCGTCGATGATGATCTGGTAGTGCGCCTGCGCGGCCTCGCCGAGGGTGGCGCCGACGAATGCGTGCAACTGTTGCAGGTACGGTGCGGCGTGCTTTGGCCCGGTGAGGATGACCGGGAACGGCAGGCCGCGGTTGTCCGGGTGCATCAGGATGCCCAGCAGGTAGAGGAACTCTTCCGCCGTGCCGGCGCCGCCCGGGAAGATGATGATGCCGTGGCCGACGCGCACGAAGGCTTCCAGGCGCTTCTCGATGTCCGGCAGGATCACCAGCTCATTGACGATCGGGTTCGGTGCTTCCGCAGCGATGATGCCCGGCTCGGTCAGGCCCAGGTAGCGCCCGCCGTTGATGCGTTGCTTGGCGTGGGAAATGGTCGCGCCCTTCATCGGCCCTTTCATCACGCCGGGGCCGCAACCGGTGCAGACGTCGAGGCTGCGCAGGCCCAGTTCGTGGCCGACTTTCTTGGTGTATTTGTATTCTTCGGTGTTGATCGAGTGCCCGCCCCAGCACACCACGATCTTCGGCTCGACACCCGGGCGCAGCGTGCGTGCGTTGCGCAACAGGTGGAACACGTAGTCGGTGATGCCCTGGGAGTTGCTCAGGTCGATGCGCTGGCTGTCCAGTTCGTTCTCGGTGTAGACGATGTCGCGCAGGGCGCTGAACAGCATTTCGCGGGTACTGGCGATCATTTCGCCATCGACGAAGGCGTCGGCCGGGGCGTTCAGCAGTTCCAGGCGCACGCCGCGATCCTGCTGGTGGATACGCACTTCAAAGTCTTTATAGGCGTCGAGGATGGTCTTGGCGTTGTCGATGTGCGCGCCGGTGTTGAGGATGGCCAGGGCGCACTGGCGGAACAGGGTATAGATGCTGCCGGAGCCGGCTTCGCTCAGTTGCTGGACTTCACGCTGGGAGAGTGTTTCGAGGCTGCCCTTGGGGCTGACGGAGGCATTGATGACTTGACGTTGGGGCATTCTGATTCCTTGAAAGCACAGCCACCGCGCCCGTCATGGGGGCGATGGCTTGAGAAGAATGGGCGCCGGATACGGTCGCACGAGACGGCTATTTTCGCTGGCCCGCAGGCGCTACGCAAATACTGTCCAGCCCCATCATGCCGCAGAACCTACTGGATCAGCTTCCAGTTTTTGTAGAAAACCCGACGCAGCGTGAACACCAGGCCGGCAAACCCTGTGATCACGGCATTGAGGACGGCGGGCAACGCGGTCGGCCGCACGATATCAATGAACAGGCAGTAGCGCTTGGCATCGTTCTTGTTGAAGGACGCATGCATCAGCGTGTCATCGAAGATAAACAGTGGGTCGTCGTGCCAGTAATGCTTGTGTTTGCCCACCTGGATGTACACGCCCTCATGGTGAGGCGCCGGCGCCATGTTATAGAGCACCCGGAACATCATGCGCAGGGGGCCGAAGTGGAAGGAGGTCGAACGGTTTTCGTTGAACACCGACACGCCGATGGTCTTCACGAACGGCAATTTCTTGCGCAGTTCCGGGATGTCCAGGGTGGTTTCGATCGGCCGGCCGTACCATTGGAAAAACAGCATGCCGCGTTTCTTCTCGGCCATGCGTTCGTCCAGGTAGCCGATGATTTCATCCTTGTGGGCCATGGCGTCGTCGATCACCTGTTGCAGGTCTTCACGCCAGGCGGGCGGCAGGTCGCGCATCGTGTAGACGTGGCGGTTGCGGCTGCTCAGCAGGTCGAACAGGGTGTTGAACGGTGCCAGCAGCCAGGTATTGCGGCCGCTGCCGATGAAGTATTTCTTGAAGGTGTCGCGGTCATACAGGCCGTTACGCAGGAAATCATAGATACCGCAGACCAGCACGAGGCCGAGGAACACCACGGTGGTCAGGGGAAAGAGGTAGATAATCAGCAGGACGCCGAATGCCCAGGCGAACGACACGGCTTTTTTGCGTAACGCAGATTTACTCATGAAACTCAGCTCCAGCTGGACTCCATTCGACAGGTCCAGATGCGTGGCTGCGAGTGGTGGGGTTGCGAAACATATTGAAATAACCTCGTCATGATAAGACGTTCTCAGGTCGATGGGCGTTTTAAATATTGCGAAATTGTGAAGAACTGACACAGTTTTTAACCCGCGGCGCGGCTTGCGCGGCGAGTTTGGGATTGGATTTTGTAAACAGAAGATTTGCGACTATCGTGACGCTTCGGTTTTTTGGACGTCATAGACCGGTACGATTACGTTGAATGGTCACCATTGGCCTTCGGCACCTTGGAAGAGGCAGAAATTTTATGATCATCAAACCGCGGGTTCGTGGCTTTATCTGTGTGACCGCTCACCCTGTTGGCTGTGAAGCGAACGTCAAGGAACAGATCGACTACGTCACCCAACACGGCGTCATCGAAGGCGGCCCGAAAAAGGTGCTGGTCCTCGGTGCTTCCACCGGTTACGGTCTGGCCGCGCGCATCAGTGCTGCGTTTGGCTGCGGCGCCGATACCCTGGGCGTGTTTTTTGAGAAAGAAGGCGAAGAAGGCAAGCTGAGCTCCGCCGGCTGGTACAACAGCGCCGCGTTCGAGAAGTTTGCCGTCGAAAAAGGCCTGTACGCCAAGAGCATCAACGGCGACGCGTTCTCTGACGAGATCAAGCGCCTGACCATCGAGACCATCAAGAAAGACCTGGGCAAGATCGACCTGGTGGTCTACAGCCTGGCCGCGCCACGCCGCACCGACCCGCAGGGCGTGGTGCACAACTCCACGCTCAAGCCGATCGGCAAGGCCGTGACCCTGCGCGGGATCAACACCGACAAGGGCGTTGTCGTCGACACCACCCTTGAGCCGGCCACCCAGGAAGAAATCGACGGCACCGTGAAAGTCATGGGCGGCGAAGACTGGCAGCTGTGGATCGACGCCCTGCGTGAAGCGGACGTGCTGGCTGAAGGCGCCAAGACCACGGCGTTCACCTACCTCGGCGAGAAGCTGACCCAGGATATCTACTGGAACGGCTCCATCGGCGAAGCCAAGAAGGACCTGGACAAGAAAGTCCTGACCCTGCGCGACAACCTGGCCGCACTGAAGGGCGACGCCCGCGTGTCGGTGCTCAAGGCTGTGGTCACCCAGGCCAGCTCGGCGATCCCGATCATGCCGCTGTACCTGTCGTTGCTGTTCAAAGTGATGAAAGAGCAGGGCACTCACGAAGGTTGCATCGAGCAGGTCTATGGCCTGTTCAAGGACAGCCTGTACGGCCGCGAGCCGAAGCTCGACGCCGACGGCCGCCTGCGTGCCGACCTGGCCGAGCTGCAACCGAAAGTCCAGGACGCCGTGGCTGCGCTGTGGAATCAGGTCACCGACGACAACGTCAACGAGATCAGCGATTTTGCCGGCTACAAGGCTGAGTTCCTGCGCTTGTTCGGCTTTGAGATCGACGGCGTGGACTACGAGGCTGATGTGAATCCGACCGTGAAGATCAACGGTCTGGTCCAAGCCTAAACACGCTCGAAAAACATGTGGGAGCGGGCTTGCCCGCGATTGCAGTGGGTCAGCCGAAACCTCCGGCACTGACAAACCGCCATCGCGAGCAAGCCCGCTCCCACATTCGTTGTGTGTAAAGCCATCGCGATCTGCCAGACTCCATCCGCTATCAACTCACGCTAACGGAGGATCTGATGACGATTCGTGCAGTCGTTTTTGATTTTGGCGGTGTCCTGTTCGATTGGAGCCCGCAGCACCTGTACCGCCAGCTGATCGCCGATGATGACGAGCGGCAATGGTTCCTCGACAACATCTGCACCCAGGCCTGGAACACCGAGCAAGACGCCGGTCGCACCCTGGCCGAGGCGACGCGCAGCCTGGTCGCGCAATATCCCCAGCACGAAACCTTGATCACGGCCTACTACGACCGCTGGCATGAAATGCTGCGCGGGCCGTTGCCCGAGGGCGTGGCCATTCTCAAGGCGCTGCATCAGGCCGACGTGCCGCTGTTCGGGCTCACCAATTGGTCGGCCGAGACGTTCCCCTATGCGCGGGCCAACTACCCGTTCCTGCAGTGTTTTCGCGATATCGTGGTCTCCGGCGAGTTGAAGGTGATCAAGCCCGATGCCGCGATCTATCACGCCAGCCTCGGCCAGGTGCGCGCTCATCTGCCGGATATCCAGCCTGCCGAAGTGGTGTTCATCGATGATGTCGCGGGCAATATCGACGCGGCTATCGCGCTGGGCTGGCAAGGCATTCACCACGTTTGCGCCGAGCGCACCGCTGAGCGTCTGCGTGAATTGGGCGTGGGCTTTTAGCGCGCCCATTTCTCCAGGGCAAAATCCACGAAAGCCCGCAGTTTAGGCAGGCGGTAACGATCCTGGCCGTACAGCAAATGCATGGGCCGGCGGGGCAGTTGATAGGCGGTCAGCAAGGCCACCAGCTTCCCGCTCTGCAGGTCGGGCTGCACCAGGGCATCGGGCAGCATGACGATGCCCATGCCTTGCACTGCCGCCTGGCGCAGGGCTTGCGAGCTGTTGATGGTCAGCGAGCCGGACACCGGAATCTCCACTTCGCCGTCCGCGTCGCTCATGCGCCACAGTTTGTCGGCGTTACGCCAATCGTCGCCGGATGGGTAGGCGAAGGCCAGGCAGTCGTGTTGTTGCAGATCCTCGGGCGTTTGCGGCGTGCCGCGTCGCGCCAGGTAATCCGGTGCGGCGCACAGGGTGATGGTGTAGTCCTGCAGGGGCCGGGCGATCAGGCTTGAGGGTTCCAGCTCGCCCAGGCGGATGGCCACGTCGAAGCCGCTGTCGACCAGGTCCATGCGTTGATTGCTGAGCACCACGTACAGCTTGATCAGCGGGTAACGTTGGGAAAATTCGCTCAAGGCCGGCGCCAGGCGTTCGGTGCCGAAGGCGGGCGGGGCGGTGATGCGCAGGGTGCCCTTGGGCACGTCGCTGTGGGCCTGTTCGGCCAATTGCTCGGAGTCGGCCACCAGCCCCAGCACTTCCAGGCAGCGCTGGTAATACTGCCCGCCGAATTCCGTGAGGCTTTGCTTGCGCGTGGTGCGCTTGAGCAGGCTGACCCCCAGGCGTTGCTCCAGGGCACGCAAATGGTTGCCGACCATGGTGGTCGACATCCCACTGGCATGGGCCGCGGCGGTCATGCTGCCGGTCTCGACCACTTTCACATACACCGACATCGCCTGGAACAGATCCATTATCAAGCCCTGGTTTAAAGTCATTGCAGAAAAGCACAGTTTATCCAGCTTGGGTGGCTAACGATACTGGACCCATCCCAACCCTGCACTGGAGCTTGCCACCATGACCGCCGCTTGCCTGATGACCACTTACCAACCCTTGGCCTTGAGCTTTACGCGTGGCCTGGGCACGCGCCTGTGGGACCAGCAGGGGCGCGAATACCTGGACGCCGTGGCAGGCGTGGCCGTGACCAACGTCGGACACTCCCATCCGAAACTGGTGACAGCCATCAGCGAACAAGCCGGGCTGCTGTTGCACACCTCCAACCTCTACAGCATCGATTGGCAACAACGCTTGGCCCAGCGTCTGACCCAACTGTCGGGCCTCGATCGTGCGTTTTTCAACAACTCCGGCGCCGAAGCCAACGAGACCGCGCTAAAACTGGCGCGGCTGCACGGCTGGAAAAAAGGCATCGAGGCGCCGTTGGTGGTGGTGATGGAAAACGCCTTCCACGGCCGCACGCTGGGCACCATGGCGGCCAGCGACGGGCCTTCGGTACGCTTGGGGTTCCAGCGCTTGCCGGGGGATTTTCTCAAAGTCGGCTTCGGCGACCTGGCGGCGCTGGAGGCGATCACGCAGACGTTCGGCACGCGCATCGCAGCGGTCTTGCTGGAACCGATCCAGGGCGAAAGCGGGGTGCAAGTGGCGCCGCCGGGTTACCTGAAAGCCCTGCGCGCTCACTGCACGCGCCACGGCTGGCTGATGATGCTCGATGAAATCCAGACCGGCATCGGCCGCACCGGCGCCTGGTTTGCCTTCCAGCACGAGGGCATCGTGCCGGACGTGATGACCCTGGCCAAAGGCCTCGGCAACGGCGTGCCCATCGGTGCCTGCCTGGCCAGGAACGTGGCGGCCGACTTGTTCACCCCGGGCAGCCACGGCAGCACGTTCGGCGGCAACCCATTGGCCTGCCGGGTGGGTTGCACCGTGCTGGAGATCATTGAAGAACAAGGCCTGCTGCAGAACGCCGCGCAACAGGGCGAGCGCTTGTTGGCCCGCTTACGGGTGGAGTTGGATGAGCACCCGCAGGTCCTGGCGATTCGCGGCAAGGGCTTGATGATCGGCATCGAGCTGGCAGACCCGTGTCGCGAGCTGGCCCTGCGCGCCGCCGAGGAACATGGGTTGTTGATCAACGTGACGCGGGGCAAGGTGATTCGCCTGCTGCCGCCGCTGACCCTGGAGGCCAAGGAGGTCGAGATGATCGTGCGGGCCATCACCCGCTTGCTGGATTGAAATGAGATCCCCTGTGGGAGGGTGCTTGCCCCCGATGGCGGTGTATCAGTCGAGCAATCTGCAACTGACACACCGCCATCGGGGGCAAGCCCCCTCCTACAAGGGATTCCGGTGACCTTCAGTGGTCACTCCCATTCAACCACTCTTGGTTCATCGTCTCGCTATCCCCCAGGTAGTCCAGCAACCAACTCATCGCCGGGGACAGTTTGTTCTGTGCCCAGGCCACGCATGACGGGCTGGCCGGGAACGGCCTGTGCAGTTGCAGCGCGACCAGCTCACCGCGTTCGATCCACGGCAACACCTGATGCGCCGGCGCCATGCCGACGCACAGGCCGTCGCGCAGGCAGTCAATGGCCGAGGCCCAGTTCGGTACCACCAGCCGGCGCTGGTTATCCAGGGTCCAAGTATCGCGCTTGGGCAGGTTGCGCGAGGTATCGGTCATGCACAGGGACGCGAACGGGCGCAGTTGATCGTCACTGAGCAAACCATCCTGCGCCGCCAGCGGATGTTTCGCGCTGACCACGCACAACCAGTTCAACAGGCCCATATCGCGAAATGTGAAGTGACTCGTCACCGGCACCGCGCTGGTGGCGCCGATCACGATGTCGGTGCGCTCATCGGCGAGGGCGTCCCACACGCCGTTGTATACCTCGTACTCCAGCAGCAATTCCACGTCAGGGAACTGCCGATAGAAATCCAGCACCAGTTGCCGGCAGCGCTGGGGTTTGACGATGGAGTCCACCGCGACCTTCAACTGGCCGCTCCAGCCATTGGCCACTTGCTGGCACAGGCGCCGTGTGCCGAGCATGGTTTTCATCACGCCGCGGGCTTCGTCTATAAATAGACGGCCGGCCGCGGTGAGCTCGACGTCGCGATGGCGCCGCACGAACAAGGGCACGGCCAGCCACTCTTCCAACTGACGCACCGTGTAGCTGATGGCCGACGGCACACGGTGCAATTCCTGGGCGGCGGCGCTGAAGCTGCCATGGCGTGCGACGGCATCGACCACATCCAGGGAGTATTCGGACCACATCGCGGTTGCCTTCAAATTAATTGATAGAAGTATCCAATTATTATCGCTTCACAGAGAGGCTGCCAGCTTCATAATGGGCAGCAGTCAGCAAATAGTTTGATGGCAGGTTCAACAAGGCTTCAATGAAAAATTCTTTTGGTTTCACCTGGTACCTGGCGGGGCTGAGCATGCTCGGTTATCTCGCCATGGACATGTACTTGCCGGCGTTCGGTGCCATGGGCGAGCAATTACACATCGGCGCGGGCGCGGTGGGCGCCAGCTTGAGTATTTTCCTCGCGGGCTTTGCCGTGGGGCAGTTGTTGTGGGGGCCGTTGTCTGACCGACTGGGGCGCAAACCGATCCTGCTCACGGGCCTGAGCCTGTTCGTGCTGGGTTGCGTCGGCATGTTCTGGGTCGAGACCGCCACGCAACTGCTGGCACTGCGTTTTATCCAGGCGATTGGCGTGTGTTCCGCCGCCGTGAGCTGGCAGGCACTGGTGATTGACCGCTACCCGGCCGACAAGGCTCACCGCGTGTTCGCCAGCATCATGCCGCTGATGTCGTTGTCGCCGGCCCTGGCGCCGCTGTTGGGGGCCATGGTGCTGAATCACTTTGGCTGGCAGGCGATTTTCGCGGTGTTGCTGGGCGTGTCGCTGCTGTTGCTGCTGCCGACTCTGTTCCTGCGCACGGCGCCGAAACGGCTGGCGGAGGAAGGCGAACCGACGCGCCTCGGTTATGGACAACTGCTCGGCTCGCGCGTGTTCACCGGCAACGTCATGATCTTTGCTGCCTGCTCCGCCAGTTTCTTCGCCTGGTTGACCGCCTCGCCGTTCATCCTCGGCGATATGGGCTACAGCCCGAATGACATCGGCCTGAGTTATGTGCTGCCGACCCTCGCGTTCCTGATCGGAGGCTACAGCTGCCGCAGCGCGTTGCAGCGATTCCAGGGCAAGACGCTGTTGCCCTGGCTGCTGGTGGCCTACTGCATCAGCATGCTGGCGTTGTACCTGGTCGCCACCTTGAGCGTGCCGACCCTGACCACCTTGCTGATCCCGTTCTGCCTGATGGCGCTGGTCAACGGCGCCAGTTATCCCATCGTGGTGGCGAATGCGCTGATGCCGTTTGCGGAAAATTCCGGCAAGGCAGCGGCGCTGCAAAACACCCTGCAACTGGGCCTGTGTTTTCTCAGCAGCCTGTTGGTGTCGTCGATGCTCGAGCAGCCGCTGCTGATCACCGTGATCGTGATGCTGGCGACCGCGCCGCTGGCGGTGCTGGGTTACTGGTTGGCGCGGCCGAAAACCGATGATTCGCAATTGGCGAATGCTTGATCTGACAGGTGGGTGCTGGATTGCCTGCGCTGCATCAGGTTTACCGAGCCGATGCGATCGCAGGCAAGCCAACCCCCACACGTGATTACGGTTTCTTCAGGGGCTTGAGCGGTAAATCCTAGAACGTCACTTCCATGTTCAGCGTGGGTGTCGACGTGCGACTGCCCCGACCGCCGTCCACACCGAACTTGTTATGCCAGTACTCGTAGCCCACTCCGAGGTACAGGTTCGGCGTTACGCGCTTGCCGGGTCGCACCGCGACCATCAGCGCGCTACGCATCAGCGTTTCCGCTGCGGTATCGCGGCCGTGGAAGTCCTCGCCCTTGTTGCCGACATGGTTGATAAACCCCTGGAACTTGGCCGCGTGGCTGCCGATCTCGAACGGACGCATCCACGTCAGGTTGAGCATGTAGGTGTCGTCGAAGGTATGGTCCGACTCTTTCGCGCCGGGAATCCCGCTGTGATTGCGTTCTTTGTAATACATCAGGCTCAGGTCCAATACGCCGACGGTGTTGAACTTCAAGGTCGGGCCGAGCACCAGCGCGCGTTTTTTCGCCGAGGCAAAGTTGTTGTTGCGGTTGGCATCGAAGCCCAGGGTCAGGGCGTAGTCCTTGATCAACCCGGTGCCCAGCGGCGTATCGAAAACGCGGGAGGCATACAACTGGTGTCGGTATACCGCATACACCTCACTGCCGCCGTGGTCGGTGCCCTTGCGCGGGTCGCGGCTGTCGGACAAAAACACATCGAGGTTCAGAAAGTTGCTGCCGTACTGGTAGCCACTGGCGTGGGTGACGCTGTAGATGCGCTTGCTGAATGCGTCGGGGTTGTTCGGGTTGGTGAATTGCTGGCCGTAGCGAAATCCTACGCTGTTGTTCATCCATTCCAGCGCGACAGCCTCCCCGCCGCCGAGGAGGGTCAATGCAACGGTTGCGCCCTGTAATGCCTTTTTCATTGTTTTAGGTCCTATGGCGTTCTGGCTCATGACGGCCGGATTGTTTTTGTAACGCCGGTGGAGGGTATCTTGTTCGAATGATTGTATACAACTCTATGGACATCTAGTCTCGGTATTGCATACAGTGGCGCCACAACAAAAACAGAGAACCCCTCACCATGACTATCCCGAAGGCGTCATCGCAACGACCCGAAGATGAGAATCTCGGCGTCGCCGCCAACATGGCTTACGGCCTGCAGCATGTGCTCACCATGTACGGCGGCATCGTTGCCGTACCGTTGATCGTCGGCCAGGCGGCCGGGTTGTCGCCGGCGGATATCGGCCTGTTGATCGCCGCGTCGCTGTTTGCCGGCGGCCTGGCCACGTTGTTGCAAACCCTTGGCCTGCCGTTCTTCGGTTGTCAGTTGCCGCTGGTGCAGGGCGTGTCGTTTGCCGGCGTGGCGACGATGGTGGCGATTGTCGGCAGTGATGGCGCCGGTGGGGTGCCGGCGATTCTCGGGGCGGTGATGGCTGCGTCGTTTATCGGGCTGCTGATCACGCCGGTGTTCTCGCGGATCACCCAGTTTTTCCCGCCGTTGGTGACCGGCATTGTGATCACCACCATCGGCCTGACGCTGATGCCGGTAGCCGCACGCTGGGCCATGGGCGGCAACAGCCGCGCGGCGGATTTCGGCAGCATGGCGAACGTCGGCCTGGCCGCGTTGACCCTGTTGCTGGTGTTGTTGCTGAGCAAGATCGGCAGCGCGACGATCTCGCGGTTATCGATCCTGCTGGCGATGGTGATCGGCACCGTGATTGCGGTGTTCCTGGGCATGGCGGACTTTTCCGGCGTGACCCAGGGGCCGATGTTCGGCTTCCCCACGCCGTTCCATTTCGGCATGCCGACCTTCCATGTGGCCGCGATCATTTCCATGTGCATTGTGGTGATGGTGACGCTGGTGGAGACTTCGGCGGACATCCTGGCCGTGGGCGAGATCATCGACACCAAAGTCGACTCCAAACGCCTGGGCAATGGCTTGCGTGCCGACATGCTGTCGAGCCTGTTCGCGCCGATCTTTGGTTCGTTTACCCAGAGCGCGTTCGCCCAGAACGTCGGCCTGGTGGCGGTCACCGGGGTGAAAAGTCGTTTTGTGGTCGCGACGGGCGGGTTGTTCCTGGTCGTCCTCGGCCTGCTGCCGTTCATGGGGCGGGTGATTGCGGCAGTGCCGACCTCGGTGTTGGGCGGTGCCGGAATCGTGTTGTTCGGCACCGTGGCGGCCAGCGGTATTCGCACACTGTCCAAGGTGGATTACCGCAACAACATGAACCTGATCATCGTGGCCACGTCCATCGGTTTCGGCATGATCCCGATTGCCGCGCCGAGCTTCTACGATCATTTTCCCAGCTGGTTCGCGACCATTTTCCATTCGGGCATCAGTTCGTCGGCGATCATGGCGATCTTGCTGAACCTGGCGTTCAACCACTTCACCGCCGGCAATTCGGACCAGCAGTCGGTGTTTGTGGCCGGGACTGAGCGCAGCCTGTGTTTCCAGGATGTGGCCGTCTTGCGCGAAGGCGATTACTTCAGGGGCGGCAAGCTGTTCGATGCCGAAGGCAAGGAGATTCCACTGGTGGCCGAGGTGCCGAGAAAAACCGCGAAGGCCGAGACCAGCGAGGTTTGAAACGGTGGCAGCGGGTTTGCTCGCGATGGCGGTCAGGCGCTGACTGAACCACCGCCATCATGAGCAGGCCCGCTGCCACATTGCTCGTCAGCTTGCTTTGAGGGTCTTGTGCGGCACTGAACAGGCCTCATCCAAAAACTTCACCACTGTCCCCATGCACGCCTGGCGCTCTTCGACATGGGGCATGTGGCTGGAGTCTTCAAACAGCGCCCAGCGCACATCCGCGATTTCATCCAGGAACGGCTTGACCACCAGCGGCGTGGCTTCGTCATGCCGGCCGGAAATCACCAGGGTCGGCACCTTGATTGCCGACAGACGGCCAATCACGTTCCAGTCCTTCAAACTGCCGATCACATGGAACTCGGTCGGGCCGCTCATGGCGTGGTACACGGTCGGGTCTGCATCGACCTGGGCGAACGTGCGCGCAACCTCGTCCGGCCATGGGTTGACCCGGCAGACGTGCTGGTCGTAGAAAATCCGCGAGGCGGCGAGGTATTCCGGGTCCTGGTAGGTGCCGGCGGCTTCATGCTTGAGCAGGGTTTCATGCACGCCTTCGGGCAGCAGCTGACGCAGGCGGTTGGCTTCGCTGACCCAGGTACGCATGCAGGTGGGCGAGTTGGCCGGGATAAACGCACGCAGGCCCTTGGGTTGCAGAATCGCGTGTTCGCTGCCGAGCATGCCGCCCCAGGATTGCCCGAGAATCGCGTAGTCCTGGCTGATTTGCAGGTGGTCCAGCAGGTTGTTCAGTTCGTCGAGGAACAGGCTGACAGTCCAGAAGGACGGGGCTTTGTCGGGCAAGTGCGTGGAGCGGCCGTTGCCCAGTTGGTCGTAGTGGATGACGGCGTGACCACTGGCGGCGACGTCCTTGAAGGCATCGACGTAATCATGGGTGCAGCCGGGACCGCCGTGGATGATCACCAGCGGTGTACGGCCCGAGGTGAGGTCGCCGGTGACGCGATACCAGGTCTGATAGGGGCCGAAGGGCGCAAACCCTTCGCGGACTTTTTCGATGAATTCCATTTCGTATCCTGCTTTGAAAAAAAAGTATCAGGGACACGATAATCGGCACGCGACGTTTAGGTAACTAGCAAAACAGCTAGGTTTTGCCGAAGGGTCAATCTTCCAGCAAACGGTAATGAGTGGCGCGCACCACGGCCTGTACGCGATTTTTCGCCCCCAGTTTGTGCATTGCCGAGGCAAGATGCAGGGTGACGACCGCCAGCGAGCGGCTCAGTTGCGTGGCGATTTCGGCGGCGGTCAGGCCGTCGGCGGCCCATTTCAGGCACTCGCGCTCGCGTTTGGTCAGACGGATATGCGGGTAGGTGCGTAGTTCATTGCTGAACAGTGGGTAGGCCGCTTCCTGCAGGGCATGGGAAATCAGGCCGAAATCCGACAAGCTCTGTTGCGCGTCCTCCAGCACCGTATGCGCCTTGCCGGTGCGCAAGCCGGTCAACGATGCGAAGCCGCCCCGGGGCAGATGAATCGGCACGCTGACGCCGCAGGTCAGTTGCTGGTCATGCAGGTAAGACGAGACGGGGGCGTGGCACGGGTCGATGATCTTCTGCAGCGCCGTCTGCGCCTTGGCCTCGTAGGACCAGACAAACGGCGACACCGTATTCAAGGCCAGATGCTGCACCGGATCGATCTGGTAGAACCCTTCGCCGCACCACAAGGCATGCCAATCGGAAGGTGTGTTGCGCAGTTGCAGCACCGAAGGTGTGATCAACGTGCCGTTGAGGTCGATGGGCACCGGTGAGTAGTCATACACCAGCGCATCGAAACCCAACTGTTGGGCTAGGATAAACGCATTGTCCATCTGCTCGTCCAGGCTCCTGCCCGGCATGAGACGGTGATTGAAGGCAGTTAGCTTGGCCAGCATCCGTTCTGCTCCCGAATTCATATGAATCTCGACTTGCTGCAAGTAGAATGCCACGCCCCGGCGAAGGACTGCCAGGCCAAACCTATAAGAAATACTAGGTTATGGATGCACGGCATCCTCGGTAGCTTATGGCCTCATAAGCGGCCGCAACCCGCCAGGCCGATACCACACAAGGAACGTATGCATGTGGCGTGAAATAGCCCCCGACCAGCAGTACACCGTGCAAGTCGATGGCCATGACCTCGCGGTCTACAGCTTTGGCGAAGGCGATGAGGTGCTGTTGTGCCTCAACGGCGGGCCAGGGCTACCGTGTGACTATTTGCGCGACGCCCATGGCTGGCTCAAAGAGCATGACCTGCGAGTGGTTGCATTCGACCAGCTTGGCACCGGTGCTTCAGCCAGACCGACCGATGTTTCCCTGTGGGAAATCGGCCGTTATGTCGAAGAAGTCGAAACCGTGCGCCAAACCCTGGGCCTGGGCCGTGTGCATTTGCTCGGGCATTCCTGGGGCGGCTGGCTGGGCATCGAATACGCCATCCATTACCCCGATGCGCTGAAAAGCCTGATCCTGGAAAACACCGTCGGCGACATTCCGCACCTCTCCCAGGAACTCGAACGCCTGCGCGGCGCCCTCGGCAGTGAAACCGTGGCGATGATGCAGCGCCATGAAGCCATGGGGACGCTGGATCATCCGCAGTACCAGGCCGCGATCACCTTGCTCAATTATCGCCATGTGTGCCGCCTGGACGAATGGCCGGCGCCGCTCCGGCGCTCCCTTGACGACTGGAACATGGGCCCTTACGCAACCATGCAGGGTCCCAACGAATTTCTGTATATCGGCAACCTCAAGGACTGGAACCGCATCGCCGAGATGGCCGATTTCAACATGCCGATGCTGATCACCACCGGCCAGCACGACGAACTCACCCCGGCCTGCGCCCTGCGCATGAAACTGGCCGCCCGGCACGCCGAATTGCATGTGTTCCGCAACAGCAGCCATATGCCATTTTACGAAGAGCCCCAGGCGTACTTCCCGGTACTGCTGGACTTCCTCGCTCGTCACCGAGGCTGACGGATGAACCTGGCGCGCTACCGCTTCGTGCTGACCCGGCCGCTGCAATTGCTGCCGGTGCTGTTCGGCATCAGCCTGATCACCTTCGTGCTGGTGCGCTCGATTCCCGGTGACCCGGCGCGCGCGCTGCTCGGCTCGCGCAGCACGCCGGATGCGTTGCTGAAGATCCGCGCACAGTTCGGGCTCGACCAGCCGCTGTGGCTGCAATATTTTTACTTCTTGAAAAACCTGCTCAAGGGCGACCTCGGCCAATCGCTGTTGTACAAGGTCGATGCGTTGAAGCTGATCGTCACCCGTATCGAGCCGACCCTGGTGCTGGTGCTCGGCAGTGTGCTGCTGGCGCTGCTGATCGCAGTGCCGCTGGCCACCGTCGCGGCGCGGCGCAAAGGCGGCTGGGCGGACAACCTGATCCGCGTGTTCACCACTGTCGGCCTGGGTATGCCGGCATTTTGGCTGGGGTTGATGCTGATCCTGCTGCTTAGCGTGCAATGGGGCCTGTTTCCGGTGTCTGGCTACGGTCGCACCTGGCTGGACAAGGCGCACCATATGGTCCTGCCGTGCCTGACCATCGCCCTGGCCCTGTCGGCGGTGCTGGTGCGCAACCTGCGGGCGAGCATGTTGATGGAGTTGCAGGCGGACCATGTCACCGCTGCCCGGGCGCGCGGGTTGTCGGAAGCGGCGGTGTTTCGCCGGCATGTACTGCCCAATTCCCTGGTGCCGACGGTCAACCTGCTGGCGGTGAATATCGGTTGGCTGATCAGCGGCACGGTGGTCATCGAAAGCCTGTTCGCCATTCCCGGCATCGGCCAGTTACTGGTGCGCGGCATCTTTACCCGCGACTACATGGTGGTGCAGGGCGTGGCCATGGTGCTGGCCTGTGCGACGGTGGTGGTCAACTTCGTCGCGGATGTGGTGACCGTCGCCCTCGACCCACGGGTGAAGATGCAATGAGCACTCGTCCACTGATCGCGCCATGGCGCCTGCGCCTGCGCTTTGGCTTGCGCGACGGGCGGCTGACCGCCGCGTGGGGTTTGCTGATTCTGCTGGCGTGGCTGGGCCTGGCGTTGTTTGCGCCGTGGCTCGCGCCGTTCGACCCGATCGCGCAGAACACCGATCTCAGCTTGCTCGGGCCGAGCCTGGGCCATCCCTTCGGTACGGATAATTATGGCCGCGATATTCTCTCGCGGGTGATCTGGGGCGCACGCATCGACCTGCAATTAGCGATTGTCGGGGTGATCTTCCCGTTCATGATCGGTACCTTTATCGGCGCGGTCTCCGGCTATATCGGCGGGCGTTTCGACAGCGTCTGCATGCGCGTCATCGACGTGATCCTGGCGTTCCCGTTCCTGGTGTTGATGCTGGCAATCATGGCCATCCTCGGTCCGGGCTTGAAGAGTTTTTATATCGCCATGGCGTTGGTGGGCTGGGTGTCGTATGCGCGGTTGATCCGCTCGCAGATCCTGGTGCTCAAGGAAAGTGACTTCGCCCTGGCGGCCAAAAGCCTCGGCTTTGGCCATGGGCGCATTCTGTTCCGGCACTTGCTGCCGAATGCGATGTTTGGCTCGATTGTGTTTTCCATGTCTGACGCGGTGCTGGTGCTGCTCAACGGCGCAGCGGTGAGTTACCTGGGCCTGGGCGTGCAACCGCCGACCGCCGAGTGGGGGACGATGGTCGCCGAAGGGCAGGCCTTCATTACCACCGCCTGGTGGATCTGCACCTTTCCGGGGCTGGCCATCGTGACCCTGGCCATGGGCTTCAGCCTGCTGGCCGATGGCGTGGCGCAAGTGTTGGGAGAGCGCCCATGAGCCTGCTGCAAGTGCGCGACCTGAGCGTGATCGCCAACAATGCCGGGCGCGACGTGACCCTGGTCGACCGCGTCTCCTTCGACCTGGCCGAAGGCGAGATCCTCGGCCTGGTAGGCGAAAGCGGCTCGGGCAAGACCATGGCCTGTCGCGGGCTGATCCGCCTGTTGCCGTCGCCCAACCTGCGCGTGCAGGGCGGCGCGGTGCGCCTGGCCGGCCAGGACTTGCTGCCACTGGACGACGCAGGCATGCGCGCAATCCGTGGCGGGCAATTGGGCATGATCTTCCAGAACCCCAGCAGCCACCTCGACCCGCTGATGCGTATCGGCGAACAGATCGCCGAGGGCATCCGTCTGCATCAAGGCGCGTCGAAAAAAGACGCGCGCCGGCAAGCCATCGAAGTGTTGCGCCAAGTGGGCATTCCCGATCCCCAGGCGCGGGTCGACAACTACCCTCACGAGTTTTCCGGCGGCATGCGCCAGCGCGCCATGATCGCCGTGGCATTGGGCTGCAACCCGACAGTGCTGATTGCCGACGAACCCACCACGGCCCTCGATGTGACCGTGCAGGCGCAAATCCTGCGGCTGTTGCTGGAGCTGCGCGACCAGCGTGGCTTGTCGATCATCATGATCACTCACGACCTCGGCGTGGTGGCGCAAACCTGCGACACCATCGCGGTGATGTACGCCGGGCGCCTGTGCGAGCACGCCAGTAAATACGAGTTGCTCGCCCATCCCCGACACCCGTACACCGCGGGGCTGATCGATTGCCAGCCGGCCCACAGCAGCGGCCACGCCTTGCTGCGCACCATTGCTGGCCAGCCGCCGTTGCTCGATGCGTTGCCCGTCGGGTGCCGCTTCCACCCGCGTTGCCCGCAAGTCGGCAGCCTGTGTCGCGAACGCTTGCCGGAAGGTGCGCGGGTGGCCTGTCACTATCCGTTGGGAGATCGCCCATGAGCCTGTTGCAGATCAAGGACCTGGAGGTGCGGTTTGCCGCGTCCGGCAGCGGGATGTTCGGCCTGCACAAACAGTGGGTGAGGGCGGTCAACGGTGTGTCGCTGAACCTGGCGGCGGGCGAGACCCTGGGGCTGGTGGGCGAATCCGGCAGCGGCAAAAGTACCCTCGGCCGGGCGATTCTGCACCTCAACCCGATCAGCGCCGGGCAGGTGCTGTTCGACGGCATCGACATGGCCCACGGCAGCGCCGTCGACATCGCCCGCCTGCGCCATGAAACCGCGATGATCTTCCAAGACCCGTATGCCGCGCTGAACCCACGCCACACCATCGGCGAAACCCTTGCCGAAGTGTTGCGGGTGCAGCGCAAAGTCGCGCCGCAGCAGATCGCGCGGCGTGTCGACGAATTACTCGAGCTGGTCGGCCTGCGCCCTGAATTGGCCGCTCGCAAGCCCGGCTCCCTCAGCGGCGGCCAGTGCCAGCGAGTCGGCATCGCCCGGGCGCTGGCGGTGGAGCCGCGCTTGATCGTTGCCGATGAATGCGTGGCGGCACTGGATGTCTCGATCCAGGGACAGATCATCAACCTGTTGCTGGAACTGCAACAGCGCATGAACCTGGCGATCCTGTTCATCGCCCATGACCTGGCCATCGTGCGCCGCCTGTGCGACCGCGTGGCGGTGATGTACCTGGGCCAGATCGTCGAGGAGGGGCCGGTGGAAGCGGTCTTCACTTCACCGCGTCACCCGTATACGGCGGCGTTGATCCAGGCGATTCCCGAGATCGATCCGCATCGGCCGTTGCCCACGGAGCCCTTGCCCGGCGAGCCGCCGAGCCCGCTGAATTTGCCTACAGGCTGTGCTTTTCACCCGCGTTGCCGGTATGCCCAGACCGTGTGTTCCGTGGTGTTGCCGCCGACCCATTTCCTGCACGAGCATCGGTACAGTTGCGTGCTTGAAGAACCTTTGCTTTGACCCCTGCCATTCTTGAACAACCGCCGTTATAAACAAGGAGTTATGACATGCAATCGCGCCACTTGAAGTTGCTCGCCGCCGCCACATTGACCGCCTGGTCGCTGACCGCCGGTCTTGCCCAGGCCGCCGGTGTTCTCACCATCGGTTGCCGGGAAGACAGCACCACGTTCGATCCGATCAAAAGCGCGCAAAACCGCGACACCTGGGTCTTTGCCAACGTCTACGACACCCTGGTGCGCGTGGACAACCTGGGCACCAAGATGGAGCCGGGGCTGGCTGAAAGCTGGGAGATTTCCAAGGACGGCCTGACCTACACCTTCAAGCTGCGTGCGGCGAAGTTCTCGGATGGCTCGCCGATCACCGCAGAGGATGCGGCGTTCAGCCTGTTGCGCATCCGCGACAACAAGGCCTCGCTGTGGAGCGACCCGTTCAGCCTGATCGACACGGCCAAGGCCGCCGGCCCGCAAACCCTGGTGGTGACGCTGAAGACCCCGGCGGTCGCCTTCCTCTCGCAACTGGCGTCGCCGACGGTGTCGATCCTGTCGGAAAAGGCCATGAGCAAAATGGGCGAAGACGCCTACGCGGAAAACCCGGTGACCTCCGGCGCGTTTACCGTGGGCGAATGGCGCAAGGGCGATCGGGTGATCCTGAAGAAAAACCCGAACTTCTGGCAGGCCGGGAACGTCAGCCTGGATGGCGTGGAGTGGGTCTCGGTGACCGACGACAACACGCGCATGCGTATGGTGCAGAACAACGAGCTGGACACGGCGATCTTCGTACCGTTCTCCCGGGTTGAAGAACTGAAGAAAGACAAAAACGTGGTGATCCATTCCGACCCGTCCACCCGCGAAGATCACCTGCTGATCAACCACGAGCATGGCCTGCTGGCCAAGCCGGAAGTACGCCAGGCGCTGGACATGGCCATCGACAAACAATCGCTGGTAAAGACGGCCACTTACGGTCAAGGCACCGTGGCTTATTCCTACATCCCCAAAGGTTCGTTGTACCACTACGCCAACAACCTGCAGCGCCCGTATGACCCGACCGCGGCGAAGAAACTGCTGGCCGACGCCGGTGCCAAGGACTTGAAGTTGAACTACGTGGTCAACGCCGGCAACGAAGCCGACGAGCAGATCGCGGTGATCATCAAGGACCAGTTGGCCAAGGTCGGCGTGACGGCCAACCTGCAGAAAGTCGACCCGACCCAAAGCTGGCAGATGCTGGTGGACGGTGATTACGATATTTCGGTGATGTACTGGACCAACGACATCCTCGACCCGGACCAGAAGACCACCTTCGTGCTGGGCCACGACACCAACAAGAACTACATGACCCGCTACAGGAACGACAAGGTCAAGGAACTGGTCGCCGCCGCACGCATCGAGGCCGACCCGGCCAAGCGTGAGCAGATGTATGTCGACCTGCAGAAACTGGCGAAACAGGATGTGAACTGGATCGACCTGTACTACAGCCCGTACATCAACATCTCACGCAAGAATGTGAGCAACTTCCTGCAAAACCCATTGGGTCGCTTCACCCTCGAGGAAGTCGTGAAAAACTAAAGAACACCGCTAAATAAATGTGGGAGGGGGCTTGCCCCCGATAGCAGGGTGTCAGTCACTGCATCTGTGACTGACCCACCGCTATCGGGGGCAAGCCCCCTCCCACATGTGTCGGCCGTTACTGCGCGTCGAACGCTTGCCCGTTGATCCCGCTGCTGTCCGGCCCCATCAGGTACAGGTACACCGGCATGATGTCTTCCGGCGCCGGGTTGTCGGCCGGGTTTTCCCCCGGGTACGCCTGGGCCCGCATGCTGGTGCGCGTGGCGCCGGGGTTGATGCTGTTGGCCCGTACTGGCGCAACGGTGTCGAGCTCGTCGGCCAGGGTTTGCATCAGGCCTTCGGTGGCGAATTTCGATACGCCATAGGCACCCCAATACGCCCGGCCCTTGCGCCCGACGCTGCTGGAAGTGAACACCACCGAGGCGTCCTGGGACAGCTTGAGCAGCGGCAACAGCGTGCTGGTCAGCATGAACATCGCGTTGACGTTGATGTGCATCACCCGCATGAAGTTCTCACCGGACAACTGCTCGATCGGCGTGCGTGGGCCGATGATCGAGGCGTTGTGCAGCAGGCCGTCGAGGTGGCCGAATTCCTTTTCGATCATCGCCGCCAGCTCATCGTATTGATGGGGCAGGGCGGTCTCCAGGTTGAACGGGATCACCACCGGTTGCGGGTGGCCGGCGGCTTCGATCTCGTCGTACACCTGGGCCAGGTTGGCTTCGGTCTTGCCCAGCAACAGCACGGTCGCGCCATGGGCGGCATAGGTTTTCGCCGCCGCCGCGCCAATCCCGCGACCGGCACCGGTCACCAGGATGACGCGGCCTTTGAGCAGTTCGGGACGTGCAGAGTAATCAAACATAAATAGCCTCGACAAAATTCACTAGGTGACCAACACCGAGCTGGAAAACACTGAAGATCCCCCTCCCACATTAGATCTTCATGGGTCAGCAAGACCGGTCAAGCATCAGCAACTGCACAGCGCGTTATCCAGCACCTTGCGCAATTCCAGCGGGTGATCCACCACCACATCCGCGCCCCAGTGACGTGGGTTGTCGTCCGGGTGGATGTAGCCATAGGTGACCGCCGCCGTGCGGGTGCCGGCGTCGCGGCCGGACTCGATGTCGCGCAGGTCATCGCCGACGAACAGCACGCTGGCCGGGTCCAGGTTGAGCATCTGGCACGCTAGGATCAACGGCTCCGGGTGCGGCTTGCTGTTCGTCACGTGGTCTGGGCAGATCAGCAGCGCCGAGCGCTCGGCCAGGCCCAGCTGCTGCATGATCGGCTCGGCAAACCGCAGCGGTTTGTTGGTGACCACGCCCCAGATCAGCTTGGATTTTTCGATGTCTGCCAGCAGCTCGGCCATCCCGTCGAACAACGCGCTGTGGATCGCGCAGCCCTTGAGGTAGCGCTCGAGGAACTCCAGGCGCAGTTCTTCAAAGCCCGGGGATTCCGGGTCCATCGAGAAGGTCACGGCGACCATCGCCCGCGCGCCGCCGGAGATTTCATCGCGGATATGCTGGTCGTTGATCGGCGCCAGGTTACGGTCGGCGCGCATGGCCTGGCAGATGGCGATAAAGTCCGGCGCAGTGTCCAGCAGGGTACCGTCCATATCGAAGAGAACCGCTCGCAACTTCACAGGCTTACTCCTCGCGCAGGGTCTGGATCATGTAGTTGACGTCGACGTCGCTGGCCAGCTTGTAGTGCTTGGTCAGCGGGTTGTAGGTCAGGCCGATGATGTCCTTGACGCTCAGCCCGGCCTGACGGCTCCAGGCGCCCAGCTCGGAAGGGCGGATGAATTTCTTGAAGTCGTGGGTGCCGCGCGGCAGCAGCTTCATGATGTATTCGGCGCCGATGATTGCGAACAGGTAGGCCTTGGGGTTGCGGTTGATCGTGGAGAAGAACACCTGGCCGCCGGGCTTGACCATGCGGAAGCAGGCGCGGATCACCGAGGAGGGGTCCGGTACGTGTTCGAGCATTTCCAGGCAGGTGATCACGTCGAACTGCTCGGGCATTTCCTCGGCCAGGGCTTCGGCGGTGATCTGGCGGTATTCGACGTTCACCCCGGATTCCAACTGATGCAACTGGGCCACGGCCAACGGCGCTTCGCCCATGTCGATCCCCAGCACGGTGGCGCCGCGCTGGGCCATGGCTTCGCTGAGGATGCCGCCGCCGCAACCGACGTCCAGCACCTTCTTGCCGGCCAGGTTGATGCGTTCGTCAATCCAGTTGACCCGCAGCGGGTTGATGTCGTGCAGGGGTTTGAACTCGCTTTCGCGGTCCCACCAGCGGTGGGCCAGGGCTTCGAATTTGGCGATTTCGGCGTGGTCGACGTTGCTCATGGTGGTTCCTCTAAATCGGATAAATCGGTTTGTCGGCCCTGAACCCGGGTTCAGGACCGGCGTTATTCGCGGTGCCCGCTGATGCGCTGGCCCCAGGCAATGGCCATGGCGGTCAACTGTGGTTCATCCATGCGGGTCAACTGCCGGTTGTCGAGCAACTGCTTGCCGGCGACCCAAAGGTGTTTCACGCTATCGCGTCCGGTGGCATATATAAGCTGTGAGACCGGATCGTAGATCGGTTGTTGCGCCAGCCCCGAAAGATCAAAGGCGACGATATCCGCCGCCTTGCCGACCTCCAGCGAGCCAATCTCGCCCTCCAGGCCCATGGCGCGGGCGCCGTTGAGGGTCGCCATGCGCAAGGCACGGTGGGCATCCAGGGCGGTCACCGAACCGGAGACGGCCTTGGCCAGCATCGCGGCGGTACGGGTTTCGCCCAGCAGGTCGAGGTCATTGTTGCTGGCGGCGCCATCGGTACCGATGGCCACATTGACGCCAGCCTGCCACAGACGCTCCACCGGGCAGAAGCCGCTGGCCAGTTTCAGGTTCGATTCCGGGCAATGGATGACGCTGGTGTTGCTTTCTACCAGCAAAGCCAGGTCGTCCTCGCTGATTTGGGTCATGTGAACAGCCTGAAAGCGCGGGCCCAGCAGGCCAAGCCGGCCGAGGCGCGCCAATGGGCGTTCGCCGGTCTGCTCGACAGACTGTTGTACCTCGAACGCGCTCTCGTGCACATGCATATGGATCGCCGCGTCCAGCTCCTCGGCGATCACCCGGATCTTTTCCAGGTTGGCGTCGCTCACGGTGTAGGGCGCGTGGGGGCCGAAGGTGATCTTGATGCGCGGGTGATGCTTGAGGTCGCCGAACAACTCGATGCCCTGGCGAATCGCCTCGTCGGCGCTGCTGGCGCCGGGAATCGGGAAGTCGAGGATCGGAATCGCGATCTGCGCGCGCATCCCGCTGTTGTGGACGCAATCACTGGCGACCTTGGGAAAGAAGTACATGTCCGAGAAGCAAGTAATGCCCCCCTTGAGCTGTTCGGCGATGGCCAGGTCGGTGCCGTCGCGCACGAAGGCTTCATCGACCCACTTGGTCTCGGCGGGCCAGATGTGTTTTTCCAGCCAGGTCATCAGCGGCAGGTCATCGGCCAGGCCGCGAAACAGGGTCATCGCCGCGTGGCCGTGGGCGTTGATCAGGCCGGGGCTGAGCAGCATGCCCGGCAGCTCGCGCACTTCACTGGCGGAAAGTTTCAGCGCCGCGGCCCGCGGGCCGATAAAGGCAATGCGCCCATCGCGGATGCCCAGGCCATGCTCCTTGAGCACCACGCCGGCGGGTTCGACAGGTACCAGCCACGTCGGCAGTAGCAATAAGTCGAGCGGGGCGGCAGTGGAGGTCATCGCAGGCTTCTTCCCGGGCAGCAATAAAAGAAGGGCGAAGTATACCCGAGCGTCCTGGCTGGCGGATCGCTATAATCGGCGGCTTTTGTTCATGAGTGCGGGGTGAGGGATGCGCGATCGACTGTTGGCTGCGGAGAAAGTGAAGGCCATCGATTGGCGCGATGGCGCACTGCACCTGCTCGACCAGCGTGTTTTGCCGTCCCGGGAAAGCTGGGTGACCTGCTCCACGGTCGATGAAGTGGCCGCGGCCATACGCTCGATGGTCGTGCGCGGCGCAGCGGCCATCGGCATCAGTGCCGCCTACGGCCTGGTACTCGCCGCCCGCGAACGGATCGCCGAGGGCGATGACTGGCAGGCTGGATGGGAAGAAGACTACGCACTTTTGGCCGATACCCGCCCGACCGGCGCAAACCTGCTCTGGGCCCTCAAACGCATGCGCGACCGCCTGGACCGTCTCAAACAGCACGCCGATCCGCTGGCGGTGCTGGAGGCCGAAGCCATCGCGATCCATGAGAGCGACCGCGAAGCCAACGTCGTCATGGCCCAGTTGGGCGTCGAGCGGATTCGCAAGCACCAGGGCAACGCCCAGGCGATCCTGACCCATGGCAACGCAGGCGCCCTGGCCACGGGAGGCGTCGGCACGGCCCTCGGCGTGATCCGCGCGGCCTTCCTGGAGGGTCTGGTCGAGCAGGTCTATGTCAACGAAACCCGGCCATGGTTGCAAGGTTCGCGGCTGACGGCGTGGGAATTGGCTGGCGAGGGGCTGCCCGTCACGGTCAATGCCGACTCGGCGGGCGCGCATATCCTCAAGACCAAAGGTGTGACCTGGGTGATCGTCGGCGCCGACTGCATTGCGGCCAACGGTGATGTGATCGGCAAGATCGGCACTTACCAATTGGCGGTCTGCGCGATGCACCATGGCGTGCGTTTCATGGTGGTGGCGCCGAGTTCGACCCTGGACCTGATGATGGCCTCCGGCGATGACGTGGCCCTGGAAGAGCGCGCTGCGGGCGAGTTGCTGGACGTCGCCGGGCAGCGTTTTGCTGCGGATGTGAATGCCTTCAATCCGGTGTTTGATGTGACCCCGGCCGACTTGATCGACGTGATCGTGACCGAAAAGGGTGTTGTCGAACGGCCTGACACGGCCAAGCTCGCCAAGTTGATGTGCCGTAAACGCCTGCATTGAGGGCTTTGGTGGTTGTTAGATTGCCATCGGGAGCAAGCTCCCTCCCACATTTGACGGTGTTCACAATTTGAGTGTGGCAGGGGGCTTGCTCCCGATTGGCCTTGAAAGGCCATGGTTTCTTCGGATCTGCCGCGCAAAAACAGCGCCACCCCGGCTCTAAGCCCCTCTCGTCGTCCTCAAGCCTGTCATCCGTCAACTTACTATGCTCCATGCCCATCAGGGGGATAGGTGCGTGGCGGCGATTGTGATAACATCCGGCGGTTTCCAGGGTCGCCCCGAGGGGCTGCCTTTAACGTGCAGATCCGTGTCATAACTCGTTGATTTGTCGTAAGTCGTTGCCAGGCACCATGCCGGCAGCGGCGAGCTTCGTTCGTCCCATATGGATGTGACGAGGTTTCACCCGAAAAAGGAATCAGGCTTCTCATGGGCGAACTGGCCAAAGAAATCCTCCCGGTCAATATCGAAGACGAGCTGAAACAGTCCTACCTCGACTACGCGATGAGCGTAATTGTCGGTCGGGCACTGCCTGATGCGCGCGATGGCTTGAAGCCCGTGCACCGGCGTGTGCTGTTCGCGATGAGCGAGCTGGGTAACGACTGGAACAAGCCGTACAAGAAATCTGCCCGTGTTGTCGGTGACGTGATCGGTAAGTATCACCCTCACGGCGACACTGCGGTGTACGACACCATCGTTCGGATGGCCCAGCCGTTTTCCCTGCGCTACCTGCTGGTAGACGGCCAGGGCAACTTCGGTTCGGTCGACGGCGACAACGCCGCGGCCATGCGATACACCGAAGTCCGCATGACCAAGCTGGCGCACGAGCTGCTGGCCGACCTGCACAAAGAAACCGTGGACTGGGTGCCGAACTACGACGGCACCGAAATGATCCCGGCGGTCATGCCAACCCGTATTCCCAACCTGCTGGTCAACGGCTCCAGCGGTATCGCCGTGGGCATGGCCACCAACATCCCGCCGCACAACCTCGGTGAAGTCATCGACGGTTGCCTGGCCCTCATCGACAACCCCGAGCTGACCGTCGATGAGCTGATGCAATACATCCCGGGCCCGGACTTCCCGACCGCCGCGATCATCAACGGTCGCGCCGGCATCATCGAAGCCTATCGCACCGGCCGTGGCCGCATTTACATGCGCGCCCGCTCGATCATCGAAGACATCGACAAGGTCGGTGGCCGCCAGCAGATCGTCATCACCGAGCTGCCTTACCAGTTGAACAAGGCGCGTCTGATCGAGAAGATCGCCGAGCTGGTCAAGGAGAAGAAGCTCGAAGGCATCACCGAGCTGCGCGACGAGTCCGACAAGGACGGTATGCGCGTCGTGATCGAGCTGCGTCGTGGCGAAGTGCCTGAGGTGATCCTCAACAACCTCTACGCCCAGACCCAGCTGCAAAGCGTGTTCGGTATCAACGTCGTGGCCCTGATCGACGGTCGCCCGCGCATCCTGAACCTCAAGGATCTGCTGGAAGCCTTCGTCCGTCACCGTCGCGAAGTCGTGACCCGCCGCACCGTGTTCGAACTGCGCAAGGCCCGCGAGCGCGGCCACATCCTGGAAGGCCAGGCGGTTGCGCTGTCGAACATCGACCCGGTCATCGCCCTGATCAAGGCTTCGCCGACCCCGTCGGAAGCCAAGGAAGCGCTGATCAAGATGCCGTGGGAATCCAGCGCCGTGGTGGCGATGGTTGAACGCGCCGGCGCCGATTCCTGCCGTCCCGAGACCCTCGACCCGCAATACGGTCTGCGCGACGGCAAGTACTTCCTGTCGCCGGAACAGGCCCAGGCCATCCTCGAACTGCGCCTGCACCGCCTGACCGGTCTGGAGCACGAGAAGCTGCTGGCCGAGTACCAGGAGATCCTCAACCAGATCGGCGAGCTGATCCGCATCCTCAACAGCGCCGTGCGCCTGATGGAAGTGATCCGCGAAGAACTGGAAGTGATCCGCGCCGAATACGGCGACGTGCGCCGCACCGAAATCCTCGATGCGCGTCTCGACCTGACCCTGGGTGACATGATCCCGGAAGAAGAGCGCGTCGTGACCATCTCCCACGGTGGCTATGCCAAGACCCAGCCATTGGCTGCGTACCAGGCCCAGCGTCGTGGCGGTAAAGGCAAATCGGCTACCGGCGTCAAGGATGAGGACTACATCGCTCACCTGCTGGTCGCCAACAGCCACACCACGCTGCTGCTGTTCTCCAGCAAGGGCAAGGTGTACTGGCTGAAAACCTACGAAATCCCGGAAGCCTCCCGTGCCGCCCGTGGGCGTCCGCTGGTCAACCTGCTGCCGCTGGACAGTGATGAGTACATCACCACCATGCTGCCGGTCGATGAATACACCGAAGGTCACTTCATCTTCATGGCCACCGCCAAGGGCACCGTGAAGAAGACCCCGCTGGAATCCTTCAGCCGTCAACGCAGCGTGGGCCTGATCGCCCTGGAGCTGGATGAAGGCGACGTGTTGATCTCCGCAGCCATCACCGATGGCGAGCGTGAAGTCATGCTGTTCTCCGATGGCGGCAAAGTGACGCGCTTCAAAGAATCCGACGTGCGTGCCATGGGCCGTACCGCCCGCGGTGTGCGTGGGATGCGCCTGCCGGAAGGGCAGAAGCTGATTTCCATGTTGATCCCGGAAGAAGGCAGCCAGATCCTCACCGCTTCGGCGCGTGGTTATGGCAAGCGCACCGCCATCAGCGAGTTCCCGGAGTACAAGCGTGGCGGCCAGGGCGTTATCGCCATGGTCAGCAACGACCGCAACGGCCGTCTGGTCGGCGCGGTACAGGTGCTCGATGGCGAGGAGATCATGCTGATTTCCGACCAGGGCACCCTGGTGCGTACCCGTGTCGCTGAAGTATCGAGCCTGGGCCGTAACACCCAGGGCGTGACGCTGATCAAGCTGGCCAACGACGAAACGCTGGTTGGCTTGGAACGCGTCCAGGAACCGTCGGAAGTCGAAGGCGAAGAGCTGGAAGGCGAGGCATTTGACGGCGAGGTGATCGCAACCGGCGATGACAGCGTCGACGAGCCGACCCTCGACGCTGCCGCAGACGAAGAAGAACCGCAGGAATAAGCGGACAAACAGGGGGGCGGATGAAGATTCGCCCCTTGTTGTTTGTCACCTTTGAAATATCAATGCTCCCCCTGTAGGAGCGGGCTTGCCCGCGAAAATCGTCAACGATAACGCGTGCATCCTGGATAAACGCGGTGATCTTGCGTTTTTCGCGGGCAAGCCCGCTCCTACAGGCAGCGTTAGCAGTTAATATTCGATTTATTGCACCACCCCCACCAGATCAGAGTGAGATTGGATGTGAGCAAGAGAGCCTATAACTTCTGTGCCGGTCCCGCGGCGCTTCCTGAAGCAGTCCTGCAGCGCGCGCAGGGTGAACTCCTCGATTGGCATGG
Source organism: Pseudomonas sp. GV105 (assembly GCF_003058185.1). Lineage (NCBI taxonomy): Bacteria > Pseudomonadati > Pseudomonadota > Gammaproteobacteria > Pseudomonadales > Pseudomonadaceae > Pseudomonas > Pseudomonas sp. GV105. Next base: position 224,819 of record NZ_QBUF01000002.1, read on the forward strand.
AAAAGGCCTCTCTGTGATGGAAATGAGCCATCGCAGTGATGAGTTCGTGTCCATCGCCACCAAGGCCGAGCAGGACCTGCGCGACTTGCTGGACATTCCCTCCGACTACAAGGTGCTGTTCCTGCAGGGCGGCGCGAGCCAGCAGTTCGCCCAAGTGCCGCTGAACCTGCTGCCCGAAGACGGCACGGCCGATTACATCGACACCGGTATCTGGTCGCAGAAAGCCATCGAAGAAGCTGCGCGCTACGGCAACGTCAACGTCGCCGGTACCGCCAAGCCTTACGATTACTTCGCGATTCCAGGTCAGAACGAGTGGAAGCTGTCGAAGGACGCGGCCTACGTACACTACGTGGCCAACGAAACCATTGGCGGCCTGGAATTCGACTGGGTGCCGCAAGTGGGTGACGTGCCGCTGGTGTGCGACATGTCTTCGGACATTCTCTCGCGGCCGATCGATGTGTCCAAGTACGGCATGATCTACGCCGGCGCGCAGAAGAACATCGGCCCGAGCGGCATCCTGGTCAACATCGTCCGTGAAGACCTGCTCGGTCGCGCCCGCTCGCTGTGCCCGACCATGCTCAACTACAAGGTCGCGGCCGACAACGGCTCGATGTACAACACGCCGCCGGCGTTTGCCTGGTACCTCTCGGGCCTGGTGTTCGAGTGGCTCAAAGAGCAGGGCGGCGTTGCCGCCATGGGCAAGCTCAACGAAGTGAAGAAGCGCACCCTGTACGACTTCATCGACGCCAGCGGTTTGTACAGCAACCCGATCAACCTGACCGACCGCTCGTGGATGAACGTACCGTTCCGCCTGGCCGACGACCGTCTGGACAAGCCGTTCCTGGCCGGTGCCGAGGCGCGCGGCCTGCTGAACCTCAAGGGTCACCGTTCGGTGGGCGGCATGCGCGCCTCCATCTATAACGCTGTCGATATCAATGCCATCAACGCGTTGGTGGCCTACATGGCAGAGTTCGAAAAGGAACACGGCTAATGTCTGAGCAAGAACTCAAGGCCCTGCGTGTACGCATTGACAGCCTGGACGAGAAAGTCCTGGAGCTGATCAGTGAGCGCGCGCGCTGTGCCCAGGAAGTGGCGCGGGTGAAGATGGCGTCCCTGGCGGAAGGCGAAGTGCCGGTGTTCTACCGTCCGGAGCGTGAAGCTCAGGTGCTCAAGCGCGTGATGGAGCGCAACAAGGGGCCGTTGGGTAACGAAGAGATGGCGCGGTTGTTCCGTGAAATCATGTCTTCCTGCCTGGCGCTCGAGCAGCCGCTGAAAGTGGCTTACCTCGGCCCTGAAGGCACCTTCACCCAGGCGGCAGCGATGAAGCACTTCGGTCACGCGGTGATCAGCAAGCCGATGGCAGCGATCGACGAAGTGTTCCGTGAAGTGGCGGCCGGCGCGGTGAATTTTGGCGTGGTGCCGGTGGAAAACTCCACCGAAGGCGCGGTCAACCACACCCTGGACAGCTTCCTTGAGCACGACATGGTGATCTGCGGCGAAGTCGAACTGCGCATCCACCACCATTTGCTGGTGGGTGAAAACACCAAGACCGACAGCATCAGCCGCATCTACTCCCACGCCCAGTCCCTGGCCCAGTGCCGCAAGTGGCTGGATGCCCATTACCCGAATGTCGAGCGCGTGGCGGTGTCCAGCAACGCCGAAGCGGCCAAGCGGGTCAAGGGCGAGTGGAACTCGGCGGCGATTGCCGGCGATATGGCGGCGGGCCTGTACGGCCTGACGCGCCTGGCCGAAAAAATCGAAGACCGCCCGGACAACTCCACGCGCTTCTTGATGATCGGCAGCCAGGAAGTGCCGCCGACTGGCGACGACAAGACCTCGATCATCGTCTCCATGAGCAACAAGCCCGGCGCGCTGCATGAACTGCTGGTGCCGTTCCACGACAACGGGATTGACCTGACGCGCATCGAGACTCGTCCTTCGCGCAGCGGTAAATGGACCTACGTGTTTTTTATCGACTTCATCGGCCATCACCGCGATCCGCTGGTCAAAAGCGTGCTCGAGAAAATCAGTCAGGAAGCCGTGGCACTCAAGGTGCTGGGCTCTTACCCGAAAGCGGTTTTGTGAGGCGTTAACATGAGTGGCAACTTCCTCGCCCTGGCGCAGCCGGGCGTGCAACAACTGTCGCCTTACGTTCCAGGCAAGCCTGTGGACGAGCTGGCGCGTGAGTTGAACCTGGACCCGGCGAAGATCGTCAAGCTGGCCAGTAACGAGAACCCTCTGGGTCCAAGCCCCAAGGTGCTGGCGGCGATTCGTGAAGAGCTGGCCGAGCTGACCCGTTATCCGGATGGCAACGGTTTTGCCCTCAAGTCCCTGCTGGCGCAGAAGTGCGGGGTCGAGCTGAATCAGGTGACCCTGGGCAACGGCTCCAACGACATTCTTGAACTGGTCGGTCGTGCCTATCTGGCGCCCGGCCTGAACGCCGTGTTCAGCGAGCACGCGTTTGCGGTCTACCCGATCGTCACCCAGGCCGTCGGTGCCGATGCGCGGGTGATTCCTGCCAAGGACTGGGGTCACGACCTGCCGGCCATGCTGGCGGCGATCGATGCACAGACCCGCGTCGTGTTTATCGCCAACCCGAACAACCCGACCGGCACCTGGTTCGATGCACAGGCACTGAACGACTTCCTACAGGATGTGCCGGAACATGTGCTGGTGGTGCTGGACGAGGCCTACATCGAGTACGCCGAAGGCAGCGACCTGCCCGACGGCCTGGATTTCCTCGCGGCCTACCCGAACCTGCTGGTCTCGCGCACGTTCTCCAAGGCTTATGGCCTGGCGTCGCTGCGCGTCGGCTACGGCCTGTCGACGGCGGTGGTGGCCGATGTGCTCAACCGTGTGCGTCAGCCGTTCAACGTCAACAGCCTTGCCCTGGCGGCGGCCTGCGCAGCGTTGCAGGATGCCGAGTACCTGGAAGAAGGGCGTCGCATCAACGAAAGCGGCATGCTGCAGTTGCAGGCAGGCTTTCGTGAGCTGGGCCTGGGCTGGATTCCGTCCAAGGGCAACTTCATCTGCGTCGATCTCGGCCAAGTGGCGGCCCCGGTGTTCCAGGGCTTGCTGCGCGAAGGCGTGATCGTGCGTCCGGTGGCCAACTACGGCATGCCGAACCACCTGCGCATCACCGTCGGTCTGCCGGCTGAGAACAGCCGCTTCCTGGAGGCGCTGGCCAAGGTTCTGGCCCGTGGTTGATGTCACTGCATTGCAACCTGCTGTGCCTATGATCGGTCGCCTGGTGGTGGTCGGTCTGGGGTTGATCGGTGGTTCCTTCGCCAAGGGCCTGCGTGAGAGCGGGTTGTGTGGCGAAGTGGTCGGCGTGGACCTGGACCCGCAATCGTGCAAGTTGGCGGTTGAGCTGGGTGTCGTCGATCGCTGTGAAACCGACCTGGCGCGCGCATGCCAGGGCGCCGATGTGATCCAGCTCGCCGTGCCGATCCTGGCCATGGAGAAGTTGCTGGCGGTGCTGGCCGGCATGGACCTCGGCCAGGCGATCCTCACCGACGTCGGCAGTGCCAAGGGCAATGTGGTGCGGGCGGCGCAGCAGGCGTTTGGCGAGATGCCCGCGCGTTTTGTGCCGGGCCATCCGATTGCCGGTTCCGAGCAGAGCGGGGTGGAAGCGTCCAATGCGCAGTTGTTCCGTCGGCATAAAGTGATTCTGACGCCGCTGGCGCAAACCGATCCGGCGGCCTTGGCCGTGGTCGACCGTCTGTGGCGCGAGCTGGGCGCGGATGTCGAGCATATGCAGGTCGAGCGCCACGACGAAGTGCTGGCGGCGACCAGTCATCTGCCCCATCTGCTGGCGTTCGGATTGGTGGATTCGTTGGCCAAACGCAACGAAAACCTCGAGATTTTCCGCTATGCCGCCGGTGGCTTTCGCGATTTCACGCGGATCGCCGGCAGCGACCCGGTGATGTGGCACGACATCTTCCTCGCCAACCGCGAGGCCGTGTTGCGCACCCTGGACACCTTCCGCAGCGACCTTGACGCCTTGCGCGACGCGGTCGATGCCGGGGATGGCCACCAATTATTGGGCGTGTTTACCCGTGCGCGGGTGGCGCGTGAACATTTCAGCAAGATCCTGGCACGCCGGGCCTACATGGAAACCGCAGTGAACGCCGACGACCTGACTTTCCTCGCCAACCCGGGCGGCCGCTTGAGCGGGCGTATCCGGGTGCCGGGCGACAAGTCGATCTCCCATCGGTCGATCATGCTCGGTTCGTTGGCCGAGGGCGTGACCGAAGTCGAAGGTTTCCTTGAGGGTGAAGATGCCCTGGCGACCTTGCAGGCGTTTCGCGACATGGGCGTGGTGATCGAGGGGCCGCACCACGGGCGCGTGACCATTCATGGTGTCGGGCTTCATGGTTTGAAGCCGGCGCCGGGGCCGATTTATCTCGGTAACTCCGGCACGTCCATGCGCCTGCTGTCCGGCTTGCTCGCCGCACAGGCCTTCGACAGCGTGCTGACCGGTGATGCTTCGTTGTCCAAGCGCCCGATGAACCGCGTGGCCGAGCCGCTGCGGAAGATGGGCGCGGTGATCGAAACCGGGCCGGAAGGGCGCCCACCGCTGACCATCCGTGGTGGCCAGAAGTTGAAAGGCCTGACGTATGTGCTGCCGATGGCCAGTGCGCAGGTCAAATCCTGCCTGCTGCTGGCGGGCCTGTATGCCGAGGGCAAGACGTCCGTCACCGAGCCGGCACCGACCCGCGACCATACCGAGCGCATGCTGCGCGGTTTCGGTTATCCGGTAGAGGTCGTGGGTGCAACGGCGACGGTCGAGTCGGGCCATGCGCTGGTCGCCACCCATATTGAAGTGCCGGGGGATATTTCCTCGTCGGCATTTTTCCTGGTGGCGGCGTCAATCGCGGAAGGTTCCGAGCTGTTGCTGGAGCATGTCGGCATCAATCCGACGCGCACCGGGGTGATCGATATCCTGCGGCTGATGGGCGCGGATATCCGCCTGGAAAATCCGCGCGAAGTGGGCGGCGAACCGGTGGCCGACCTGCGGGTGCGGGCGGCCGCGTTGAAAGGGATCGAGATCCCCGAAGCGCTGGTGCCGTTGGCAATCGATGAATTTCCTGTGCTGTTTGTGGCTGCTGCCTGCGCTGAAGGGCGAACCGTCCTGCGTGGTGCACAAGAATTGCGGGTCAAGGAGTCCGACCGTATCCAGGTCATGGCCGACGGTCTGCTCGCCCTTGGCGTGAAGTGTGAACCCACCCCCGATGGGATTATCATTGACGGTGGCCTGATGGGCGGTGGCGAAGTGCATGCCCATGGCGATCACCGGATCGCCATGGCGTTCAGCGTGGCTTCGCTGCGGGCAACGGCGCCGATTCGTATCCGTGACTGCGCCAATGTTGCTACGTCTTTTCCGAACTTTCTTACACTGTGTGCCCAAGTCGGCATCCGTGTTGCCCAAGAGGCTCAATTGTGAATATCAAAGCACCGGTGATTACCATCGACGGGCCAAGCGGCTCGGGCAAAGGCACGATCGCCGGCATCCTGGCCAAGCGCCTGGGCTGGTGCCTGCTGGATTCCGGCGCGCTGTACCGCCTGCTGGCATTTGCCGCGCGCAACCACGGCGTCGATCTCACCAACGAAGAATCCCTGAAGCTGCTGGCGGCGCACCTTGATGTGCAGTTCGTCGCTGCGACGGAAGGTCATCCCCAGCGCATCATCCTGGAAGGGGACGATGTGACCGATGACTTGCGTAACGAACAAGTCGGTTCCTGGGCCTCCCAGGTTGCCGCGCTGCCGGCCGTGCGTGATGCGCTGCTGCAGCGCCAGCGGGCGTTTCAGGAACCGCCGGGTCTGGTAGCCGATGGCCGCGACATGGGCACGGTGGTATTTCCCGAGGCGCCGCTGAAGATTTTCCTGACCGCCAGTGCCGAGGAGCGGGCGCGTCGCCGCTACTTGCAGTTGAAGGGCAAAGTGGATGGTGTTAGTCTGTCGAGTCTGCTAGATGAGATCCGTGCACGCGACGAGCGTGATACCCAGCGCGCAGTAGCCCCGCTCAAGCCGGCGGCTGATGCCATACAGCTGGATTCCACGGAGTTGTCCATCGAGCAGGTGTTGGAACGCATCTTGAGTGAAATCGCTATTCGCGATATCGCCGGGTGACCAAGAAGTCTGCAGGGGACCAGTCATAGTCCTGCGGTGCTTCTTTTAATTGAAACTAACCCACACCGTCTGGGGCGTGGAGATGGGCGTATTCTTCGCCCTTATCAACAGGAATTAAAATGAGCGAAAGCTTTGCGGAACTCTTTGAAGAAAGCCTAAAAACCCTGAACCTTCAGGCAGGCTCCATCATCACCGGTGTTATCGTTGATATCGATTACCAAGCTCGCTGGGTAACCGTTCACGCTGGTCTGAAGTCTGAAGCACTCATCCCGCTTGAGCAGTTCTACAACGACGCTGGCGATCTGACTATCAATGTCGGTGACGAAGTTCACGTTGCTCTGGACTCGGTTGAAGACGGTTTCGGTGAAACCAAGCTGTCCCGTGAAAAAGCCAAGCGCGCTGAATGCTGGATTGTTCTCGAAGCAGCCTTCGCAGCTGAAGAAGTGGTCAAGGGCGTTATCAACGGTAAGGTTAAAGGCGGCTTCACTGTCGACGTTAACGGCATCCGTGCGTTCCTGCCAGGTTCTTTGGTCGACGTCCGTCCAGTGCGCGACACCACGCACCTGGAAGGCAAGGAACTCGAATTCAAGGTCATCAAGCTCGATCAGAAACGCAACAACGTTGTCGTTTCCCGTCGCAGCGTCCTGGAAGCAGAGAACTCCGCCGAGCGTGAAGCTCTGCTGGAATCCCTGCAGGAAGGCCAACAAGTCAAAGGTATCGTCAAGAACCTCACCGATTACGGCGCATTCGTCGATCTGGGTGGCGTCGATGGCCTGCTGCACATTACCGACATGGCTTGGAAGCGTATCAAGCATCCTTCCGAAATCGTCAACGTTGGCGACGAGATCGATGTCAAGGTTCTGAAATACGATCGCGAACGCAACCGTGTTTCCCTGGGCCTGAAGCAACTGGGTGAAGATCCATGGGTCGCTATCAAAGCCCGTTACCCAGAAAGCACCCGCGTGACCGCGCGTGTTACCAACCTGACTGACTACGGCTGCTTCGCTGAGCTGGAAGAAGGCGTTGAAGGCCTGGTACACGTTTCCGAAATGGACTGGACCAACAAAAACATCCACCCTTCGAAAGTCGTACAAGTCGGCGACGAAGTGGAAGTTATGGTTCTGGACATCGACGAAGAGCGTCGTCGTATCTCCCTGGGCATCAAACAGTGCAAATCTAACCCATGGGAAGATTTCTCTGGCCAGTTCAACAAGGGCGATAAAATCTCCGGCACCATCAAGTCGATCACCGATTTCGGTATCTTCATTGGTCTGGACGGCGGCATCGACGGCCTGGTTCACCTGTCCGACATCTCCTGGAACGAAGTGGGCGAAGAAGCTGTTCGTCGCTTCAAGAAGGGCGACGAGCTGGACACCGTTATCCTGTCGGTTGACCCAGAGCGCGAGCGCATCTCCCTGGGCATCAAGCAACTGGAAAGCGATCCGTTCTCCGAGTACGTTCAAGAGAACGACAAAGGCGCAATCGTTAAAGGCATCGTGAAAGAAGTTGACGCTAAAGGCGCCATCATCACCCTGGCCGACGATATCGAAGCGACTCTGAAAGCCTCCGAAATCAGCCGTGACCGCGTTGAAGACGCGCGCAACGTTCTGAAAGAAGGCGAAGAAGTAGAAGCCAAGATCATCAGCGTTGACCGCAAGAGCCGCGTAATCCAGCTCTCCATCAAGTCGAAAGACGATGCTGAAGAGAAAGAAGCCATCCAGAGCCTGCGCGACAAGCCAGCTACCTCTGAGCCTTCTGCTGGTCCTACCACTCTGGGCGACCTGCTGCGTGCACAAATGGAAAAACAGAACTGAGTTCTGTCAGACCATAGAAAAAGGGCGACTTCGGTCGCCCTTTTTTGTGCCTGAAATTTGTTGAATCAACAACTTAGAACCACGTAGAGCTGATCGGTGTCAGAACTGATTATAGTCTTTGGATAAGCTATTCCCGTGTTGCTGATTCAGTAAGGATTTTCAATGAACAGGCTCATCTTCGTGTTCGCAATGGCCATGCTTGCAGGTTGCGCCGCCACCAATGCCAAGACTCACGCACGGCATGGCGTCAGTGGCATCGAGATCGACTGCTCAGGCTTGGGTTCCAACTGGGAGAAGTGCGAGAAGCGCGCGGCTCGAGAGTGCAAGATGCAGGGGTACAAGGTCGTCACAAGGTCCAGTGACGCCAAGGACGAGGAAGGGGATTACTTGTTCGGCTGGAACCCGGCAGGCGCCGTTACCCGCACGATGCTGGTGATCTGCAATTGAGCGCGTAAGCGCTTGATAGTGAAGTCGATCTGGCGTGTAGATAAGTTATTGGATGGGCTGTTCAAATTCATCAAGTCATGCTAAAACCTTTGAAGCGCTTTTCCTAGCTGCTTGAAAAAGAAGGGAAAAATATGACGAAGTCGGAGTTGATCGAACGAATTGTCACCCATCAAGGGCTGCTCTCATCCAAGGATGTGGAGCTGGCCATCAAGACCATGCTTGAACAAATGTCCCAATGCCTGGCTACGGGCGATCGTATTGAGATCCGAGGGTTTGGTAGCTTCTCGCTACACTACCGCGCCCCGCGCGTAGGCCGTAACCCTAAGACCGGGCAATCCGTCAGCCTGGACGGCAAGTTCGTGCCTCACTTCAAGCCGGGCAAGGAATTGCGTGATCGAGTGAACGAAGACGAAGAAGAAAACGTCTGAGTGTCTTTAGGGTAGGAGAAGATTATGCGTGGGATTAAGCGCACCGTGGTGTTGCTGACAGTGCTGGTGGTCGCACTGGTGGTTATAGCGTTTGTGCTCGAAAACCAGCAGGGCGTGTCTCTCTCGTTCCTTGGCCTGGCGACCGGGCAGATGCCGGTGTCGGTGTTCGTGACCGTGGCGTTGATTGTCGGCATGCTGATAGGGCCGTTGTTGGGCGTATTGGTGCGCAGTCGCCGTCATAAGTCGACCCCTGCAGGGCGTGCCTAGGGAGCTCTCTCCCGTTCCACAAAAATCGCATGCATGCTGAGACAACCGCTCGTCAGAAAACTGCCCTAAAATAGCCCGTCAATTTCAGCGCCGCCTTGTAATGATGCGGCCGCCCTCAAGTAAAAAATCCGCGGATTCATTGGGTTTCAGCTCGTAGATTCGGAAAATCTTTTCTGTTTTCACTCTCCTTGGACGTGCTGCATCAGGGCTACCCCTACACCTGTAGGAAAAGCCTACCGCTCATGTCAAGACTTGTAATATGTCAGAGAGATGGCAAAATGAAATCTGTTCTCGATAACAGGCATTTTGTGCGCTCAAAATTTGGCAGAGACGCTGGGTTTTGACGGTCATCTAATTAGAATAAAAAAGACACAATTTTGTCTGCATAACGAGCCCGCAGTTTCTTTTTGAAGGCAGGTTTTTGTTGTGAGTAGTAGTTTTCGTGCCCCCCCGTTACCTTCCGCTGACGAAATTAATCTCGATGTCATCTGCCGTGCCATCTGGCGACAAAAGAAGCTTATTCTATCGGTGACAGCACTGATCGGCCTCGCTGCTTCTGCATACGCCTTGCTGGCCACGCCTGAATATCAGGTCGCCAGTGTGCTTCGGCCGGCAGCTGTCAATGAACTCGACGCACTGAACCGCTCAGGTATCTACAATCTTCCGCCCAGGGAGGCCTTGATGAAGGTGGGGGCTTCACTGGAGTCATATGACGTCCGTCTCGGGTTCTTCAGAGCAAACCAGCGATTATTTAAAGAGTTTGAACGGCCAGGTCGTACTTTGGAGCAGAGTTTTGAGGCGTTCAATCGAAACTCCATAAAACTGATAGCGCCTGATGAGAAAAAAAGTGATTCGCTGAGTTCTTATATTAAGCTTGAAATGAATTATCCCGCAGGAGTTGATGGTGTCACCATTCTGAATCGCTTGGTGGACTATGCTATTTCAAGTGAGCAACAGCAAATTGCCGCAGATTTGGAAGTGATCGTAAAGAACCGTCTGGGGGAACTTAAAGGTAAGCTTAGTGCAGCGCGTGCTAATTACGTAAACGAAAAAGAAGCAAAAATAGCGCTGCTTTCAGAAGCTGATTCGCTGAAGCGTGCGCAGTTGCAAGATGAACTTAAGGCTCTTCGCGCGCAGTTGAAAAACACCCGCTTTGACCGTGTAGCGCAACTTAACGAAGCAATAGCGATTGCCAAATCGCTGGGGATCAACAAGCCGACTACCCCGTCATCTTTTGGGGGGGCTGACCGGTCAGGCTCTACCAGCGTTATGCACACGGAAATCAATAACCAGCAAGTCCCCCTTTATTTCATGGGGGTTGAGGCGCTGGAGGCTGAGCGGGCAGCCTTGATGCGTCGCAAGTCAGATGACTTCGCGGAGTCAAGAGTCGCTCAGATCGCCAAGGAGCTGCAATTGCTCCAGGCAAACAGGCAGATCGAGGTGCTTAAGCTCCGCCAGAATGAAGAAATTTTTCTGAGTGGTGTGGAACCAATACGTGCGGAGGCAGCTCGTTTGAGCAACCTGAATCTTGATATGAGCCAGCTCAAGCTTGTCACTATTGATCAACAAGCATTGGAGCCTCTTGAACCGATCAAGCCAAAGAAAACCCTGATAATTGTATTGGGTATCATGCTTGGGCTTGTATTAGGCGTATTGATTGCAGTTGTTCGACATTTATTTATTTTGAAAGCCCACAGTAATCGAAATGAGGCATTACGTCTTTCTGCCGAAAAAAATCGTCGGTTGTAAGTGGAACCGCGACACTGTTCTCGGCTCTTAAATAAATATTGATCTCTGCATCAAGGCAGGCGCATTTCGGTGATGGTGTGATAGTCGTGTATAGAGCCATTGCTTGGGGTGTTGTCTGTCCTGCCAAACTCCCTGCAGGGACGAGGCGCTAGCTCAGGGCGATGCCTCGGGTCTGGATTGTGGATGCGAGGTCTACCAGATCCTCAGGCCGCGCCTCTCAATAGAAATCATCTGTCCATACCCATCTGACGGCGCCATGAGGGGACTGGTTTCGAGGTGCTGGCTGTTTGAAATCATCTTTTCCTTTGCCGCTGCACAACTCCAGTGACGGCTTGCTGTCTATGTATGAGTTGACGATCATCATGGCGCTGCTGGTTGAATTGGGAGTTCAGCGCTGTATCATCCATAAAGAAGTTTGAGGAGGAGCAGCTTGGGCTTGGGGAAAATCGCGAATTTTCGCCGGGTATATGGGCTGGTCAGATCAGAGGTTGCTTGCCAAGGAGCGTCGCAGCAATTTGCATTGAGCAAGGTAGTTTGAAGATTTATTGGAGCGCTCGCTCGGCCCAGTAGCTCCTGTCCCCGATATTGATGGTGCGCTGTGTTGATCTGAGCTGCGCGACGGAAATGGGGCTTATTGCGCGCCCCGTATGTGGCAGGCTTGTGAAAACTCCTACGGAATTCACGTCTGCATGAAAATGACACCCACGGTTTCACTTGACGTGTTGTCGGTCGTCACGGCTGTATTCGAAGGCTGTCGAGGTCGGTTTATCAAAAGCGTGAACGACAAAGGCATTTCGGAATGTTCTCAACCGTTGTCCTTTTTGCGCTGCGACATTGCGTTCAAGAGCGTGACTGCTCCTCGGGGGAAAAAGGTATGGCCGGCCCGGCGGATCGGTTTTTTAGGGTAGAGCTTGGTGTTCCAGAGGATGCTAACAATGTGGTGTAAAGCCCTACTGAATAATCACCAATCGGCGGGGGGGGGGCAGGATGGCGGTCTGTCCTCCCGCCGTTACTTGTTAACGCCAGTGGACTGATCCAGTACGAGACAAATATTTCTACCTTTTAGCATTGTACGGAAAAAAAATATGCTTTTACTTGAAGATATAAAACTTGCCGTAGTAGGTCTCGGTTATGTTGGGCTGCCGCTAGCCATTGAGTTCGGCAAAAATCGTAGTGTTGTCGGTTTTGATATAAATAAGTCGCGAATTGATGCTTTGAAGGGCGGTCACGATTCCACGTTGGAAGTGAGTGATGATGAACTTGCCGGGTCGAAATATATTTCCTATAGCTCCAGCATTGAAGAGCTCAAGGATTGTAATGTCTTTATCGTCACCGTGCCTACACCTATCGATCAGTATAAGCAGCCTGATTTAACGCCTCTGATAAAAGCGTCTGAAAGTATCGGAAAAATACTGAAGAAGGGCGACCTGGTAATTTACGAGTCAACTGTGTATCCCGGTGCAACCGAAGAGGACTGCGTTCCTGTCCTGGAAAAATATTCAGGGCTCAGGTTTAATGTTGATTTTTTTGCAGGCTATAGTCCGGAACGAATTAACCCAGGAGATAAGGAGCATCGTGTTACCACGATTAAAAAAGTCACGTCAGGCTCTACGCCGGAAGTCGCTGATCTTGTAGATGCCTTGTATAGCCAGATTATTACGGCAGGTACGCATAAGGCGAGTAGTATCAAAGTCGCTGAAGCGGCAAAGGTCATTGAGAATACCCAGCGTGATTTGAATATCGCGTTAATTAATGAATTGGCTATTATTTTCAATAAAATGGGGATTGATACCCAGGCTGTACTGGAGGCTGCGGGCACCAAGTGGAACTTCTTGCCTTTCCGCCCAGGACTGGTGGGTGGACATTGCATTGGTGTCGATCCCTATTATTTGACGCATAAAGCGCAATCAATCGGATATCATCCGGAAATCATCCTCGCGGGACGTAGGTTGAATGACAGCATGGGAGCCTATGTGGTTTCTCAACTGGTAAAGGAAATGCTCAAAAAACGCATACATGTTGATAATGCAAAAATATTGATCATGGGGCTTGCGTTCAAAGAAAACTGCCCAGATCTACGCAATACTCGAATTGTCGATATTGTGCATGAGCTGGCAGAATATAATATCGCCGTAGATATATGTGATCCTTGGGTCGATGACCAAGAAGCCTGGAGCGAATATAAGATTGCTCTCACGGACGCTCCGGCCCCTGGAACTTATGACGCGATAGTCCTAGCTGTCGCCCATGACGAGTTCAGGGAGATGGGCGCAGAAAAAATTCGTGCGCTTGGGAAGCCGGAGCACGTACTCTACGATCTGAAGTACCTTTTGAAGCGTGACCAGTCGGATATTCGACTGTAAGATTGGCTGGCGCACTAACCCTCAGGGTGTGGCAACGTACCACTTTAAGCGATATGGAAGCTCTATGACTCGTTACGAACAACTTTTGAAGGCGCTCCCAGCTCAACCTATGACGTGGCTTGTCACAGGTGTTGTAGGTTTTATCGGGTCTAATTTATTAGAGACGCTGTTGAAACTTGATCAAAAAGTTGTCGGCTTGGACAATTTCGCTACCGGACATCAACGGAACATGGACGAGGTTCGCGACAGTGTAAGTACTGAGCAGTGGCAGCGTTTCAGGTTCATCGAAGGTGACATCCGTAATCTGGAGCACTGTCGTGATGCATGTGATGGGGTTGACTACGTCCTTCACCAAGCGGCATTGGGTTCGGTTCCGCGTTCGCTGAATGACCCTATTGCTACTAACCAAACGAATATTGACGGCTTTCTCAATATGCTGGTCGCTGCTCGTGATGCCGGTGTCAAAAGTTTTACCTACGCAGCTAGCAGTTCTACCTACGGTGATCATCCTGGTTTGCCAAAAGTAGAAGATGTCATCGGTAAGCCGATGTCTCCTTATGCGGTGACCAAGTACGTCAACGAGTTGTACGCCGAAGTATTTTCGCGCTGTTACAACTTTAACACGATAGGTCTGCGGTATTTTAATGTTTTCGGTAAGCGCCAGGATCCTAATGGTGCTTATGCGGCAGTCATTCCAAAATGGACTGCCTCGATGATCAATAACGAAGACATATATATCAATGGAGATGGTGAAACCAGCAGGGATTTTTGCTTTATAGAAAACACAGTGCAGGCGAATTTGCTCGCGGCAACTGCAATTGATCCCTCCACGTTGAACCAAGTTTATAATGTGGCTGTCAGTGGGCGAACAACTCTGAACTCGCTATTTTTAGCATTAAAAAAAGAGCTGGGAGTCAATGGGATTCCTTATACAAAAGAACCAATTTATCGAGACTTCCGTGGTGGCGATGTCCGGCACTCACAAGCGGATATCGGAAAAATAAAGAACAGCCTCGGTTATGAACCCCTGTATTTTATTGAGCAAGGCGTTGCCAGCACCATGCCTTGGTATATCGCTTTTCTAAAATAACCATGGGCTTTCAGTCCAGTGCCGCCACGGTGTCAGAGGGATGTGCGATGAGTCTTATTAAATGGATCAACTTCCAGACATTGGGTGATGAGCGTGGAAGTCTTATTTCTATTGAGCAAGGCAAGGTCATACCCTTTGAGATTAAGCGTGTTTATTATATTTATCGGACGGCTGAAGGAGTTAGCCGAGGGTTCCATGCACATCGAAATCTGCGGCAAGTAGCAATATGCCTCGCTGGTAAGTGTCGTATGGTGCTGGATAATGGAATAACGCGCGAAGATGTTTGGCTCGATTGTGCAACGAAGGGGATTTTGATCGAGGGAGGGATGTGGAGAGAAATGCATGATTTTAGCGAGCACTGCATCCTTTTGGTCCTCGCTAGTGCTCTCTATGACGAAAGTGATTATATCCGTGATTATGACGAGTTTTTGGCTGTGGCGCGTGAACGCTGAGGTAGTCCTTTTTTTGAAAAATAATGGCCGGCGGCCCAAAGGTCTGTTCATTGCGCGTCTTCAGATCAACAGACTCCTCGAATATTTCAATTTTATCGTTTAGTGCTACATCTATTGTTTTTAGAAGGTCGACCGGGTATATAAAATGGTAAATTTCCTTAGTTTGAAAGATATTAACGCTAAGTTCAGGTCCGAACTCATTGAAGCGTGCTCCAGAGTTATAGATTCTGGCTGGTATATATCCGGGAAAGAAGTCGCAGCTTTCGAAGCTGAGTTCGCCAGCTATTGCGGTGAGAATCATTGTGTTGGCGTGGCAAATGGATTGGACGCTCTTACACTTACTATTAGGGCTTGGAAAGTTTTGGGGCGGATAGCTGATGGTGACGAAGTCATTGTTCCGGCCAATACATATATTGCGAGTATCCTTGCAATTACAGAGAATAACCTTGTTCCTGTGCTGGTTGAGCCGGATGAGTTTTCGTTCAATTTGAATGCGAAAGGTATAGTAGGTGCTATAACAGATCGAACAAAATTGATTTTGCCGGTTCATCTTTACGGCAGAATCTGTAATATGCGGGAGATAATGGAAGTAGCAAATGAGCATGGTTTGCTAGTTTTGGAGGACTCTGCTCAATCCCATGGGGCAAATATAGCCGGAAAGAAAGCGGGTGGTTGGGGGCACGCCTCTGCATTTAGCTTTTATCCAGGTAAGAACCTGGGGGCGCTGGGGGATGCAGGCGCCGTGACAACCAATGACGAAACACTCGCTGACACTATCCGCGCACTGGGAAACTACGGGTCAAAAGTCAAGTATAATAACCTGTATAAAGGAGTTAATAGCCGCCTGGATGAAATGCAAGCAGCTATGTTGCGGGTGAAGTTGCAGTATTTGGATGAAGATACAGAGCGGCGCCGGGCGGTCGCTTCTGCTTATGTTTCGGGTATAAAAAATGAGGCATTGGTATTACCTCTTGGTAGCGAAACTAATGTTGCGCATTTTTCGGAACACGTTTGGCATCTTTTCGTTATTCGCGTAAAGGATCGTGTTGCCTTGCAGGAGCATTTGAACAAAAGTGGTATTGAGACCCTGATTCATTACCCGATTCCTCCGCATAAGCAGCAGGCATATGCGGAGTGGAGCAATAAACAATTTCCGATTACCGAACGCATCCATGCGGAAGTTATCAGCTTGCCAATCAGCCCGACCATGACAGTTACGGAGATTGAATCGGTTGTCCAGGCGTGTAATAGCTTTCAGAGCGAAAGGTAAGAATGACATTTCTTAAAACCAGCTTGCTGAACGGGATTGCTGTGGTTGTGCGCATGCTTACGTTGTTGTGCATAAACAAGATATTGGCGATTTACGTTGGGCCGACTGGATATGCAGCGCTTGGACAGTTTCAAAATGCGGTCCAGATGATTACAACGTTTGCGAGCGGTGCGATTAACGCTGGTGTTACCAAATATACTGCTGAATATCATGAAGATGAAAAGCGGCAACATTCTGTTTGGCAGACTGCCGGTAGCATTTCTATCCTTGGTGCAGTAACTACCGGTATTGTCGTTGCTGTTTTTAATGAACGGCTATCTGTTCTGTTTTTGGGCGATGCAAAGTTTGGTGGTGTATTCATTTGGTTTTCCGCAACCTTGATTTTGTTTGTCATGAATACCCTGTTGCTCGCCGTGTTGAATGGTAAAAAGGAGATTCTTCGGTATGTAATATCGAATATCGCGGGGAGTCTCTTTGCGTTGGCGGTAACTACCTACATGGCGATCATATGGGGTATTTACGGTGCTTTAGTGGCTTTGGCTGTTTATCAGTCCATTAGCTTTTTTGTTACGTTCGCACTCTGTTGTCGAGCCCCTTGGTTTAAAATACGATACTTTTTGGGTAGGATCGATCCGGATGTGGCGCGTGACTTAGCAAAATACACGGCGATGTCTTTGACCTCTGTGGCCTGTGTTCCATTAAGTCAAATTCTGGTTCGAAATCATATAGGACAGAGTTTTGGCTGGGAGGCTGCTGGGTATTGGGAGGCTTTGACCAGGCTGAGCGGTGCTTACCTTATGCTGATCACTACCACGTTGAGTGTGTATTATTTACCAAGGTTTTCAGAGTTAAAAAGTTCCGCAGAACTTCATGCCGAAATTAAAAGTGGGTATAAGATAATCTTGCCGCTCACTGCGATTGGCGCTTTGATTATCTACGTGTTTCGAGATTTGGTTGTAAAATTGCTTTTTACTCCAGCATTTTTGCCAATGACTGACTTATTCGCTTGGCAGATGGTTGGCGATACCCTGAAGATCGGGAGTTGGGTGTTGGCTTACTTGATGCTTGGAAAGGCGATGTTTAAACTTTTCATGGTTACGGAGTTAGTCTTTGCTGCGACGTTTGTGTTGCTTACTTGGCTGTTTACAAAAACGTTTGGATTGCAGGGAGTGACCATGGCATATGCACTAAACTACGCTATCTATTGGGTGGTTATGGGGGTTTGTATGTCGCGCAGGCTTGATTCCCTTTGATGATTTTTGTAGGTTGAGAACTAATATGATCACTATTTTGATTCCTTCATATAATCACGCTAATTATGTGATTGGATGCATAAAGGCGGCCGCTGCTGTTAAGCTGGCTGGTCGGAAAATATTGATTATAGATGATGGTTCTACGGATAATTCTGTTCAAATCATTAATGATTATTTATCTGGTTTGAATGATGATTCAATCGAGTTTGTCTCAAAGCCGAACGGAGGCTTGGTATCGTCCTTGAATATGGGGTTGGCCAGGACCGAAACCGAATTTTTCTACTTGGTTGCATCTGATGACATACCTCAAGCGTCTGGTATCGCTCGTTGCGTAGCGGCGCTTATCGAGAATTCAGGCGCGAAGTTCGTTATCGGGGGAGGGTATGCCTTCTATGAAAACGAGCCAGGGAAGAGGTTGCCCGTCTACGGGAAAATTCAAGAAGAGTTCTTTAGTTCTTCTTCGACAAGCATGGCTCGTAATATGTTTCTGAACTACCCGTCTCCGTTGCTACTGCAATCCACTGTGTTCAGGTCGCAGGCGCTGCGAGATATCGGTGGTTGGGACGCGGCGCTGGTGCTCGATGATTATCCTACATTCGTAAAATTGCTTTTTCGATTTCCAGTCCGCAACGTTGATTTTATTTACTTGCCTGAAGCTTGTGTTGTCGGATATCGGCAGCATGACTCGAATAGTTACAGAAATGTAAGCAGGCAATATGTGATGGTGAAGGCGTTAATGGAGGCGTTGGCACCTGCGAATATCAAGCGGAAGGCGATCTCCCGAACACTGGCGAATTATATTATTTCTGCGCTCAAGATGGGTAATTTCAAAGCGATCTATTCGATGCTGAAAGCCTCAGAGTTCATGCAGATCTTAGGTGCGGTGCCCGAGGCGGTCACGATTATGGGGCGTAGAGTCTTGCGGAAATTGGTTTGATTTTCCTGATGGCTTATATCGATGAGTAGAGTTTTATCCGCGCCTTGGAATACGGTGATCATGTGACAAATTTTTTCAAAAGATCGTTGTTGTCACCCGTGTTTGTCATGGTGTTTGTCACTATGCTGATGTTTTTGGCAAATGTCATTGCGCTTGATCAACCATGGGAATGGGGGCACAGCGTATATTTACTGGGCGTATTGTCGTTTATGATCGCGTACATGCTCGCCTACGTGTCATTGACGCTGATGAACGTTATTTCGCCTAAGGTAACAGCGAATACGCCTTATCGAATTGTAATAAGACTTTATTGGGCGTTGTCTTCTTTAGGTCTGCTTCTCTCCCTTTATAAAATCTACTCGGTGGGAATAGGCAACCCGTATGGGAGTGTATTGCTCGCTTTGCGAATTGCCAATACATGGGAGCACCAAACTTCTTACGGGGCGCAACATTTTGCGTTGTTTGCATTGTGCCTGGCACTTTATTATGCGCAGAAAAAACGAGCTCTTCCGTGTTTGGTCGCTTCGCTGATTTACTTGACGTCTGCTTTCAGTATGGCTGAACGGACAAGTATGATGTTTTTGTTTGTCGCTGTTGGGTACACCGCCATCAACGAAGGCTGGATAAAACTGAAAGGTCTTTTGTTTGCACTGGCTATCCTGATTTCTTTGTTCATAATTGTTGCGATTGGCACGGGCAAAACAGGCGGAGATAAAGGTTACGACTTTATTCTTTTATATCTCGGATATGCAGTCACTGCTTTGTCACAATGGACAGAGGGTAAGGAATACTTAGGGTGCGCAGACTTAGTGTTCGGAAAGTTTGCAGACTTGATGTCCTTGGGACTTTATTCTTGCGATCCGCTGGATCTTGGCCTGACGGAAAAGGACTTCAATGTGCTTACCTATGCGGCGTCGCCCTACTTGTTTGGCGGGCTCCCGGCTGTTTTAGCATCGATGGCTGTCGTGGGCGCTTTTTTCGCTACTCTTCGAGCGCTGGCGATCAAGCGGAAGGGTTATTATTTGGCACTGCTCAGCTGTTACATGTATGCCCTTATCATGATGTTTTATGCTTGGCAGTTTTCGCTGACGACTTATTTGTATTTGATGATAATCCTTTTTCCGCTCTTTGCTGGTCGTTTTCTCCAAGCAAGCAGATTGGGCTTGGCGCCGCAAGGATAAGGTTGCGATACTAAACTGGTATTTTTATATGACTTTAAGGTTTTGCGATTGAAATGAAAATATTACTACTGTCAAAGTACTCTCGTATGGGGGCTAGTAGTCGGCTCCGTGCCCTTCAGTTTTTACCATTTCTCGAGAAGGAGGGTTTGACCGTAGAAGTGAATACTCTTTTTGATGATCGTTACCTTGAAAGATTGTATAAGCATGGCGGCCGATCTTTTTTGCCAACTTTAAAGTGCTATTTTTCAAGGTTTCTATTTCTTTTTACGGTGCGTAGTTACGATGTTGTATGGATTGAAAAAGAAATTTTTCCTTTTTTTCCGGCTTTTGCTGAAAGACTGTTAAAGTTTTTCCGAGTTCCTTATGTCGTAGACTACGACGATGCGATTTTTCATAATTATAATTTGTCCGGCAGCCTGCTGGTCAGAAAGTTGCTGGGCTCAAAAATCGATGTGGTCATGCGCCATGCAGAAGTTGTGGTTGCGGGGAATTCCTACTTGGCTGAATACGCAATCAAAGCCGGCGCGTTAAAGGTCGAGATTATTCCCACGGTGGTTGATCATTCGCGATATGACGGTGGTGAACTTCCACACCACGATAAATTGGTGATCGGGTGGATTGGTTCGCCATCAACTGAAAAGTATGTAGTAAAAATTAAAACAGCCCTTATGGCTGTATGCGAAAATTACGGTGCTCGTGTGGTTTTGATGGGGGCCAGCCCCGGTGTGATAGCTGAACTCGATGGGTTAAATGTTGAAGTTTTGCCGTGGAGTGAAGATTCTGAGACAGCGTTCATCAAGCAACTGGATATTGGCATCATGCCGTTAGTCGATGGATTTTGGGAAAAGGGAAAGTGCGGTTATAAACTGATTCAGTATATGGCCTGTGGTGTACCGGTAGTGGCTTCGCCGGTCGGCGTCAACGTTGATATTGTTGACGGTAATGAATGCGGGATGCTCGCGGCGGACATAGAAGACTGGCGGCGGTGCCTTGATAAGTTGCTAAATGATCGTGCATTACGGGTGTTTTACGGTGGCAAAGGCCTCCGTGCGGTGGAAAATACTTTTTCTCTACAGGTACAGGCCCCGCGGATCAGGGATATTTTTATGCACGCACGAAAATGAGTCCGAGCGCGTCGAGGGCTGCTTTATGTCGCGCTGTTTTATGTTTCAGTAGAGCTTTTTTAGGCGTTGTACTCATTTTTCTCAGATTTGAAGCTTAGGACTTGTAAATATGTGTGGAATAAGCGGTCTTTTCGATCAAGCTAGGCCCTCCGAGCTTCATTCGCGCATATCTAAGATGAATGACGCTATTTTTTATCGAGGGCCCGATGATGAGGGGATTTGGATTGACGAGTGCGGCCTGGCGCTTGGGCATCGACGGTTGGCTATCGTCGATCTATCCAGTGCTGGCCATCAGCCAATGCACTCTCACAATCAGCGTTATGTCTTGGTATTCAATGGGGAGATTTACAATCATCTCCAATTGCGCGAGCAGCTCATGGCTGAGGGAGCAATCCCTGCGTGGAGGGGGCATTCGGATACAGAAGTGCTACTCGAATGCATCGTTCGCTGGGGGATTGCAAAAGCGATCACCTCATTCGTAGGCATGTTTGCCTTTGCGCTTTGGGATCGGCACGAGAAAATACTGACGCTCGCGCGTGATCGTGTCGGTGAGAAGCCGCTTTATTGGGGCTGGCAAGACGATCTTTTGCTGTTCGGCTCTGAGTTAAGCGCCTTGAAAGCCTATCCAGATTTCAAGGCGGACATTGACCGTGATGCGCTAGCACTCATGTTGCGACATAACTGTATTCCAGCGCCTTATAGCATATACAAGGGGATCTACAAGCTACGCCCGGGACATTATATCTCACTTGATTTAAGTAATATCAATGCAGCCAAGAGCGCTCAGTCCCAGGCTTACTGGTCGGTCAACGATGCAGTCACCGCAGGTTTGAACAATCCATTTCTCGGGTCGGCATCTGAGGCTACCGATGCGTTGGAAGCGCAACTGAGTTTAAGCATCGGTCAGCAGATGCTGGCTGACGTTCCCCTTGGTGCGTTTCTGAGCGGCGGTGTTGACAGTAGCGTGGTTGTAGCATTGATGCAGGCGCAAAGTAACCAGCCGGTTCGGACTTTCACCATCGGGTTCGATGAGGGCGGTTATGACGAGGCGACTCATGCCAAGGCGGTCGCTAAACATCTTGGAACGCAACATTCTGAGCTCTATGTTCGTCCACAAGATGCGCTCGCAGTGATTCCGCGGATCGGCGCCATGTATAGCGAGCCGTTCAGTGATAGCTCTCAGATCCCGACATATCTCGTAAGCCAAATGGCTAAGCAGCAAGTCACTGTCGCGCTGAGTGGTGATGGAGGAGATGAACTGTTTGGCGGTTACAATCGATATCTCGCCGCCCGCAAGGTCTGGGAACGCATGAATCGTTTGCCGGGTTTTGTTCGCACTGCTACGGCCAAGATCCTACGATCTTTATCACCTGGGGCCTGGGACACGCTTTACACATTGAGCAAACCTGTTCTGCCACAGCGTTTTCATTTGGCCACACCAGGAGATAAAGCGCATAAAATGGCTTCAGTGCTTGGGCTCTCGAATGGCGAGGCATTCTATCATCAGCTCAATAGCCATTGGGAAGACCCTGCCAGTGTCGTGATTGGAGCACACGAGCCTGCAACGATCTTCACGAATCAGGAAGCTTGGCCGGTTACCGATAGTTTCCAGCATTGGATGATGGCTATGGATACACAAACCTATATGACCGATGACATTCTGGTTAAGGTTGATCGTGCATCAATGGCCGTTAGTTTGGAGTCACGGGTGCCTATGCTTGATCACCGGGTTATCGAACTTGCTTGGCGCATGCCGTTGGAGCTAAAAATCCGGGGTGGGCAAGGCAAATGGCTGCTGCGTGAGGTGTTGTATCGGCATGTTCCCAGGGAGCTTATCGAGCGCCCCAAACAAGGATTTGGTATTCCGCTGGACAGTTGGCTTCGAGGGCCACTACGAGATTGGGCGGAGGAGCTTTTAAGCGAGGATCGGTTGCGTCGTGAAGGGTATTTTTATCCAGAGCCGATCAGGAAAAAGTGGGCAGAACATTTGAGTGGCAAGAAAAACTGGCAGCACCATCTATGGGATATCCTGATGTTTCAAGCGTGGCTGGCTGAGCAATAAAATGAAATTTCTTTTAATCGCAAGCTACGCTGACTCATTGATCAATTTTCGCGGTCCTTTACTGGATGCGTTGCTTGAAAAGGGGCTTGACGTTCATGTGGCCGCTCCTGATATGCCTCCTGGCGGCATGGTTCGTATGCATCTCGAGGAAAGGGGGGTGGAGGTGCACGAGATACCGCTGAGGCGAGTGGGGATGAATCCATTCGCCGATCTCCTGACTCTTGTTGCACTTTGTAAGCTGATGCGGGATATCAAGCCTGATTCGGTATTGGCCTATACAGTCAAACCGGTTATCTATGGCTTGTTGGCCTCGCGGATAATGAGGGTGGGTCGTCGTTTTGCGCTGATCACTGGGTTGGGTTATGCGTTTCAATCAGCGGACAGTCAGGCGGGTGGAGGCCGAGGAATGCTTAAGGCTCTCGTGCAACGCTTATATGCAGTGGCTTTGAGTTCCACTACGCGAATTTTCTTCCAGAACCCCGACGACGAAGCACTTTTTCAGCAGTTGCACTTGATCTCTACTGATACACCATCGACTGTGGTGAATGGTTCGGGTGTCGATGTGAACGATTTCAATGTTGCCCCCTTTCCAGAACATGTCAGTTTTCTCCTGATTGCCCGACTACTGGGCGATAAAGGTGTCAGAGAGTTTGTCAATGCAGCACGTGCGGTGAAGTCTAAATACGCCAATGTGACGTTTAAGATTGCGGGGTGGATCGATGAGAACCCCAACGCCATTGCGCCCGAGGAGCTCGAAGCTTGGATCGCAGAGGGAACTGTTGAGTATTTGGGGCGTTTGAAGGACGTCAGGCCTGCGATTTCAAGCTCAAGCGTGTATGTTCTGCCATCTTATCGTGAGGGCACACCTCGGACTGTTCTGGAAGCTATGGCTATGGGGCGGGCTGTCATTACCACTGATGCTCCCGGGTGTCGGGAAACCGTGGTTGATGGTGTGAATGGGTTCTTGGTTCCTGTCAAGAAAGTCGATGAGCTCACGGCTGCTATGTTGAATTTTGTCGAAAATCCGCAGCTTGTTTCCACGCTGGGCAAAAAGTCTCGTGAGTTGGCAGAGCTTAAATATGATGTTAAGAAAGTCAACGCGGCGATGTTGCAAGGTATGGGGATCTAGTTGCTGGTTAACCCCTACAAATTTGGCCGTTTCGTGCGAATAAAGGCTCCGGTATCAAGGGAGCAGTTTAAGCGTTACATATATACTTTGTGGTAGGTGGATAATGTTAAAGCGTTCAATTGATATTTTAGCCTCCTTATGTGGTCTGGTTTTATTGGCCCCGGTCCTGATCGTAGTCGCCTATTTGGTCAAACGAAAGCTCGGTTCGCCAGTCCTGTTCAGGCAAGTCAGGCCGGGGTTGAACGCCAAGCCATTTACGATGGTGAAGTTTCGAACCATGCGTGATGCGGTTGACGGCGATGGCAATCCTCTGCCCGATTCAATGCGTATGACTCGGTTCGGCAGCTTTCTGCGCTCCAGTAGTCTGGATGAGCTTCCTGGTCTGTTCAATGTCCTCAAGGGGGACATGAGCCTCGTCGGGCCCAGGCCGCTCCTGATGGAGTATCTGCCGTTGTATAGCGTTGAGCAATATCGCCGTCATCATGTCAGGCCAGGTGTGACGGGATGGGCTCAGGTAAATGGCAGAAACTCAGTGAGCTGGGAAGAAAAATTTAAGCTGGACGTCTGGTATGTTGACAACAGAACTTTTTGTCTTGACATTAGAATTATTTTCTTGACGCTAAAAAAGGTTGTGGTCCGAGAAGGCATTAATGCAAGTGGCGAAGCAACAATGCAAAGGTTTACGGGCTCAAAGGCGCCTGAATAAGCAGTTACGAGTAAGTTAATTTGAGTCGGCTTTATGGTTATATTTAATTTTTGACATAGAAATTAGGATTATGCTTATGTTGGGTACAACATTTTCTCCCTGGCCTTCTTTCACTGAGGAAGAGGCTAACGCTGTTCGCGATGTGATCCTGTCAAATAAGGTCAACTATTGGACTGGTCAGGAAACGCGCCAATTCGAAGTTGAATTCGCGGCGTGGGCCGGTACCGAATACGCGGTTGCGCTCACCAATGGAACCGTTGCATTAGACCTTGCGCTCATAGCGCTGGGAATAGGTAAGGGCGACGAGGTGATAGTGACGTCTCGAACTTTCCTGGCTTCGGTGTCCAGCATTGTTAATGCGGGCGCGATACCGGTATTCGCCGATGTAGATCGAGATTCCCAGAATTTCACGGTTCGTTCTATTGAAGCTGTCTTAACGCCGCGTACCCGTGCTTTGATCTGTGTGCATCTGGCTGGTTGGCCGTGCGATATGGATCCAATTATGGAACTTGCCACACAGCACGATTTGAAGGTGATCGAAGACTGTGCACAAGCTCATGGTGCTCACTACAAGGGGCGACCTGTTGGTTCTATCGGTCATATCGGGGCGTGGTCCTTTTGCCAGGACAAAATCATGACCACCGGTGGTGAAGGAGGAATGGTTACGACTAATGACCGGGGACTTTGGTCTCACATGTGGGCCTACAAAGACCACGGAAAGAGTTGGGAGGCTGTCTACGAACGTTCTCACGCGCCTGGTTTTCGCTGGTTGCACGAGAGTTTCGGCACCAACTGGAGGATGATGGAGGTTCAGGCGGTTATTGGTCGCATTCAATTGGGCAGAATGAAGGACTGGCAAGCCAGTCGCACTAACAATCTTGAAGCTATATGGGATACGGCCCGTCACTTGCCTGCGTTGAGGGTGCCGGACTTTCCTGAAGGCGATGTGCATGCTGCTTATAAATGCTATGTATTCGTTCGCCAGGAACGCTTGAAGGAAGGATGGTCTCGTGATCGCATCCTGAGCGAAATCGTCTCCCGCGGTGTACCCGCGTTTTCCGGGTCGTGTTCGGAGGTTTACCTCGAGAAAGCCTTTGATGATACCGGCTTGCGGCCGTCACAACGTTTGCCGAACGCCAGGGAGCTAGGCGAAACGAGTATGATGTTTCTGGTGCACCCGACTTTGAAGGCTAGTGAAATCGAGCTAACTTGTAAGGTTCTGAGCGATGTAATGGAACAGGCTTCTGTTCAATAGCTCCTTCGGTATGGCAATGCGTTGTTTTGAAATAAAAGCTTGGCTGGGAGCAAAAAAGTGTACAAGGGATTCATAGATCGTATACGAGCGTATTTGTTGAGCCTTCCACGTCGACAGAAACGCATCCTGCAGGTAGTCACGGACGTTTTTTTAGTCTGGGCAGCGTTATGGCTGGCTTTTGTAGTTCGTCTGGGAATGGATGAAATGACCAATCCCGTCAAACTACACCTGTGGTTGTTCATATGCGCTCCAGTAGTTGCTGTACCCTTGTTCATTCGTTTCGGAATGTACAGAGCCGTAATGCGGTATTTTGGCAATGACGCGCTCATTGCGATTGTTAAAGCAGTCAGTCTTTCATCATTAGTGCTTGGTGTTGTCGTTTACTGGTATAGCAACCATCAGAATGTGGTTCCCCGGTCCATTATTTTCAATTATTGGTGGCTGAGCCTCATCATGCTGGGCGGCTTGCGTCTGGCAATGCGGCAGTATTTTCTGGGGGACTGGTTTGCGGCTGCTCAACACGTACCGTTTACCAGCCGTGAGGATGGTTTGCCCCGTGTTGCCATTTATGGCGCCGGAGCTGCTGGTAATCAGTTGGTTGCTGCTTTGCGCATGGGGCGTGTCATGCGGCCAGTTGCGTTCATCGACGATGATGACAGTATTTCTGATCGAGCGATTTCCGGATTGCAGGTTTATAAGCCTAGGCATATCCAGCGAATGATTGATGCAACAGGTGCCCAGGAAATTCTCTTGGCTATTCCTTCAGCCAATCGAGCGCGGCGCAGGGAAATTCTTGGTTTTCTTGAAGGCTACCCCTTACATGTGCGTAGTGTTCCAGGCTTCATGGATCTGGCCAGCGGACGTGTCAAGGTAGACGATATCCAGGAAGTGGATATCGCTGACCTGTTGGGGCGCGACTCGGTACCCGCCCAGGGCGAACTGCTTGAGCGTTGTATCAACGGACAGAGCGTTCTAGTCACAGGAGCCGGCGGCTCCATCGGCTCAGAGCTGTGCCGGCAGATCCTGGCTCTTCGCCCCAAGACTCTTTTATTGTTCGAACACAGTGAGTTCAATCTTTACAGTATTTTGTCAGAGCTCGAGCAGCGTATTGCACGTGAGTCGCTTCCTATTCGAATATTACCAATCCTTGGTTCAGTTCGAAATCAAGACCAGTTGCTTGATGTTATGAAGACATGGCACGTCGATACTGTCTACCATGCTGCTGCGTATAAGCACGTACCCATCGTGGAGCATAATATTGCGGAAGGTATCTTAAATAACGTCATTGGCACTTTGAATACGGCGCAAGCGGCGTTGCAGACGGGGGTGTCAAACTTCGTATTGATTTCCACTGACAAAGCGGTGCGTCCGACCAACGTGATGGGTAGCACCAAGCGATTGGCCGAGTTGACGCTGCAAGCTCTCAGCCGTGAGCTCGCACCGGTTTTGTTTGGGGATAAATCTAATGTTTCCAGAGTCAACAAGACGCGTTTCACCATGGTCCGTTTTGGTAATGTGTTGGGATCGTCGGGCTCTGTCATTCCTTTATTTCATAAACAAATTAAATCAGGTGGTCCATTAACGGTCACTCACCCAAAAATTACCCGTTATTTCATGACCATCCCTGAGGCTGCTCAGTTAGTGATCCAGGCGGGGTCGATGGGACAGGGTGGGGATGTCTTTGTGCTTGATATGGGCGAACCGGTCAAGATAGTCGAGTTGGCTGAGAAAATGATTCACCTTTCAGGTCTGAGCTTGCGCTCCGAAAAGAACCCCCACGGTGATATTGCTATCGAATTCACGGGGCTTCGACCTGGAGAGAAGCTATATGAGGAGCTTCTGATCGGTGACAATGTGGTCGCTACTCAACACCCGATGATCATGAGCGCCAACGAGGACCATATTGAGTGGGAAGTACTGAAGACCAAGTTGATTGATCTGCTGGACGCGGTCAAGATGGATGACTACACCCGTGTGCGGCGGCTGCTACGTGACACTGTAAGTGGCTATGCGCCGGATGGTGAGATCGTAGACTGGATCTATCAGCAACGGCGGTTGGAACCTTAGAACTTACAGCTCACGTAGCGAGTTGTTGAAATATATATGATAGGTGACCGGACTATACAGTCCGGTTTCCTAGTAGTTGTAAAAGCCTGAACCGGATTTTCTTCCAAGTTTGTTAGCCCGTACCATCTTTCTCAGCAAGGGATGAGCCCTATATTTGGGGTCTCCAGTCTCATTGTGAAGCGTCTCCATGATTGAAAGATTGACGTCGTTGCCGATCAAATCTGCGAGCGCTAACGGCCCAATAGGATGGTTGGCACCAAACTTCATTGCTCTGTCGATCTCTTCTGCGCTCGCGACACCTTCAGCCAAGATTCCTATTGCTTCATTTATCATTGGAATCAACATTCGGTTGACGATGAAACCGGGAGCTTCATTGACCAACACGGGCTCTTTGTGCAATGCCTTCGCGAAGTCGAAGGCCCAAGAGGCGGTCTCTTTCGAGGTAGAGAAGCCTACAATGATTTCCACAAGCTTCATCACTGGAGCGGGGTTGAAAAAGTGCAGGCCTATTACGTTTTCTGGGTTTTTTGTAAGGCTTGCCAGCTCGGTGATAGACAGTGAAGACGTGTTCGATGCTATCACTGAGGAATCATTTGCATATGAAGCTATATCGCGAAATACTTTATGCTTGACGGACATGTCTTCAGGCACGGCCTCGATAATTAAATCAGCATTTTTAATGGCTTCATAATGGTTAGAAATAATTACTTTTTCTGAAAAAAAAGCTGCATCTTCAGCAGACAATCTTTTCTTGTTAACCATACGGTCCCAACTCGACAATAGGCTTTCATATGCTGCCTTGCAACCCGCGTCGGAGCGACCTATCCAGACTATCGATGAGGTGACCTCGCTCTGCGAAAGTACTTGAACGATCCCCTTTCCCATCGTTCCGGAGCCGATCACGGCAACCTTTATCTCTTTCATGTATTTCGTAATCCTTTATCGTGAAGCGGGACGAAGTGGCTTTGCGGGATTGCCAAACACAGTAGTATATGGGGCTACGCTTTTAGTGACGACAGCGCCCATACCAACAATTGCACCTTCACCAATAACAATTGGTCTTTCCGGTGTGCCCTGGCGAATCATCGCCCCGGTACCGATATAGGCATGATCTTCAATGACAACGCTGCCATTGCATTGAACGTTAGGTGCGAAAGTAACAAAGTCGCCGATGACGCAATCATGTGCTACATAAGAGTAAATGTTCGCATGGAAAAACTTTCCGATTTTCGCGTTTGAGGTAACCGTGGTGAATGGACAAAAAACAGCGCCTTCGCCAATAGTGTTGTGGCTAATGTTCACAGCATTAGGTGCTGAAATCGTAAAGGGGATCGCCCCCTTTGATATGAGACGCTCAGAAATCGTTTGTCTAACCTTGCTATTGGCGATAGTGATGTTGAAAAATTTCTCGCCTTCCATATTCAAAAAAAACTCAACGTCCACCACGCGGTAGCCATTGATGGTGTCTTCTTGAGCGTTATCATCCACGAAAATAATTTTGAGATCATCTTGAGATGTTGTACCTAGTGTCTGGCTGACCAGAGGTATAACCTCACGTCCAAAACCTCCTGCTCCTACAACTGCGTAAATTTTCATCTCCGTTCCTTATGATCGATCTGAAGTTTCTCGTGGGTGTGGCAATTCTACAGATGAAATCTGGCAGTGTCAGGCACCTGTTCATCCGGTTGCAACATCGGGGCTAAGCCAGTATGGGGACTGCTTTCAGTCCAATGCTCCGCGTCGAGGGCTTTAAAGCATCGAAGGGTGAAAATCGCCAAGCTTTGCCAGCAGTCCTGACAGCCTTATTCGACCATGGTTGACCTAGAGTACGCCTGGACGAAGCGAGGTGAATCAGATCGATGATCTCCGTGATCGATATGGTCATCTTGTTGAGTTAACAAGCCACGACATGTAAACATGGACATTGAAGATTTCTTTCAACTTGAGGACGTACCTACATCCCCGATAGTCAACCGAGAAACAAAGTATTGTTGGCTCCCTAGACATTTGGGCGTTGAATGATAGGATTACTGAGTGCGTCAGGTTTGACCTGATTACCACGACCAAAGTTTCCGAGGGTGTCAGGTCAGATTTGAGCTTCTACCGCTTATAAAAGCTTTTTCTTAAACTTTCTTTTTGGTTTGAGAACTTATGATTTTTGCAGGATTTCCTACAACTGTTGCATTGGCTGGAACGGACCGAGTGACGACTGCGCCAGCGCCGATCATGGCATTTTCTCCAATTATCAGTCCCGGCAAGATGGTGCAGTTTGCACCTAAAGAAGCACCGTTGCCTACAACAGTACGATCGAAACGCTCAGGATAGACTTTGCTTCTAGGGTAGATATCATTGGTGAACGTGACATTCGGGCCAATAAATACGTCATCACCAATAGTGATGCCATCCCAGACTTGTACGCCGCATTTTATGGTGACGCGATCGCCGATAGTTACATCATTTTCAATGAAAACGTGGTCGCAGACATTGCAGTCGCTCCCAATTTTGGCGCCAGGTAAGATATGTGTAAATGCCCAGATCCTAGATCCTTTACCGATGTCTGGCGACTCGCACAAGGCGTGAGAGTGCACAAAATAATCCGTGGGTTCGCTCATTTACTCTCCATTGATGTTGATCAAAATAGGCAATCATTTTTGAAAGGGAGCCAATTTTCCCCTTATTTATAATATTTATACAAGAGGGTACTGTCAGCATGCAATGGATCGGCCGCTTGTCTCTAAAAACACCTCAATTCGCACTGCATTTGGCACTTTTATTGGTCAATAACTGATCAGGGCCTACACTTCTTTTACCTCTTGCAATGCGTGTCGATCATCATACAGAGCCCCTGCCATTGGGTTCGTGATAAACGTCATACATACCCTGTAATCTACTCGTTTTTGACGGTCTCCAACCATCGCCTAACGTAGAAAAGCAGCTTCGGAAAAGCTGCTTTTTCTACCTCACCGATGTCATGGAGCCTCACCAATGCAAAACACCTACCTCACCTCTCTAATCTTCGCCTTCCTCACCACACTCTCCGCCGCCACTACCGCCGCCCCATCGATCAAACCCGAACTCCCAAGCCCCATCACCACCCAAATGACCCAATCCGAACAATCCTCCAAGGTCAACCTCAACGCCGCCGACGCCGAAACCCTGCGTCGTGACCTTTTCGGCATCGGTGCCGCCAAGGCCAATGCAATCATCGCCTATCGCGAGAGCAACGGTCCGTTCATGGCGGTGGATGAGTTGTTGGAAGTAAAGGGTATCGGCAAGGCGTTGCTGGAGAAGAATCGTGGCAGGTTAGAGATCAAGTAAGCATCGAGGGGCCGGTCAGTGACCGGCCTTTTTTCATCCGGGATCTGCGCTTACAAACCGTCACGCACGATTTTGACGGTGCATGTTTACCACGCTGAATCTTTTTACATCGCGCAGGCGTTGGCATGAAAAGTGATTACTCATACAGGGAGGATTGTTCAACAATCGTGAGGTAACGATGACACTCAGCTTGTCCTTAGCCGACCAGATCGCCCTGGAGCTGCGTGCCGACATCATCGGTGGCCGACTGTTGCCCGGAATGGCATTGGTCGAAGCCGAGCTGGTCAAGGCCTATAACGCGTCGCGTAATACGATTCGTGAGGCATTGCACCGTCTGGGCCAGGAAGGGTTGACGCGCTACGTGCGCAACAAGGGCGTGGTGGTTCGTCGGTTGGAGCGCGAAGAGGTGCGTGATTTATTTGTCGTCCGCCGCACGCTCGAATTACAGGCCATTGCCCAGAGCGGTGCGTTCACCCAGGATCAATCCGAGCGTATGCAAAACGCCATCGAGGCCACCGCGCTGGCCCGGGAGCGTGAGGACTGGCGTGCGGTTGCGACCCACAGCCTGTTGGTGCATCAGCAGATTGTCGGGCTGATGCGCAGCCCGTTGTTCGACGAGTTTTTCGCCCAGGTGGTCGCGCAGTTGCGTCTGGTGTTTTGCGCGGCACCCGATGAGCAACGTTTCCAGGCGCCCTGGCTGGAGCGTGATCGTGAGCTGTACGACCTGCTGGTCCACGGCGACAAATCGGCGGCCGGGGAGGCGATGAGCGTGTACCTGGATGATTCAGAACGGCAGTCGTTGGCCCTGTTTACTTTCCCTTGATCGAGGATTCGCACCATGTACAAAGACTATCCAGCCGCTTACCAGGTCAGCAAAGGTTCGGCGTTGCAGGTCGACACCGCGTTTTACGAGCGTATCCGTGCGCGCAAGGATCAACGCACCTTGGTCGAACAGTTCGAGGTGCCGATTCGCACGGGCAGGGCGTGGAAGGTGCCGGCCGGGCATGTGTTCCGTGTGACTACGCCGGTGGGGCCGCAGGTGGGCGACTTCAATGTGTGGAACGCCAACGACCCGCGCGAACGCCTGTGGGCCGCGCGCACGCGTCAGTTGCAGGGCGCGCATGTCAGCACTCATGACCGGTTGTGGTCGAACCTGCCGTTCCTGCGGCCGCTGGTGACCATCACCGATGACAGCCTGGCCAGCTACGGCATTGATGAGCACGGCGGGCGCCTGCACGATTTGCTCGGTACGCGCTGCGATCCGTATGTGAACCGCATGCTCACTGGTGAAGATTTCCATCATCACTGTCACTCGAACCTGACCCGTGCGGTGTTGCCTCACGGTCTGACGGAATTCGACGTGCATGACGTGCTGAACATCTTCCAATGCACCGGCCTCAATCACGACGACATGTATTTCATGAAAGCCTGTCCGGCGCAGAAGGGCGATTACCTGGAGTTTTTTGCCGAGATTGATTTGTTGTGTGCGCTGTCGACCTGCCCGGGCGGGGATCTGTCGCTGCCGATGTGGGGCCCGGATGCACAGGACCCGCTGACGGTGTGTCGTGCGCTGGGGGTTGAGATTTATCGATTGGAAGCCGAGTTGCTGAACGGCTGGAGTCAGCCGGAGCGTGCTGCTTATAAAGGGCAGCACGGTTTGCAGATTGCCAAGGCGGAATGGGAGTAGGGCAGAAGAGGGGCTGCTTTGCAGCCCGACGGGAGCAAGCTCCCTCGCCACATGGGATCAGCGGTCCTGCCCATCCTTGGCATCCGCCTGCGCATTGCGCTCGGCCACGCGTTTGCGTTGTTCGTCGGTGAGTTCCACTTTGTTGGCGCTGTCACGCAGCATCAGCAGCCCGCCGACGATCGACCCGATCGCAACCACCATAATCAACCATGCATACCACGGCATAACGCTCTCCTTGAGGCAGATTGCCGTGGGAGGTTTTCCCACGGTAATAACTGCTTTGAGTTACAGGCTTTCTGAGTAGTTCAGTGTAGGCCTGTTCCGCCTCAAAACCTTAGAGCCCGGTCAACATTGCATCTGCCGGTGCCGCGGCGCGGTCGTGCGCGGTCATCTGGAAGTAGATGAAGCCGACCAGCATGAAGCCGAGGAAGATCATGCCGATCAGCGCGTTGAACCAGGCCATGGCCACCAGGCACACCACCGCCAGCACCAGCGCGATGCCCGGCACGATCGGGTAGCCCGGAGCGCGGAAGGTGCGTTCCAGCAGCGGTTCGGTCTTACGCAGTTTGAACAGGCTGAGCATGCTCATGATGTACATCACGATGGCGCCGAATACGGCCATGGTGATCATTGCAGCAGTCAGGGTCATGCCGCCCAGGTTGATCAAACCGTCGCTGTAGATGGCGGCAATACCGACCACGCCGCCAGCGATGATTGCCCGGTGCGGTGTATGAAAACGCGACAGCTTGGCCAGGAACGGCGGCAGGTAGCCGGCCCGAGCCAGGGCGAAGAATTGGCGCGAGTAGCCAAGGATGATGCCGTGGAAGCTCGCCACCAAACCGAACAGGCCGATCCACACCAGCATGTGCAGCCAGCCGGAGCTTTCGCCTACTACGGTTTTCATCGCCTGGGGCAGCGGGTCGTTGATGTTCGACAGGGTGCGCCAGTCGCCCACGCCGCCGGCGAAGAACATCACGCCCATGGCCAGGATCACCAGGGTCAGGATGCCGCTGATGTAGGCTTTCGGAATGGTGCGCTTGGGATCTTTCGCTTCCTCGGCCGCCATGGCCGCGCCTTCGATGGCGAGGAAGAACCAGATCGCGAAGGGGATCGCCGCGAACATTCCGGCAATCGCCGGGGCCCCGAAGGTGTCGGAGCCGGCCCAGCCATTAAGGGCGAAGTTGCTGAAGCTGAACGCGGGGGCGACCACGCCCATGAACACCAGCAGTTCGGCGACGGCGAGTACGCACACCACCAGTTCGAAGGTGGCGGCGAGTTTCACGCCGAGGATGTTCAGGCCCATGAACACGATGTAGGCGCCGACGGCGGCGTGTTTCGGATCGAGTGCGGGAAACTGCACATTCAGATACGCACCGATGGCCAAGGCGATGGCGGGTGGGGCGAACACGAATTCGATCAGGGTCGCCAGGCCGGCGATCAGGCCGCCTTTCTCACCAAACGCGCGGCGGCTGTAGGCAAAGGGCCCACCTGCGTGGGGAATGGCGGTGGTCAGTTCGGTGAAACTGAAGATAAAGCAGGTGTACATCGCGGCGACCATCAACGAGGTCACCAGGAAGCCCAAGGTCCCGGCTACGCCCCAGCCATAGCTCCAGCCGAAGTATTCCCCGGAAATCACCAGCCCGACCGCGATGCCCCACAAATGCAGGGTGCCCAAGGTGGGTTTGAGTTGTGTGTTCATCGTATTGCGCTCCCTGAACCGGTTGGAATGATTCAAGGTGTTGCAGCGGCCATGCCAGCCTGAGAATCATTGTCGTAAAGCTGCGCTACTGTCGTTTGGGGGATGGTTTGGCGTTTGAATTTTCCTGTTGCTGCACCAGATAAGTGCGGCGGTGACTGTGCCGGTGCTATCGGGAGCAAGCTCCCTCCCACACTTGACCGAGTTGTCATGCCGAGCGCCGATCAACCTGTGGGAGGGCGCTTGCTCCCGATAGCGCCCGCCCAGGCACCGAAACCCCCGGTGTAAACCCCGCATAAACCCACTCTTTACGCCATCTTTACGCCTCACCCAGCCCCTCGCTCTCGTTCCTTTACACCACTCCTGCCGACAATTGCCCCACACGCGGCACTCGCCGCAAAACGGAGAGACTTCCATGAGCGTTCTGGACGGGGTGTCACTGCTATTGGCCGTGGCGCTGTTCATTTATCTGCTGGTTGCGCTGTTACGCGCGGATCGGAACTAGGAGCAGGCTATGCACAGTTATGACTATTGGCTGATCATCGCCTTCTTCGCCGTGGTATTGGTGCCGGCCCCGTTCCTGGGGCGGTTCTATTACAACGTGATGGAAGGCCGGCGCACTTGGCTCACGCCGCTGCTCGGGCCCGTGGAGCGCGCGTGCTATCGCCTCTCGGGCGTGGACGCGCAACAGGAACAGAGCTGGCAGAAATACATGTTGGCGTTGCTGGCGTTCAACCTCGCCGGGTTTGTGTTGCTGTTCTCGATCCTGTTGTTCCAGGACTACCTCCCACTGAACCCGCAGAAATTGCCGGGCCAGGAATGGACCCTGGCCTTCAACACCGCGGTCAGCTTCATGACCAACACCAACTGGCAGTCCTACAGCGGTGAAGCGTCCCTCAGCTACCTCAGCCAGATGGCCGGCCTCACCGTGCAGAACTTCGTCAGTGCGGCCACCGGTCTGGCAGTCCTGGTCGCGCTGTGCCGTGGGATCGGTCGCAAATCCACCCAGACCCTGGGCAACTTCTGGGTCGACATGACCCGCGCCACGCTCTACGGCCTGTTGCCGTTGTGCCTGGTGATGGCGTTGTTCCTGGTGTGGCAGGGCGTGCCGCAAACCTTCGCGCATTATGTTGATGCCGTGACCCTGCAGGGTGTCGACCAGGTGATCCCTTTGGGCCCGGCGGCCAGCCAGATTGCGATCAAGCAACTGGGCACCAACGGCGGCGGTTTCTTTGGCGTGAACTCGGCGCATCCGTTTGAAAACCCGACGGCCTGGGCCAACCTGTTCGAGTTGTCGGCGATCATCCTGATCCCGGTGGCGCTGGTGTTTACCTTCGGCCATTACGTGAAGGATCTGCGTCAGAGCCGGGCGATCCTCGCTTGCATGCTGGCCCTGTTCCTGATCGGCGGTGCAACCTCGCTGTGGGCCGAGTACCAGCCCAACCCGACCTTGAACAACCCGGCGGTTGAGCAGACCGCGCCGCTGGAAGGTAAAGAAGCGCGCTTCGGCACCACTGGTACCGTGTTGTGGTCGGTGACCACCACCGCGGCGTCCAACGGTTCGGTCAACGGCATGCACGACAGCCTCAGCCCCCTCAGCGGGATGGTGGCACTGGTCAACATGATGGTTGGCGAAGTGATCTTCGGCGGCGTCGGCGCCGGTATGTACGGCATGTTGCTCAACGTGCTGATCGCGGTGTTCCTCGCCGGCCTGATGATCGGCCGCACTCCGGAATACCTGGGCAAGAAGCTGCAGGCCAAGGAAGTGCAATTGCTGGTCGTGACCCTGATGGTGATGCCGATCGGCGTGCTGGTGCTCGGTGCCATAGCTTCCAGCCTGCCCGGCCCGGCCGGTGCGATCAGCAACCCTGGCCCCCACGGGTTCAGCCAGTTGCTCTATGCCTACACCTCGGCCAGTGCCAACAACGGTTCGGCGTTCGGCGGCTTCAGTGCCAACACGCCGTTCCACAACTTGATGCTGGGCCTGGGCATGTTGATCGGTCGCTTCGGCTACATCCTCCCGGTACTGGCCCTGGCCGGCAGCCTGGCGATGAAGAAGACCGCACCGATTGGCCAGAACAGCTTCCCCACCCATGGTCCGCTGTTCGTGACCCTGTTGACCGTGACCATTTTGCTGGTGGGCGGCCTGACCTTCCTGCCGACACTGGCACTGGGCCCTATTGCTGAACACCTGAGCATGGGCTTCTGAAGGATATGAAAATGAATATGCCTGCAAAAAACGCGAGCCCGGTCAAAACCCACGAACCCGCCAAAACCGCGATCTCCGCGCTGTGGCGCCCGGCGCTGGTCCAGGCGTTCGTCAAGCTCGACCCACGGCAACTGCAACGCTCGCCGGTGATGCTGGTGGTCGAACTGACCGCCATTCTCACCACCGTGCTGTGCCTGGTGCCCGACACCGCCGTGCCGACCTTCGTCGCCGCGCAAATCGCCGTGTGGCTGTGGTTCACCGTGCTGTTCGCCAACTTCGCCGAAGCCTTGGCCGAAGGGCGTGGCAAGGCCCGCGCCGACAGCCTCAAGGCCGGCAGCGAAGGCCTCAGCGCTCGGCGCAAGGAGGCCGATGGCAGCTTCAAGGTCGTGCCCGCCACCGGCCTGCGCAAAGGTGATGTGGTGCGCGTCGCCGCCGGGGAAATGATCCCCGGCGACGGCGAGGTCATCGAAGGCATCGCCGCGGTCAACGAAGCGGCGATCACCGGCGAATCCGCACCGGTGATCCGCGAATCCGGCGGCGATCGCTCGGCCGTCACCGGCAACACGCGCCTGGTCTCGGACTGGCTGCTGATCCGCATCACCGCCAACCCCGGCGAGTCCACGCTGGACCGCATGATCGCGCTGGTGGAAGGCGCCAAACGCCAGAAAACCCCCAACGAAGTGGCGCTGGATATCCTGCTGATCGGCCTGACCCTGATCTTCCTGCTGGTGGTCGTGACCCTGCAGCCGTTCGCCCACTTCGCCAATGGCAGCTTGCCCCTGGTGTTCCTGGTCGCCCTGCTGGTGACGCTGATTCCGACCACCATCGGCGGCTTGCTCTCGGCCATCGGTATCGCCGGTATGGACCGCCTGGTGCGCCTCAACGTGATCGCCAAGTCCGGTCGCGCCGTGGAAGCGGCGGGGGACGTGCATGTGTTGTTGCTGGACAAGACCGGCACCATCACCTTTGGCAACCGTCGCTGCGCGGCAGTGGTGGCGGCGCCGGGCGTGAGCGGCCGGGAACTGGCCGAGGGCGCGCTGCTGGCGTCCCTGGCGGATGACACGGCAGAAGGTAAATCCATCGTTGAATACCTGCGTGCCCTGCACCCACAGGCCGAGCCGTCCCTGGCGGAACTGACTGCTGTGCCGTTCACCGCCGAAACCCGTTTGTCCGGCGTCGACTATCAGGGCCGCGTGTTCCGCAAAGGCGCCGTGGACTCGCTGCTGGCGTTTATCGGTCAGCCTCGCGGCGACCTGCAACCGGCCCTGTCGCGGGAAGTCGACAAGATCGCCCAGAGTGGTGGCACGCCGTTGCTGGTGTGCGCCGATGGCAAGTTGCTCGGTGCGATCCATCTGAAGGACGTGGTCAAGCCCGGCATCCGCGAACGGTTTGCCGAGCTGCGCAAGCTGGGGATCCGCACCGTGATGGTCACCGGCGACAACCCGCTGACAGCGGCCGCGATTGCCGCGGAAGCCGGCGTGGACGACGTGTTGGCCGAAGCTACCCCGGAGAAAAAACTCGCACGGATCCGCCACGAACAGAACGACGGCCGACTGGTGGCGATGTGCGGCGACGGCGCCAACGACGCCCCGGCGCTGGCCCAGGCGGACGTCGGCATGGCGATGAACGACGGCACCCAGGCTGCCCGCGAAGCGGCCAACATGGTCGACCTCGACAGCGACCCGACCAAGCTGCTGGACGTGGTGCAGATCGGCAAGGAATTGCTGGTGACCCGCGGCGCGCTGACCACCTTTTCCATCGCTAACGACGTGGCCAAGTACTTCGCGATCCTGCCGGCGCTGTTCGCCTCGATCTACCCGCAACTGGGCGTGCTCAACGTGATGCACCTGCAGAGCCCGCAGAGCGCGATCCTCTCGGCCATCGTGTTCAACGCGCTGATCATCGTCGTGCTGATTCCCCTGGCGCTGCGCGGTGTGCGGGTGCAGGCGGCGAGCGCGGCGGCGTTGCTGCGGCGCAACCTGTTGATCTACGGCCTGGGCGGGATTGTGGTGCCGTTCGTGGGCATCAAGGCGATCGACATGTTGCTGACCGCGCTGCACCTGGTTTGACCCGATGCCTGTGGGCACCGGCAAAGCGGTGGCCACAGGTTGCACTGACCGAATCGAGGAATTTGAAATGTCCAATATCATCCGCCCGGCCCTGAGCCTGCTGGTCCTCATGACCCTGATCACCGGCGTCGCCTACCCGTTGGTGGTGACCGGCGTCGCCCAGGTTGCCTTCCCGGACCAGGCCAACGGCAGCCTGGTGCGCGACGCCAGCGGCAAGGTGCGCGGCTCCAGCCTGATCGCTCAGGACTTTACCGGCGACAGCTGGTTCCACCCGCGTCCTTCGGCAGGCGCGTTCGCGACCGTGTCCAGCAGCGCGAGCAACCTGGGGCCAAGCAACCCGGCACTGGCCACGCGCGTGTTCGATGACGCGAATAAACAGTTCGTGCCCGCGCAAGGGCCGGTGCCGTTAGCCTCGCTGACTACCTCCGGCAGCGGTCTTGATCCACACTTGCCTCCGCAGGCGATTGCCTATCAACTGGCGCGGGTAGCCGCCGCGCGGAACATGCCGGTGGCCACCCTGCAACGCTTGCTGGATGAACACATCGAAAGCCCACTGGTGGGCCCGCCGGTGGTGAATGTGCTGGCGCTGAACATGGCCCTGGAAAAATTGTAAACAGGAGCGCCGCTATCGCGGGCAATGCGTTCCAAATGTGAGAGAGGGCTTGCCCGCGATAGCGCCCTGAAAGACACCCTATAAACCCCTGAAGGAACCCCCGCGCATGAGCGACTCCGGCCGCGCCGATGCCCTGTTAGCCGATCTGCCCCGGGACGGCCGTGGCCGGCTCAAAGTCTTCCTGGGCGCCGCGCCGGGTGTGGGCAAGACCTACGCCATGCTCCAGGCCGCCCACACGCAGTTGCGCCAGGGCGTCAGGTTGCTCGCTGGCGTGGTCGAAACCCACGGCCGCGCCGAGACCGAAGCGTTGCTCAGCGGCCTGCCGCAGCAACCGTTGCTGCGCAGTGAATACCGGGGCGTGATGCTCGAGGAAATGGACCTGGACGGCCTGCTCGCCGCCAAGCCGCAACTGGTGCTGGTGGACGAACTGGCCCACAGCAACGCGCCCGGCAGCCGCCATGAAAAGCGCTGGCAGGATATTCAGGAACTGCTCGCCGCCGGCATCAACGTGTTCACCACGGTCAACGTCCAGCACCTGGAAAGCCTCAACGATCAGGTGCGTGGCATTACCGGCGTGCAGGTGCGCGAAACCCTGCCCGATTGGGTCTTGCAGGAGGCCGATGAGCTGCTGCTGATCGACCTGCCGTCCCGCGAGTTGCTGGAGCGCCTGCGCGACGGCAAGGTGTATGTGCCGGAACAGGCCCGCGCGGCCATCGACGCGTTTTTCACCCAGACCAACCTGATGGCCCTGCGCGAGCTGGCGATGCAAACCGCCGCCGCTCACGTCGACGACGACCTGGCCCAGGGTTACCGCCAACTCGGCCAGGCCGCGCCGGCCGTGCGTGGGCGCTTGCTGGTCGGCGTCGACGGCGATGCACAAGCCGAACGCCTGGTGCGCCATGCCAGCCGCGTGGCGCAGCGTCGCCATCTGCCCTGGACCCTGGTGCATATCGATAACGGCCGCGCACGCGATGAGCAAGCACGCCTGCGTCTGCAAAATGCCCAGCAACTGGCCGAACGCCTCGGCGGTGACGTGGTGCTGCTGCGTGCGGGTGAGGTGACCAAGACGCTGATCCAGCATGCCGCCGAGCGCCGCGCCAGCCTGGTGCTGGTCGGGCAGTCGCGGATGAACTGGCGACGTCGGCTGTTCGGCGGTGGCGTGGCCGAGCGCCTGATGCGCAATGCGCGCGGTCTGGAAATCAACATCCTCGACAGCGACGACGTACCTGCACCGCCGCGCCTGCCGGATGTGCGCGGGCTGGTGTGGTTCGACTATGCGCTGGCGGTGGTCGCGACGGTGATCGCGGCGGCCCTGGCCTGGGCGGTCGCCAGTGTGTTGCCGTTGCCGAATATCTCGCTGGTGTTTCTCGCGGCGGTATTGCTGGTGGCGGTGCGCAGCAGCCTGGGGCCGTCCCTGATGTGCGCGGCGCTGTCGTTCCTGACGTATGACTTCCTGTTTATTCCGCCGAAATTCTCCTTCGCCATCCAGCGTGAAGAAGACGTGCTGACTCTGTTGTTCTTCCTGCTGATGGCGGCGCTGACCGGCAACCTCGCGGCGCGCCAGCGCCGGCAGTTGCAGGCGTTGCGCGATACCCAGGAAGAAACCAGCGAACTGCTCGACCTGTCGCGCAAACTCACCGCCGCCACCGATCGCCAGGCGGTGATCAGCGCGGCGGCGCATCACCTGGAAGGCTGGAGCGACCTGGATCTGTGCCTGGTCAACCGCGACGGCCAGGGCGGCTGGAAAGTCGAGACCGGCGGGCCGCTGACCTTCACCGAAGCCGAACGCGCCGCCGCCGACTGGGCCTGGCAGCATGATCAGCCGGCGGGCAAGGGCACCGGCACGTTGCCGTTCGGGGGATGGTGGTGGTGGCCGCTGTCGAGCGAAGAGGGCCCGCTGGGGTTGCTCGGTGTCAGTGCAAAACCCGGTATGGAACTGAGCGGCCAGCGGCGTCGCTTGCTGATCGCCTTGAGCCAGCCGCTGGCCCAGGCGTTGGCCCGCGCGCAATTGGCGCAGGAGCTGGAATCCGCGCGCCTGCACGGCGAGACCGAGCAACTGCGCAGTGCCTTGCTCGCCTCGGTGTCCCACGATTTACGCACGCCGTTGACGTCCATGCGCGGCAGTATCGACAGCCTGCTGGCACTCGGCGAAGCCATCCCGCTGGAGGATCGCCGCGAGTTGCTCGAAGGCACCCGCGATGAAGCTGAGCGCCTCGACCGCTATATCCAGAACCTGTTGGACATGACCCGCCTGGGCCACGGCGCGTTGAAGCTGGCGCGCGATTGGGTCTCGCCCGGTGATATCGTCGGCAGCGCCCTCGGCCGTTTGCGCGCGGTGCTGGCGCCGTTGCAGGTGAGGATCGATGTGCCGTCTGAATTGCCGTTGCTGTATGTGCATGCCGCGTTGATCGAGCAGGCGCTGGTCAACGTGCTGGAAAACGCCGCTCGATTCTCGCCGGCCCAGGGCCATTTGCACGTCAGCGCCGGGGTGTCGGATAACCAGCTATTCTTCGCCGTGGCGGATGAGGGCCCCGGGATTCCCGAAGACGAGCGCGCGAAGATTTTCGATATGTTCTACACCGCTGCCCGTGGCGATCGCGGCGGGCAGGGCACCGGTCTGGGCCTGGCGATCTGCCAGGGCATGGTCGGCGCCCATGGCGGGCATATCAGCGTCGCCGATGGGATTGGCGGGCGGGGTACCTGCATCACGCTGTTCCTGCCTTTACCCGCACAGCCTGGCCTGGAACGCGAGGCGTGAGCTACTCTCTTTTTTCAATGGATTTTGATTGGACACCATGAGCCAGACCGCGACGATTTTGGTCATTGACGACGAACCGCAGATCCGCAAATTCCTGCGCATCAGCCTGGCCTCCCAGGGCTACAAAGTGATCGAGGCCGGCACTGGCAACGAGGGCCTGGCCCAGGCCGCCTTGAGCAAGCCGGATTTGCTGGTACTCGACCTCGGCTTGCCGGACATGGACGGCCAGCAGGTGCTGCGCGAGTTTCGTGAGTGGTCGACGGTGCCGGTGCTGGTGTTGTCGGTGCGCGCCGGCGAAGTGCAAAAGGTCGAGGCGCTGGATGGGGGCGCGAACGATTACGTCACCAAACCCTTTGGCATCCAGGAGTTTCTGGCCCGCGTGCGCGCCTTGTTGCGCCAGGCCCCAGCGGGTGAAGCCCAGGAAGCGGCGTTGTGTTTTGGCCCGCTGACGGTGGACCTGGCCTTCCGCCGCGTATTGCTGGACGGCGCCGAAGTGGCGCTGACCCGCAAGGAATACGCGGTGCTGGCGCAACTGGCGCGACATCCGGGGCGGGTGATTACCCAGCAACAACTGCTCAAGGACATCTGGGGGCCGACCCATACCGAGGACAGCCACTACCTGCGCATCGTGGTGGGCCACCTGCGCCAGAAGCTGGCGGATGATCCGACTCAGCCGCGGTTTATCGTGACCGAGGCGGGGGTGGGGTATCGGTTGCTGGGGGCTTAGGCCTGGTGGATTTTCGTTGGCTGTCAGGGCCTCATCGGGGGCAAGCCCCCTCCCACAGGTTGAAGGCGTTCACAAATCAAAATGTGGGAGGGGCGGTGCGACGATTCGACTTGCCCCCGATGAGGCCCCCAGCCACACCGCCAATCTCAGTGCTGCTCACTCTCATACCGATCCAACGTATCACTGGCGATCTCGCGCCCCAAGGCGATCAGTTCCGGCGCCTTGTAGAACTCGAAAAACCGGCACACCCGCTTCGGCACGTTGATCAGCACATCCGGCGGGTAGCCGGCGATCTTGTATTGCGCCAGCGATGTCTGCATCACCTCGAAGCTCTGGTTGATCAGGTCCAGCAATGATGCCGGGCCGACGTTGTCGATGATGAACGAACCGGTCGCCGACTTCGGCGCCCCGGCTTTTTCCGGGGCGGCGGCGGGCTGCTGGGATTCCGGTTCGGCCGACTCCAGCCACGGGTTGATCTCGGCCGCTTGGGCCTGCAAGGCTTCCTGTTCGAGCTTCATCAACTGCTCGGCCTGCTTGCGGCGAAACGGCAAGTGCGAACCCAGCGACTTCGCCAGGCTGTTGAAGCGGCTCTTGAATGCCGGCGGCCGCTGGATCACCGGCAAGTGGTAGTGTTTCTGGTTGGTCGCGTTGAGGTTGACCGCAATGATCAAGTCGCAATGGCTCGACACCACCGGCACGATCGGCAGCGGGTTGAGCAGGCCGCCGTCCACCAGCATGCGGTTGCCCTGCATCACCGGGGTGAACAGGCTCGGAATCGCCGCCGATGCGCGCATGGCCTGGTGCAGGCAACCTTCCTGGAACCAGATTTCCTGCTGGTTGGTGAGGTCGGTGGCCACGGCGGTGTAGGGGATGCGCAGCTCTTCGATATTGATCTCGCCGACGATCTTGCGGATCTGCCCGAAGACCTTCTCGCCGCGAATCGCTCCCAGGCGGAAGCTCACATCGACCAGGCGCAGTACGTCGAGGTAATCCAGGCTTTCGATCCAGTTGCGATACTCGTCGAGTTTGCCGGCAGCATAGATTCCGCCCACCACCGCGCCCATGGAGCAGCCGGCGATACAGGCGATGTCGTAGCCGCGCCGTTCGATTTCCTCGATCACACCGATATGGGCATAGCCCCTGGCCCCACCGGAGCCCAGCACCAAGGCAACACGCTTCTTCATGGTCGATGTCCTTCGTTAAGCAGGCGCCCACAATGCACCCAATACGGGGGCGGCTTCAATCTTCGCGCCACCGCGCAATATTTTTCCAGAATAGCGGCTAGGCTCGGGTATGCTCTGGCAATCGGCGCTTTTGATTTCGGGTG
Source organism: Pseudomonas sp. GV105 (assembly GCF_003058185.1). Lineage (NCBI taxonomy): Bacteria > Pseudomonadati > Pseudomonadota > Gammaproteobacteria > Pseudomonadales > Pseudomonadaceae > Pseudomonas > Pseudomonas sp. GV105. Next base: position 268,949 of record NZ_QBUF01000002.1, read on the forward strand.
GCGGACAAGGCACTTTTCTTTGTAGGCAACGTCTACACGGTACGACCGTTTTTCTTTATTTTGAGGTGTCATCGATGAAAGCCTGGATGTGTGTGCCTGTGATCATGTTGGCCCTGGCCGGTTGCGCCGGGAAAACTGCCTATCGCGACAGCTGCGGCAGCCAATTGGACGCCGCGTGGAAAGAGCTGGACCTGGCCAAGGCCGAAGGCTTTGCCGGCACCGTGAGTTACTCCAAGGCCTTGTCCCTGCTGACCGGCGCCAAGACCCAGCAGCAATTCGAAGCGTTCGAAGGCTGCGCCAACAAGGCCGAGAAGGCGCGTTTCTATATTCGTGAGTCGCGCGCCGGCCGCTGATTCGTCGCAGCTGTCGAGTGCAACCAGGCTGCGTCAGCGGTTTGAGTGATGCAGGGATTATTCGTCGTCAGTGGAGGAAAACATGTCAGCCTTGGTAGATCAGTTAGTCGCTCAGGTCATCGGCCTGGAAGTAGGGTTACTGAGCTGCCAGGCTCGGCTCGCCGCCGTCACCGACGATGAAGCCCTGCATGATTTACGCACCACCGTGCGGCGCCTGCGTAGCCTGTTGCGACCCTTGCGCGGCTTGCCGGGGGTCGAACAACTCGAACTGGCCGCCAGCACCGTCGGCCAATTGACCACCCCGTTGCGCGATCGTGAAGTGCTGGCCGCGCATCTGCACCAGCACGGTCACCATGCCGCCGCCGACCATCGTCTGCGCCTGCAACCCGAGGCCTATCGCCACGTCGCCGAGGGCCCGGAGCTGGCGCACCTGCTGCAGATCCTCGATGCATTCCCGCGGTTTATCCGTGCCTCGCAACACCAGAAACTGCTCAGGGGCCTGCGCACGCGTATCGAGAAACGCCTGGCCAAGCAATGGCACAACCTCGATGACGCCCTGCAGGACCCCAGCCACGATCGCCACCGTCTGCGCTTGTTGATCAAGCGCGTGCGCTACGCCGCCGAAGCCTACCCCGAGCTGGACAAGCTGCCGGTCAAGGCGATGTCGCGCCTCAAGCAAGCCCAAGGCGCCCTGGGCGATTGGCATGATTGCTGGCAGTGGCTGCTCCAGGCCGAGCATCAAGCCGATCTGCAGCCCTGTGTGACGATTTGGCGTCGCACCATGGCCCAGGCCGAAGGCGAGGCGGATCGGGTGCTGGACAAACTCTGCGCGGATTGTTTCTGAGCCGGTCCGGTTTTTGGCCGGAATAGGCGCTGTACCTGGTGGTTGCGCTGGTTAAGATCGCTGCTCCAGTCTTTTTGATGTGAGGTCGCCATGCGCTTCAGTGATTTGCTCGACGCCGCCCGTAACCACCCGCTGGAGGTCACCATCCCCGCCGAATGGGCGCAGGGTCGCGCGACCTTTGGTGGCCTGGTGGCCGCTTTGCAATATGAAGCGCTACGCGCCCAGGTCCCTGCCGACCGGCCGTTACGCTCGTTGGCAATCACTTTTGTCGGCCCGGTCGCCGCGGATGTGCCCGCCAGTTATCACGTCGAAGTGCTGCGCGAAGGCAAGGCGGTCAGCCAATTGCTTGGCCGGGTGATGCAGAACGGTGAAGTGGCGACGCTGGTCCAGGCCAGTTTCGGCGCGTCCCGTGAGTCGCAAGTCGTGGTGGCGAGCGAGCCGCCGCCGACCTTCAAGCATTGGGATGAATGCCAGGAGCTGCCGTATATCCAGGGCGTCACCCCGGAATTCATGCGGCACCTGGCGATGCGCTGGAGTGTCGGCGGCCTGCCGTTTACCGGCAATACCTCCCGCGACATGGGCGGTTGGGTGCGCTTGCGCGGCGATGTGAAGGAAGAGCCGCTGACCGAGTCGCACATCCTCGCCCTGGTGGATGCCTGGCCGCCGGCGTTGCTGCCGCACCTGCGCAAGCCCGCGCCGGGCAGTACCCTGACCTGGACCATCGAGTTTATCCAGCCGCTGCAAGACCTCACCACACTTGACTGGTGCCAGTACTACGTCAACATCGAACACGCCCGTGACGGCTACGGCCATGCCGCTGCGGCGCTGTGGAGCCCGAGCGGAGAGTTGATCGCCATCAGCCGCCAGACCGTGGTGGTCTTCGCCTGACCTTCAGTGCCGGTGGCGCTGACGCCAGGCGCGCCACCAGCCACCGCTGAGCACAAAGCGCGGGAAGCTCACGAACTGCTCGACCAACAGGCGTTGGACCGCGTCTTTGCGGTTGCTGAACGGTTCACCGGCCTGGGCTTCCAGGCTGTGGCCATGCCGCTGCAAGGCAAGGCCGGCGAGGATGCCGACAACGCCCACGGCCAAACTGGCCAGGCTCAGGCTGAACACCCCGGAAACGACCAACAGAAACCCGATGATAAACAGCGGCACCGCGATCATGTGCAACGCCAGGTTGGTCGGGTGCTGGTGGTTTTGCGGGTACTGACGCCATTGCCAGGCGGGGAGATTGGGATGACGTTTGCCCATGATGATGAATCCTCTGTCCGTTGAAACAACTTGAACAGAGTTTAGGTCGGGTCGGCTGGCGCGGCGAATCAAGGCTGGCTATGGGGGCCATAGCCTCGCCTTGTATTGCTTATAGCTTCAACTGGCCAATCGCCTTGCTCAACTCCCCGGCCAATGTGGCGAGCTGATTGCTGGTGGTGGCCGAATCCACGGTCTGCTGCACGGTGTTCTCGGTCACATCACGAATACTCACCACGGCGCGGTTCATCTCTTCGGCGACATGGCTCTGCTGTTCGGCGGCGACGGCGATCTGGGTGTTGCTTTCGCGCATCTGCGCCACGGCGCCGGTGATTTCGGCCAGTGCCGCGCCGGCTTCCTGGGCCTGTTGCACGCAGTCATCGGCCTTGAACGAGCTTTCTTGCATGAAGTCCACCGCATCGCGGGTGCCGGCTTGCAGCGCCGAGACCATGAGCGTGATTTCGTCGGTGGAGGTTTGCACGCGTTTGGCCAGGTTGCGCACTTCGTCGGCGACCACGGCGAAACCGCGGCCCATCTCCCCGGCGCGGGCGGCTTCGATGGCGGCGTTGAGCGCGAGCAGGTTGGTCTGTTCGGCGATGCTGTGGATCACGCTGACCACGCCGTTGATTTTCTGGCTGTCTTCGGCGAGTTTCTGGATCATCTCGGCGGTCTGTTGTACGCCGCTGGACAGCCCGGCGATTGAGCGTTGTACCCGATCCACCACTTCGCGGCCGCTGCCGGCGAGGGTGTCGGCGGTCTGGGACAAATCGCGGGTGGCGCCGGCGTGCTGGGCGATGTGGTGGACGGTGGCCGTCATCTCGTTGATGGCGGTGGCGGCCTGGTCGGTTTCGCTTTGCTGGCCGAGCATGCCGTGCTGCACCTCGTTCATGCTGCTGGCCAGGCGCGCCGCGCCCTCATCCAGTTGCTTGGCGGTGCTGGCCACGGTGTTGACCACTCGCTGGTAGCCGGCTTGCATGGCATTGAACGCGCTGGCCATCTGCCCGACTTCATCTTTGCAGGCCAGCGGGACGCGCGCCGACAAGTCGCCGGTTTTCTCGACGTGCAGCATTACGTCCTTGAGGGTGTTGAGCTGGCTGAGCAGGAAGCGGATCAGCAACTGCGACGCGCAGAGCATCGCCAGCATCAGGATCAGCACCGCCACCGCGTAGTTGGCGAAGCGCTCACTGAACACCTGGCTCAGGCTTGGCGCGTAAGCGAGCACGGCGACCTGTTGCCCGTCGGCGCGGGCGACCACTTCAGCGCCCATCAACGGGTTTTCGCCGAATAAGGGCAGGTGATTGAGTTCGACCCAGCCGCTGGCACTGCTCAGGTCTGACAGATCTTGATCAGCCAACTGTGGGACTTGGCCACGGGCAAACGTCAGCCACGCCTCGCCCTTGGGCAGCGCCTTGTCGGCCGGCCAGGCGCTGAGCACGCGCGCCTGGGCTTGTGCCGAGGCCTGGGACGCCTGGCTGCGCGACTGCTGTTCGAGATGCACAGCGTATAGCACCAACAGCAGCGTGGTGATAAAGGCGACCGCGTTGACGGCCCAGAATTTGTATTTCAGCGAGATATTGCTAAGCCAGGCACCCATAGAAGGTTTTTCTCTGATAGCGGAAACAGCATTGGCAAGGTGCCATTATTGTGCCGCTACTGAAAAAATACCACTTTGATATGGGTCAATACGCCACATCAAACCACAGCGGGTAGGCCAAAAAAAATACGCGCGCAGGCGGTGCTGTGCTGGGCCAGGTCTTCCAGGCTTTCGTTGCGGTGCAGGGCGACTTCGCGCAGCACCTCCGGCAGGTAGGCCGGTTCGTTACGGCCGTTTTTCGGTTTGGGCCGTAGGGTGCGCGGCAGCAGGTAAGGCGCATCGCTTTCCAGCATCAGGCGGCCCCGAGGAATTTCTCTGACCAGCGGATGCAGGTGCGTCCCACGGCGTTCGTCGCAGATCCAGCCGGTGATGCCGATGTGCAAGTCGAGGTCGAGGTAGCTGAACAGCGCCTGCTGCTCGCCCGTGAAACAATGCACCACGGCGGCGGACAAGTGATCGCGGTAATCCTTGAGGATCTCCAGCAGGCGCTGGTTGGCGTCGCGTTCGTGGAGAAACACCGGCAGTTTCAGCTCGACGGCCAGGGCCAGGTGTTCTTCGAGGACTTTTTCCTGCTGCGGGCGCGGTGAGAAGTCGCGGTTGAAATCCAGCCCGCATTCGCCCACCGCGCGCACGCGGCTGTCGTTGAGCAAACCACGTAGGCGTTGGGCGCTGTCGCCGTTCCAGTCGCTGGCGGAGTGGGGGTGGATGCCAGCGGTGCAGAACAGTCGCTGGCCGCTTTCATCCAGCTTTTCGCACAATTGCAGGGCCTGTTCGCTGCCGTCGACACTGGTGCCGGTGAGCACCAATTGTTGCACGCCGGCAGCATACGCACGCTCGAGAACGGCCTGGTGCTTCTCGTCGAAACTTGGGTTTGTCAGGTTGACGCCGATATCAATGAGTTGCATGGTGCTATCTCCGCCTGCGGCCGGAAAGCATATCAGAGCTGTAGATTTATAAGAAAAACCTAGAACTACAACGAGTTATAGCTGTCTTTGAACGTCGCAAGTGACATTGTGGTGGGTCTATCGCCTACCCTGGTGCCGCCGTTGCGTGCCTTGTCAGCGCATAAAGCGCTCTGTTTCTGACCTCCAGCCCCTCGTTTTTCGCGAAGGTGCTGGCCAGTATTCTTTCCGGAGAGCGGATGATCCGACCCTCGGCGTTGCTTATGTTGTGCCTGACGTTATCGCTGCCCATGGCGGCGGTCGCGCGGCTGGACGGGCCGCTGGAAGTGACCAAACCGAGCAAGGTGCGCGACCTGGCCGAGATTCGCTCCAGTCGTACCCTGCGCGTACTGGTCAACCAGAGCCGCAACAGTTCCGGCGAAATCCAGGGCCAGGCCATTGGTGTCGAATACCATCGCCTGCGTGCGTTCGAGCAGTACCTCAACGACCAAGCCCGCGATGGCCAGGAAATCAATCTGAAGATCATCCCCAAGGCCAAGGACCAACTGCTCGGCGCGCTGGCGCGGGGTGAAGGCGATCTGGTAGCCCCCGGGGAATTGCTGGAAGTGAAGGCCACGCACAAGATCAGTGCGAGCGACCCGATTGCCAGCGGCGTGCCGTTATGGCTGGTGGGGGTCAAGGGCGAGCGCCGGTTCACCCGGCTGGAGCAGTTGTCCGGGCGCACATTGGCGCTGACCACCGGCAGCGCGGCGGCGGATGCGATCAACCAGGTCAACCAGAAACTGGCCCTGCACAAGCAGCCGCCGATCAAGGTGGAGTGGGTCGACCCGAGCCTGGCGGTGGAGGACGTGCTGGAGATGGTCCAGGCCGGCATCTTTCACCTGACCATCGTCGAGAAGCCCATCGCCGAACGCTGGTCGAAGATCCTGCCCAAGCTGCGCTTCGACAAGCAGGTGGTGATCAATGAGCCGGGCGAAGAGTATTGGTTCGTGCGGCAGGACGCCGCGATGCTGCGGGCGAGTATTGATCGCTTCCTCAAGACCTACCGCACGCCGTCCGACCAGGACGTGGCGTTTCAGCGCATTTATCGACGCCTTTACCAAGTGCGCAACCCGCTGGCCCGCATCGACCGCCAGCGCCTGGAGAAACTGCGCCCGATCCTGCAAAAACATGCGCGCGAGCAAGGCATGGATTGGTTGAACCTCGCCGCGCTGGCCTTCAAGGAGTCCGCCCTCGACCCAAGCGCGCGCAGCAGCGGTGGCCCCACCGGCCTGATGCAGATCACGCCTTCGGCGGCGCAGCGGGTGGGCGTGAACAATATCGAAAATCTCGACAGCAACGTGCAGGCGGGCGCACGTTATCTGTCGATGATCCGCCGCAAGTTTTTCGCCAGCCCCAAGCTCAACGAGCGTGAGCGCATGGCGTTCGTGCTGGCGGCCTACAACATGGGGCCGGAACGCGTGCAAGGCATGCGTACCGAAGCCAAGCGGCGTGGGTTGAACCCCAATCAGTGGTTCTTCCAGGTGGAGCGCATTGCCATGGAGCAGGTGGGGATGAGCGGCGTGAGCTATGTGAATAGCGTCAACAAGTACTACCTGGCGTTTGATCGGGAGCGGGACTCCCTGGAGCCGTCGGCGTTGGAGCCGAAAATCGCTTCGCGCAAGTGATCGATTTTATAGATATTAATCAGGCATTTTTTCGGCTTTTATCATTCCCTAAACTGATTAATATAGCGGCCAACCAACCCCTATTCTGAAAAGGATTATCCCCATGAGCCCACTGATCAAAAGCATCCTGTCCACCCGCGCCGGCTATGGCTTGACCATTCTGCGCATTGTCGTCGGCATCATCTTCGCTGCCCACGGTTCGCAAAAACTCTTTGGCTGGTTTGGCGGCTACGGCCTGGCGGGCACCGCGCAGTGGATGGAAAGCATCGGCCTGGCGCCGGGCACCCTGATGGCCTTGTTGTCGGGCGGTACCGAGTTCTTCGCCGGCCTGGCCTTGATCATCGGCCTGCTGGCACGCCCTGCGGCCTTGGGCCTGACGATCCTGTCGCTGGTGGCGATCTTCTCGGTGCATATCCATAACGGTCTGTTCATGGCGAACAATGGTTATGAGTTCGCCCTGGCCTTGCTCGGCGGCTCCCTGGCCGTCCTGTTCGAAGGTGCCGGCAAACTGTCCGCCGACCGCGCCATCACCCACTGATCGGTCTGTAACCGCTGGAGAAGGCCCGCCATGTGCGGGCCTTTTCGTTGCGCGGGATTCTTGACACCGCCCCATCGGCTTCTCTAGGATGTTGGTTATGCGCCGATTTAAACAGCTAATTGCGGGGCGCCACTGGGACTCGATGCAGCCCGACAGAAGCCAGTTCTCATTGCAGACGCCGGCTTCGAAATACCGCTAAAGCGCTGGTTCGGTGTTGCCTCTCACCTGCCCGCAGACTTTTGAGGCAGAGACACGACACGATGAATGCACCACGCCCCCTCATACGCCTGGCTCCGATCACTGCGGAGCTGACTCAACGCAATCCGAGAATTCTCCTGGGCGGCAAGCACCAGCCGACGCTGTTGCGTTACCTGGACGGCTGGCCGCGTCGGGGCGGGCGGCCCTCGGCGTTCCTGATCCAATTTGTCGAAGATGGCGATTCCCTGGCACGCTTTGCCAGCAACAGCTTTGACCTCGCGGTGATCCAGGCGCCCAGCGCCAGTGACGCGGCTGAGGTGATCCGCCAACTGACGCGCATTGCCCGGCAAGGCTTGATCGCGCGGCGCTGAGCCCTCAATAAAACGCCGACGGCGGCACCGGCCAGCGACGACGCCGCCGCCGAAACAGCCCCCAGGCAATCAGGCACAGCAGTGCCGGCAACGGCACAATCACCAGCAGTTTTACGTTGCGTTCCAGGCGCTGCACTGGCGCGTAAAGCGTGTTTTTCAGCGTATGCAGTTCCATCGGTAGACGCAGGCGTTCCTTGTTGAGCGCTTGCAACTGGGTACTGGTATCGACCGACTCCGTGCCCAGGGCCGTGACGTCGGGGTTAAGGCGCTGCCATTCCTTTTCCGTTCGTGCCAGGCGCCGTTCCAGCTCGGCAGCCTGATCCCGATAGGCGCGTTCGGCAGCCTCGCGCCGCTTCGCCAGCAGCTTCAATGAATGGCCGGCCACCGCGCGCGGGCGAATATCCGCCAGGGCCTGCGGCGCGGCCAGGTTATCCAGTGCGTTCATGACAAACAGTTTGTTGGCATTTCGCGCGGATTCGCCGGGAGGCTCGCTCAACATATCCGTATCTGCAACCACGACCACATGGATCTGCGCCGCCTTCTGCAACCCCGGCGGCCGCCCGCCAAATCCGTCGGCAAACGCCGAATAGGCTGGCCCTTCGAGGCGGGCAGCGATCACGTGAGGCTCGCCACGCGTGGGTAACGCACTGCCCACGGCGTCTGAATCGATCAGTAACGACTGTCTGGAACTGCGCAACAGCGGCGTGAAGATGGCGCGGCTTTTATCCAGGGAGAACAAGGCGCCGCTGTTCGACACGGTCACTGTGCCCAGCTTCCAGCTGCTGACATCGCGGGTATTCATTGCTTGGCGTGGCAGGGTGAATGTGGCCGGTTGATGTTCCGACGGGGCATAGGTGGGGTCGACCAGCACTTTGTTGCTCGGCATGCTGACCCCCCAGCCGGCGAGCAAGCCGTCTAGCCGGGTGGCGGAGGACGTTGTCTTTGAGCCGCCTTTGTCGAGGGGGTCGATAAACATCAGCAGTTTGCCGCCGCCCAGGACGAACTGGTCGATCGCATACAGTGTTTTTTCCGGCAGCCCGCGTGGATGTACCAGCATCAGGGTTTTAATCCGCGAGGGCACATGATCGGCCGTCGGCTCCAGCTCCAGGAGATCGAAATGTCGGTGCAACTCCAGTACCAGCGGCTCGATGGATGCGCCGGCCGGTAACCCTGATAACAGCCCGACGATCGCGGGCTCGGGGTGCAGCAACTGGGTGATCAAGTGGCTGATTTCATACTCCAGCAGCGGCTCGTTCTCCGGGTTGAACGACTCGATGCGTTGGGCGGTTTGTCCCTCCCGAGCGCCGATAAGACCGAAGAACCCCGGTTGATCGCGCAGGCCATACAGTCCTGCTTTGTAGGCATCCTCTGAAAAGGGAGTGGGATCGATAATGTGCAGATTGATCCTGCCGTTTGCTGCGTGTTCAAACGCCCTGAGCTTTTCTTCAACGCGTTTGGCATAGTGTTTCAGGATGCTTTTTTTGGCCGGTATGCTTGAGTTGAAATAATAGAAGTCCAGTGGGCTTTCCAGTGTGGTGAGTAAGTGCAATACCGCGGGTGACAATGTATTGGTCTGTTGTTGGGAAAAGTCCTGGCGTAAATCAGGAAGTTTGACTACCCATACCAGGTTGAATGCGAGGAACAGCAGCAGTATGACGCTAAGTGTCATGCCGGTGCGCAATGGATATCGCATCGAGAGTGTTCCTTCTCAGCTGTTCTTGTAGTTGAGGATAACGGTCGTCGCAGCAAGAAAAGCAATGATCATGCTGATGAAATACGCGCCGTCCTGAAAGGTAAGTGTCCCGTGATCAATCAGGCCAAAACGCAGGAGTGGGCTGAGAGATGTCAAACTGTCGATGATCCAGATGGGGGCTTGACGCTCCAGTGCATCCAATATCGAAGACACGCCGCTGGCCAATAACAGCAGGCTCAGCGTCAATATGAAAATGGCCAGGCGCTGGCGGGTCAGTGCGCAAATAAAAACACCCACTGAGAGATAGCTCCCGCTCAATAACCAACTGGCCAGGAATTGGGATGCGATGACCCGGTTGTCCGCACTGCCCAACAAGTTGACCACCGTCACGATGGGGAATGTCAGTAATAATGCCAGGCCCGCCACGACCCAGGCGGCGAGGAACTTCCCAATAACCAGTTCGGCGGGCCGCACAGGCAGTGTTTTCATGAAATCGCCAAAGCCTGTCTCATTCTCGTCCGCCCAAAGTTGAGTCGACAGTGCAGGGATCAGTAACAGGTACAACCAAGGGTGCCATTGAAAAAAGCCCTGCAAATCGCTGCTGCTGCGCTCCAGCAGTTGGCTGGTGTGCAACCCCAGCAAGGTCGACAGCAACAGGAACAGCGCAACGCTCAGGTAGGTGGCAGGTGCCGATAGATAGCTGGCAAGCTGGCGTTTGAAAACAGATGGCAGCAGGTTCAATGGGATGCCTCCTGGCTCAGGTGGTGAACGACATCGTTCAGGCGGCCTGGCTCCAGATTCAGTGAGTGTATTTCCCAGCGTCGGTTGGCAATCAATGCGCAGATGGCGGGGTAGATGGAGTGTCCCGGCATGGCGAGAACGGTTACCGTGCCCGGGCCGTGCCGGTCTTCTTCGATACCTGCCACGCCGGGCAGTACGGCAAGTGCCAGTAAATCCAGGGCTGACTCCGCCGCCAGGGTGACTGCGCGAAAGTGCCGGGAACTGCGCTGCAGCTCGGGCATCGGGGTGTCCGCCAACAGGCGCCCGCCGCCAATGACCAGGGCGCGGGTGCAGACGCCGGCCAGTGCTTCGCAATCGCGTGAGGCAACGATGATCGTCATCTCGTCGGCCAACGACTGGATAAGCCTGCTGATCTTGCCTTGCTGATGGGGCGCCAACCCTTCGCTGGGTTCGTCCAGTAACAGCACGTCGGGGTCGTGCAGCAGGGCCTGGGCAAACGCGACTTTGCGTTTCAGGCCAGGGGGAAGGGTGTTGATCGGGTAATCGAGGACTGGCCAGAGTTCGAGTCGGCTGGCCGCGTGATCCACCCGCCTGCGTCGCTCCGCGCCTTGGAATCCCCGAAGAGTGGCGATGAAACTGAGCAGGTTCTTGACCGACAGGGTCGGGTGACTGACTCCGGATTCGGGTTGATAGCCTATTGCCTTGCGTGCGTGATAGCCGTGTGTATGTGTATCCAGCCCCAGAATCCGCACTTGCCCCGAGGAGGGTTGGATGGCGCCGGCGATCATTTTTAAAAGTGTCGTTTTACCTGCCCCCTCCAATCCAAATAAACCAAGGCACTCTTGGCGTTTGGCAGAAAATGAGACATCGCTGATTACACTCTTTTTGTTCAAGTATTTTGTGAGGTTGCTTATCTCGATCATTATGCTTTTCTGTTCGGTTGGTGAGGCAAGAAGAATGAAGAGGCAAGCGCCTTTGTTGAGTGATATAGGGCTCGGGTTTAAAAATGGTACGTTCAATGTACAGCGCTTGGAAACGCTGAAGTATCTTAATAAGAGAAGTCCTACGTTCAGTCTGTTACCTCGCTGAAACAATCGTTGAGTGATAAATGCATGTTGATGGTCGGATGTTTATCTGATGTTTATATACGCTTTGCTTGTTGTCATGAGGCCTGATTACTATGATGCTTCTACGTACCCTAGTTCTTGAACGCTCTGGTGAGGATGCGCCGGTCAACGGTGCTCTGCTCTGTGGTTTTGCTGTTCCCCAGATCGCGTCGAACTTTCTTGTGTACAGCCTGGATGAAGAAATAGAGCCGGGTAGTTCCCGGGTATATGTCGCAGCATTGCGTAGGAAAGTTGAACGCTACTTCTTGGGTGGGGTGGATGCCCAAGAGGATCTGCAAGTTGCGATGCGGGTGTTTAAACAAATACTGACCCTGGCCGCGTCCGGTACCAAGTCGGGTAGCGTCGGCGACGGCCAGATTCCCTATCACTTTGTCGACTTGAAAGGCTGCAAGTTGCCGCCCGCCAGGCCCGAAGATCATCATTCAATGAACATCAAGAAAGCCTTGGTGATGAAGGTGATTACCTTGGGCACATCGGCCCCTGCGTCAGAGGCGATTGAAAGTCCCACGCTGATTGTCCCGTCCATTCGTTTTTCTTCCAAATTGGTCTCGGCTCCCAAAGTCACCAAGGCGCCTGAAACGGTCTTGCCCGTGGTGATCGAGGGGCTGGCTGAACCTCAGCGGCAGGTGCCCGCGGTCGTGGCGCCAAATGCTGCGCCGGTCGTCGCGGTTGCACCCAGTGCGCCGCCGGCGTCCAACGAACAGGCAGAACACAATTCACTGTTCGAGGTGGACAGCACCTTGACCAACCTCGCGCGTGTCGCCCAGGAACTGACCCAGCAAAAACTTGCGATGCAAAAGCGCGAAGAAGCACTCGAACAGCGCCAGGTTGAACTGCAGCGAGGGCTGGCGGAGCTTGAGCAAAAGCGCCAGGAACTGACCCGTCGCATGGTGCAGGAGGAGGGCGCCGTGCAGTTGCAGGCGCAGGCGTTGGAGGGGCGTGAAGCGCAGTTGGCAAATGCCGTGGTCATGCAGCAGCAAGGGCAGCGTCAAATGGATGAGCGCACCCGCGTCCTCGAAGAGCGGGCCATTCAAGTCGAGGCGCAAGAGCTGCGGGCGCGTCAGAAAGGCGAGACGTTGGCGGCGCTGCTCGTGCAGTTACCAGGGTTGCGCCAGAATGTGCATGCCATTCTCTTTGAACTCGACCAGGCGTTGGACGGCCTGGCCAGGAATGAGCTGGTTCAAGCCAGCAGCGAGCCGGGCGCAATCCAGCTGTGATGCGAGGCGTCAGAGGGTCTGGCTACTTTCCCCGGTTCATTTATCATCACCCTCTGTTCGTCGACGCCGGGGCCTGCATGCCGCGGCGTATTGGAATCAATGGACATTGCCTGGGGATGCACACGTTTGAGTACCAAGCTGATTACCAAAGAAGGTCATGAGGCGCTGAAGAAGGAGTTGGATTACCTGTGGCGCGAAAAGCGTCCGGACACCACGCGCAAAGTGACTTGGGCCGCTTCCCTGGGGGATCGCAGCGAGAACGCGGACTACCAGTACAACAAGAAGCTGCTGCGTGAGATTGACCGACGGGTGCGCTACCTGCGCAAGCGTCTGGAAGACATGCGCGTGGTGGAGTACATGCCCGAACAGGAAGGGCGGGTATTTTTCGGTGCCTGGGTCGATATCGAAAACGAGCAGGGCGAAACCAAGCGTTTTCGCATCGTCGGCTATGACGAGATCTACGAACGCATGGACTACATCTCCATCGACTCGCCGATGGCGCGGGCGCTGCTGCGCAAGCAAGTCGACGATGAGGCCATCGTGCAGACGCCGAACGGCGAGGTGTGCTGGTGGATCACCGCTATCGAGTATGTGAAATAGACAATGGTGGCCCGCGGTCTGTGACGCGCGGGCCATTGTCGTCTCAGCCTTCGCGCAATACCGCCAATGGCGTGGCATTCAGCGCGCGGCGCGTCCCGAACACCCCGGCAGCGCCGATCAGCACGCCACCGATCACCGGCAGCAACAACAACCACGGGTGTGGGTGCCAGGCCAGGTCGAAGGCATAGCGGTACAGCACCCAGGTCACCAGCTCGGTGCCCAGCGCCGCGAGCAAACCGCTGACGGCGCCGAGCAGGCCGAACTCGATGCGTCGGGCCTTCACCAGCAGCTTGCGCTCGGCGCCCAGCGCACGCAGCAGCGCACCTTGGCGAATGCGCTCGTCCAGGGTGGCCTGCAGGCCGGAGAACAGCACCGCCATCCCTGCCGCCAGCACGAACAGCAGCACATACTCCACGGCCAGCGTTACTTGGGCGAGGATGCTGCGCAACTGTTCCAGCAGGGCCTCGACTTGCAGGATCGTGACCGCCGGGAAGGCCCGGGACAGGTCGACGATCTGCCGGTCATGGCCGGGGGCCAGATAAAAGCTGGTCAGGTAGGTGGCCGGCAGGTCTTTCAAGGTGCCAGGCTGGAAAATCATGAAGAAGTTGGGCTGGAAGTTATCCCAATTGATGGTGCGCAGGCTGGTGACCCGCGCTTCACGGGTTTCGCCCGCCACGGTGAACACCAGGTGGTCGTTGAGCTTGAGTTTCAGGCTTTCGGCAACCTTGGCTTCCACCGACACCCCCGGTATTTCATCGCCCGGTTGCTGTGACCACCAGGTACCCGCAGTCAGGGCATTGCCCGGCGGCAGGTCGGCGGCCCAGGTCAGGCTCAGGTCGCGCTGGATCGCGCGGTCGCCGCTGGAGTCCTTGCTGACGATCGCCTGCACGGGCTCGCCGTTGACGCTGATCAGCCGGCCGGGCACCACCGGATACAGCGGCGCCGATTGTGCCTGCAGTTCGAGCAGGCGAGCGCCAAAGGCGTCCTTGTCGGCGGGCAGGATGTTCAGCGCGAAGTAGTTGGGGGCGTCCTTGGGCAGCTGGTTTTGCCAGGTGTCGAGCAATTCGCCGCGCAGCAGGGCGATCAAGCCCATGGACAGCAGGATCAAGCCGAACGCCAGCGACTGGCCTGCCGCCGCCAACGGATAACGCAGCAACTGGCCCAGGCCCAGGCGCCACGGCAGGGACGCCCGGGCCAGCAGGCGGCGCAGGCTCTGCAACAGCAGCAGGAGCAGGCCACCGAGGATCAACGCCGCAACCACGCCCCCGCCGAGCAGGGCGAAGGTCAGCACCAGGTCGAGGCTCAGGCGCCACATGATCAGGCCCAGGGCAAGCAGCGCCGCGCCGTAGACCATCCAGGTGCTGGACGGGATGGGCAGCAGGTCGCGCCGCAACACGCGCAGCGGTGGGACGCGGCCCAGTGCCGCCAACGGTGGCAGGGCGAAACCGGCGAGGGCCACCAGCCCGGTGCCGATCCCGGCAATGGCCGGCAGCAGCCCGCCGGGCGGTACGTCCGCCGGCAGCAGGTCGTGGAGGAAATAGAACAGGCCAAATTGCGCCAGCCAGCCCAGCAGGGCGCCGGCCAGGCTCGCCAACAGGCCGAGTACGCTCAGTTGCAGGCTGAACAACAGCATGGTTTCACGCCGCGATAAACCCAGGCAGCGCAACAGCGCGCTGGCATCAAAACGTCGGCTGGCGAAACGGTTGGCGGACAACGCCACCGCCACACCGGCCAGCAACACCGCCACCAGGCTGGCCATGTTCAGGTAGCGCTCGGCCTTGCCCAGGGCGCCGCCGATCTGCTGGTTGCCATCCCGCGAGTCTTGCAGGCGCTGGTTGGCCGCGAGACCCGGCTTGATCAGGTCACGATAGGTTTGCAGTGCCGTACTTGAGGGGGCTGCGCGCCACAGCTCGCGGTAACTGACGCGGCTGCCGGGCTGGACGACGCCGGTGGCGCCCAGGTCGGCCAGGTTGATCATCACCCGTGGCGTGAGGCTGTAGAAATTGCCGGCGCGGTCCGGTTCATAGGTCAGCACACGCGCCAGGCGCAGGGACTTCATGCCCACGTCGATGCTGTCACCCACTTTCAGGTCGAGTGCGGTGAGCAGCCGTGCCTCCACCCAGGCTTCGCCGGGTTTCGGGCCGCCGCCTGCGGTTTCGTCAGCGAATGGCGCGGCTGCGCTCTTCAGTTCGCCGCGCAGCGGGTACTGCTCGTTGACCGCCTTGATGCTGGACAGCTGGATGCCGTTATCGGTGGCGATAACGCTGGAAAACTCGACGACGCGTGCGTGATCCAGGCCCAGTTCGATCCCGGACCTGATTTGCTCGGGGCGCGCGGGTGAGCTGCCCTCGAGCACTAGGTCGGCGCCGAGGAACTCGGTGGCGCGCAACAGCATGGCGCCATTAAGGCGTGCGCCGAAGTAGCCGATGGCGGTGCTGGAGGCCACGGCCACCAGCAGGGCGAAGAACAACACGCGCAATTCGCCGGCGCGGGCATCGCGCAGCAATTGGCGCAGGGCAAGGCTGAACAGGCGCAACAGCGGCAAGCGTGCCATCAAGGCTCCAGGGGCGCGACCAGCAGGCCGGCTTCAAGGCGGATCAGGCGTCGGCAACGGTGCGCCAGGCGCTCGTCGTGAGTGACCAGGACCAGGGTCGTGCCGCTTTCTTTATTCAGTTCGAACAGCAGGTCGCTGATGCGCTCGCCGGTATGGCTGTCGAGGTTGCCGGTGGGTTCGTCGGCAAACAGCACGTCCGGTTCGGCGGCAAAGGCGCGGGCGATCGCCACCCGTTGCTGCTCACCCCCGGAGAGTTGGCGTGGCGAGTGGGTCAGGCGTTGGCCCAGGCCGACCCGTTCGAGCAGGTACCTGGCGCGCTCGCGGGCGTCTTTGCGGCCGTCCAGCTCCAGCGGCAGCATGACGTTCTCCAGGGCGTTGAGGCTGTCGAGCAGTTGGAATGACTGGAAGACGAAGCCCACGTGTTCGGCGCGGATGCGCGCGCGCTGGTCTTCGTCGAGGCTGCTCAAGGCTTGGCCGGCGAGGATGACTTCGCCGCTGCTGGGCAGGTCGAGGCCGGCCAGCAGACCGAGGAGGGTGGACTTGCCGGAGCCGGAGGCACCGACGATAGCCAGGCTATCGCCCTTGTTCAGTTCCAGGCTCAGTTCGTGCAGGATAGTCAGTTCACCTTCCGCGCTGGGAACCACTTTGCTAAGGTTTCGCGCGATGAGAATGCTTGCGCCCATGGAGAATCCGATGCGAATGTGGTTTTTGAGTGCTGGCCTGGCCTTGATGTGCATGGCCCAGAACGCAGCGGCGGGTACAGTCCTGATCGTTGGCGATAGTATCAGTGCCGGTTTCGGACTGGATACCAGCAAAGGGTGGGTAGCCTTGTTGGGACAGCGGCTCAAACACGAAGGTTTCGACGATAAAGTGGTCAACGCGTCCATCAGCGGCGACACCAGCGCCGGAGGCCTCGCGCGGCTGCCGGCGGCGCTTGCGGAGCATAAGCCCAACCTGGTGATTATCGAGCTGGGCGGCAATGACGGCCTGCGTGGACAGCCGCCCGCGCAATTGAAACAAAATCTTGCGTCGATGATCGAGCAGTCCCAGGCGGTCGGCGCCAAGGTCCTGCTGCTGGGCATGCAGTTGCCGCCTAACTACGGTCCGAAATACACCACGGCATTTGCCGGGGTCTACGCGGCCCTGGCCAAGGAGAAGAGCGTGCCGTTGGTACCGTTTTTCCTCGACGGCGTGGGCGGTCATCCCGAGCTGATGCAGGCCGATCAACTGCACCCGGCGGTCGGCGCCCAGGGTAAGTTGCTGGAAAATGTCTGGCCGACGCTAAAACCGCTGTTATGACGCTTTTCTACCGGCAGGCTTTCGGCTAAGGTGGCGCCCCCCCGATTTGGAGCCCTCGATGTCGCGTCCTGCCTGGTCCCTGTTTAATTACCAACTGATCGAGCCGGACGAGCAGCTGGATCTGTTCGCCTGCCAGGAAGTCCGGGTGCATCTGGTCACGCGTCAATTGGAGCTGGGCGGCACGATCGATCGCACGCTCTGCGGCACGTTGTTGCCGGCTCAGCCACGCTGGTCGGCGGTGGATCGCTCGATCTTCCAGGACCAGCGCCTGTGCCCCCTGTGCCGTGCCATCTTGGAGTCGCAAAAGCGTGGCACGCCGCCGATCTGGCCGGAGCTGCGCTTCGAGTGGTGAGGGGCGCTACGAGCTTGCAGCTTGAAGCCCGCATCGCGTATACAATCGCTTTTTACCTACACGTTGTTCTGCGAAGGATTTTCCGGATGTTGTCGCGCCTTTCCGCCGTCACCTGCTGCCTGTCTCTTGCCGCCCTGTGTGCGGCGGGTTCCGCGGCGGCCTTGCAGTTGCCCTTGCCACCCCCAGGCGAAGACATCGTCGGCCAGGTCCAAGTGATCAAGGCCAAGTACGAAGATACGTTTGCCGACCTGGGCACCACCTACGACCTGGGCTACTCGGAGATGGTCGCCGCCAACCCGGGCGTCGATGCCTGGTTGCCGGGGGCGGGCACCGAGATCGTCCTGCCGACGCGGTTCATCCTGCCGCCGGGCCCCCGCGAAGGCATCGTGATCAACCTTGCCGAATACCGGCTCTACTATTTCCCCAAGGGCCAGAACGTCGTCTACACCTTCCCGCTGGGGATTGGTCGTGAAGGCTGGGGCTCGCCGATCGCCCATACCAGCATTGTCGCGAAAACGCCGAACCCGACCTGGACGCCGCCCGCTTCGATCAAGGCCGAGCACGCCGCCAACGGCGATCCGTTGCCCAACGTGGTACCGGCCGGCCCGGACAACCCGCTGGGGCCGTTCAAGTTCACCCTGGGCACGCCGGGCTACCTGATCCACGGCTCCAACATGAAGTTCGGTATCGGCACGCGTACCAGCCACGGCTGCTTCCGCATGTTCAACAATAACGTGCTGGAAATGGCCGGCATGGTACCGGTGGGTACTCCGGTGCGTATCATCAACGATGCCTACAAGTTCGGCAGCAGTGGCGGCAAGGTCTACCTCGAAGCGCATACGCCGCTGAACGACGATGGCACGCCGTCGGTGGTCGACAAGCACACCGCGGTGATCAACGCGCTGCTCAAGCGTGAAGACCTGGCCAATCACCTGCGGGTGAACTGGGATCAGGTGCGCGACGTGGTCGCGGCGGAAGATGGCCTGCCGACTGAAATCGGTGTGCCGGCTGCGGCGTCGATGGTTTCGAACGCGCCGCTCGATCCGTTGCAATAAGCCGGTTCGATCAATCGCCCGCCACGGCCTTGGGCTGCGGCGGGCTTTTTATTGCCCGTGATCCGGGACCGAATCGCAAGCAATAAAAAGCCGGTCCAAGAATGGACCGGCTTGGTAACAACCCCGAAGGACTATTACTTGCGGCTAGCTTTTTCAAGCATGCGCAGAGCGCGCTCGTTAGCTTCGTCAGCAGTCTGTTGTGCTTTTTGAGCAGCAGCCAGAGCTTCATCAGCTTTACGGTAGGCTTCGTCTGCACGAGCCTGGGAGCGAGCTGCTGCGTCTTCAGTTGCAGTCAGACGAGCTTCGGTTTCTTTGGAGACGCTGCTGCAACCGGTAGCCAGAACTGCGGCCAGAGCCAGAGCAGAGAATTTCAGAACGTTGTTCATCGTGTTCCCCTTCAAGGACTTTCTATAAGATAGCTACTATCTCAGAGTGAGCTAATAGCCGGCGTACATACTACTCATTACTTGTAGTAAGTAAACTGACGTAGCGCAAGAAGCAAAAAAAAATTTCTGTGCTGAATCTATTTTGGCTAATCTTTTGGGAAATTGTATAAAAAGCGTTCAATTTTTAGCAGTCTGCTGAAGAATGGATGCGCCCTGAAAGGGCCGGCCAGCATGTGTCAAGCCTTGTAAGTAGATGAAAATTTATATACTGAAGCTAACACTTTTGTACAGGTTGACTTTGCCAAACCCTGTATCTTTTGCGCATGTAGAGGTGACTTTAACAGCGCCTGTTCGTCTCAAGCTTCAACTGCCGGCAATGTTCAGGCTTTCGGTCACCGATTGATCGAGGCCCTTTCTATATCCGCCAGCCCCAGGGATGACGAGTGCGTCTTGAGCAATTTCAGGATTGCCGCCTACTATTCTCTACGTGCTGGTTGTGAGCGCTCACGGTTTTCTCGTCGTCGAAACCGGCACGGGGTGGCGTAGATGTTCCTTCGCCGGAAAAACATCGGTAAGGTAGGGGTCAGAATCCAAGACCCGCGAGGAGTAGTGATGAGCGAGGCGTTGTCCATCCACCATGACCAGGCTGGTCATCAGTTCGAGACCAATGTGGACGGTCATCGTGCCTACCTGACCTATATGGACCTCGGGAAGCAGACCTTGGACATCTATCGGACCTTCGTGCCCAACGCACTGCGAGGTCGCGGTATCGCGGCTGCATTGACCGAGGAAGCCTTGAAGTTCGCCGAAGAGGCCGGCTACACGGTGATCCCGTCGTGCTCTTACGTCGAGCGCTACATGGAGCGCCACCAGCGCCATGCGGCCAAGCTGTAAGGCATGAACTGCAACATGAAAAACGCCGGGCTTAGCCCGGCGTTTTTGTGTGCGCTGATCAGGATCAGACTCAGCTGCGCTTGCGCAGGGGCAACACGTCCTTGAGCTTGGCGTGCATGCTGCGCAGGGTGTTCTCGGTGGTCGCCCAGTCGATGCAGGCATCGGTGATCGACACGCCGTACTGCAAGTCGGCCAGGTCTTTGGGGATAGCCTGGCAGCCCCAGTTCAGGTGGCTTTCGACCATCAGGCCGATGATCGACTGGTTGCCTTCCAGGATCTGGTTGGCGACGTTTTCCATCACCAGCGGTTGCAGGGCCGGGTCCTTGTTGGAGTTGGCGTGGCTGCAATCGACCATGATGTTCGGCTTGATCTTGGCCTTGTTCAGCGCCTGTTCGCACAGGGCAACGCTGACCGAATCATAGTTGGGCTTGCCGTTGCCGCCGCGCAATACCACGTGACCGTAGGCGTTGCCTTTGGTGGTGACGATGGAGACGCCGCCTTCCTGGTTGATACCCAGGAAGCGATGAGGGCTGGAGACCGACTGCAGCGCGTTGATCGCCACGGTCAGGCCGCCGTCGGTGCCGTTCTTGAAGCCCACGGCCGAAGACAGGCCGGACGCCATTTCGCGGTGGGTTTGCGATTCGGTGGTGCGCGCGCCGATGGCCGACCAGCTGATCAGGTCCTGCAGGTACTGCGGGGAGATCGGGTCGAGGGCTTCGGTGGCGGTGGGCAGGCCCATTTCGGCCAGGTCCAGCAGCAACTTGCGACCGATGTGCAAGCCGTCCTGGATCTTGAACGAGTCGTCCAGGTACGGGTCGTTGATCAGGCCCTTCCAGCCGACGGTGGTACGCGGTTTCTCGAAATAGACGCGCATGACCAGATACAAGGTGTCGGACACTTCTTCGGCCAGCGCCTTGAGGCGCTCGGCGTATTCGTGGGCAGCCTTGAGGTCGTGGATCGAGCATGGCCCGATTACCACGAAGAGGCGGTGGTCGGTGCCGTCGAGAATGTCACGAATGACTTCGCGACCCTTGGTGACGGTCTGCAGGGCAGCGTCGCTCAGGGGGATTTCGCGCTTGAGCTGATCGGGCGTGATCAGGGTCTCGTTGGATTCGACGTTCAGGTCGTTGATCGGTAAATCAGCCATCGTGTTACTCGTCAGGGTCACGGGTGCCGGCCGCCAGCCATCCCCGTGCGGCGGAGCACAGCATGATTTGAATGCAGGGGGGAGGAACCTTAGCGCGTAACACGGGCCCGCGACAATGGGCAAAGCCCGCTTTAATCCAGTGCCGGCGCTACAAACGCCTCATGGGAGAATTCACCGGCATGCCGCGCCACCCACTCGCGGGCCATGGTTTCGAACTGCTCGGGCGTCGACTCGGCGTCTTCGTGCTGGCGGCAGTAGCGCTCTATCCGGCATGCTTGCTCACCCATGCGTGCGCCGAACAACGCATGTTCATCGGTAAACGAGATGCCGACGCGATAGCCGTCTTCTACCTTGCGGCACCATGCCACATAGCCCGGGTAGCGGGCCCCGGCGCCCAGGGACGGGATATGCAGGTCAACCGCTGTACCCTGGCGCCAGGCACGCGGGCAATTGCAGGCGATGCCGCCCAGGCCGATAGTGTGCAGGCGTTGGCGGGGAATGGGGGGAGAGGGACGTTGGATCAACAGGGCAGCGACATCATCAGGATGAGGTAAAAAACGACCCATGTACACGGACTCCGAGCACCGTCCAGTCGACGGCGGTGGCAGCAGTATAGTGAAGGAGCAGGCATTGACCGACCTGGATATTGACCAGCAACTGCTGGGATTACCAGGCATTTCGCTCGTGCTGTTTACCAGCGTGGGCTGTTCCGGTTGCCGTTGGGCGCATCAGCAGCTACCGGGCTGGCAGTTGCCGGTGGATCGGTTGTGCTGGGTGGATGCCGGGCACAACGGCGGCGCGGTGGAACGTTATCAGGTCTTTCATTTGCCGGCGCTGTTCGTGGTGTGCGAGGGTCAATTCTTCGGGCAGATACAGACACGTCTTACACCTTCCGAGCTTACCGACGCTATTCATCAAGCGCTTACCCGCACTCCAGAGGATTTGCCATGACCGCATTGTCGCCACGCATTGGCATTATCGGCACCGGCGCCATCGGTGGTTTCTACGGCCTGATGCTGGCGCGCGCCGGCTTCGATGTGCATTTCCTGCTGCGCAGCGAATACGCAGCGGTCAGTGAGCGTGGCCTGCGCCTCAACAGCAGCGTGCACGGCACCTTGCACCTGAACCCCGTGCAGGCCTACGCCCACGCCGCCGACATGCCACCGTGCGACTGGCTGCTGGTAGGCACCAAATCCACGGGCAATGTCGACCTGGCCCCGACCATCGCCCAGGTCGCGGCGCCCGACGCGAAGGTGGTGTTGCTGCAAAATGGCCTCGACGTCGAAGACAGCCTGCGCGAACACTTGCCGGCGTCCCTGCATCTGCTCGGTGGGCTGTGCTATATCGGCGTACACCGTTCCGCCCCCGGCGTCGTCGAGCATCAGGCGTTGGGCCGGGTCAACCTGGGTTATCACAGCGGCACCGCCGCCAACGACGAAGCGCGCCAGAAGGCGATTGTCGAAGCAGGCGCCGCGTTGTTTCATCAGGCCGGCATCGAGTCCCAGGCCATGGCCAACGTACACCTGGCGCGCTGGCACAAGCTGGTGTGGAACGTGCCTTATAACGGTCTCTCCGTGCTGTTGGGCTGTGGCACCACGGCGATGATGGCGGACGAGTCCAGCCGCGAACTGATCCAGGCGCTGATGGCCGAAGTGGTGAAGGGCGCTCACGCCTGCGGTCATGAGATTCCGGCCAGCTATGCCGAGCAGATGTTTACCATGACCGAAAGCATGGACGACTACCTGCCTAGCATGTACCACGACCATATCCATAAACGCCCGCTGGAACTGGCGGCGATCTACGCTCGCCCACTCGCCGCCGCCAAGGCCGCCGGCTGCGAGCTGCCGCGCATGCAGGCGTTGTATCAGGCCTTGAGTTTTATTGATCGGCATAACCGCTGATTGGGGGGAACCACCATGGCAAACGGATTGGGCGACAAACTGGTGCTGGCGATTTCATCGCGGGCCCTGTTCGACTTGAGCGATAGCCACAAGGTCTACCTGGCCCAAGGCGTGGAGGCCTACCGCAAATACCAGATCGAGCACGAAGAAGAAACGCTCGAGCCGGGCGATGCCTTCCCGCTGGTCAAAAAGCTGCTGAGCCTCAACGCCAGCCTGGGCCGGGCCCGGGTCGAAGTGGTGCTGGTGTCGCGCAACAGTGCCGACACCGGCCTGCGCGTGTTCAATTCGATCCAGCATTACGGGTTGGACATTTCCCGCGCCGCTTTCGTAGGAGGGCGTAGTCCATATCCTTATTTGGCGGCGTTTGGTTGCCATCTGTTTCTTTCGACCCATGCTGACGATGTGCGCAGTGCGCTCGATGCCGGGTTCGCCGCGGCGACGATTCTGTCGGGCGGCGCGCGCCGTGCATCGAGCGAGGAGCTGCGGATCGCATTCGATGGCGATGCGGTGTTGTTTTCCGACGAGTCGGAGCGCGTTTACCAACAGGGCGGGCTGGAAGCGTTCCAGGCCAGCGAACGCGAATCGGCGCGCCAGCCGTTGCATGGCGGCCCCTTCAAGGGCTTCCTCGCGGCGCTGAACCTGTTGCAGCGTGAGTTTCCGGACGCGGCCTGCCCGATCCGCACTGCCCTGGTCACCGCCCGATCGGCGCCGTCCCACGAGCGGGTGATCCGTACCCTGCGCGAGTGGGATATCCGCCTGGACGAGTCGTTGTTCCTCGGCGGCCTGGAGAAATCCGCGTTCCTGGAGGCGTTCGCCGCCGACGTTTTTTTCGACGACCAGGCCGGCCATTGCGAGAAAGCCAGGGAGGTGGTGGCCACCGGGCATGTGCCCCATGGCATCAGTAATGAGGTGAAGGTCCAGACGCCGAGCTAAGTCAGTCGAAATCCCCGAGGCGCTGCTAAGCTCATTCAATCTCCGCCATCCTGGCAGTCCAGGAGGTTTTATGATCCGTTCGATGCTGTATGCCACGGACCTTGGTCTGTATGCGCCTTATGTGATGCAACATGCGCTGGCGCTGGCGCGAACGTTCAAGGCTGAGCTGTCGGTGATTCATGTGGTCGAACCCATCGGGCTGTTCGCCGAATCGGTGTTGCAAAGCTACCTTGATGAAAAGGCCCTGAACGAATGGCAGAGCCAGGGCGTGAGCACAGTGATGGCGACGATCGAGCAGCGGGTCCTTGAGAGTTTTCGCGAGGAGCTGGGGGACGGCGCGCAAGACTTGCAACTGATCCACTCGGTGCGGGTGATCCAGGGTGACCCGTGCGAGGTGATTCTCGACCAGTTGCGTAAACTTTCCGTGGATTTGTTGATCGTAGGCAGTCATAGCCACGCAACGGCCGCGGCCACACCCCTTGGGCGCACTGCCGCACGGGTGTTGCAGCTGTCTCCGGTGCCGGTTTACCTGGTGCCATCGTTACAACGTCGACGCAGTGATGACGTGTGAGGGGGAGTGATAGATAAAAAGTTCTAGATTTATCCGTCTAACCTTTAATATAGTTATATACCGTCGCTGATACCCGTGGCGTCTATCTGCTTTGAGGGATACATATGAAGCTTCAACAACTGCGCTACATCTGGGAAGTGGCGCACCACGATCTCAACGTTTCCGCTACCGCTCAAAGCCTGTACACCTCGCAACCGGGTATCAGCAAACAGATCCGCCTGCTCGAAGACGAGCTGGGTGTCGAAGTGTTCGCCCGCAGCGGCAAGCACCTGACCCGCGTCACCCCGGCCGGTGAGCGCATCATCACCACCGCCGGCGAGATCCTGCGCAAAGTCGAAAGCATCAAGCAGATCGCCCAGGAATTCTCCAACGAGAAGAAGGGCACCCTGTCGATCGCGACCACCCACACCCAGGCGCGGTATGCGTTGCCGCCGGTGATCCGCGATTTCATCAAGCAATACCCGGACGTGGCCCTGCACATGCACCAGGGGTCGCCGATGCAGATCGCTGAAATGGCCGCCGACGGCACCGTCGATTTCGCGATTGCGACTGAGGCGCTGGAGTTGTTCGGCGACCTGGTGATGATGCCGTGCTATCGCTGGAACCGTTGTGTGGTGGTGCCGCAAGGCCACCCGCTGGCCAAGCTGCCGAAGCTGACCCTGGAAGCCCTGGCGGAATACCCGATCGTGACTTATGTGTTCGGCTTTACCGGCCGCTCCAAGCTCGACGAAGCCTTCAGCCACCGCGGCCTCACGCCGAAAGTGGTGTTCACCGCCGCCGACGCCGACGTGATCAAGACTTACGTTCGCCTGGGCCTGGGCGTGGGGATCGTCGCCAAGATGGCGGTCGACACCCAGCTCGATAAAGACCTGGTCGTGCTCGACGCCAGCGAGTTGTTCGAGTCCAGCGTGACCAAGATCGGTTTCCGTCGCGGCACGTTCCTGCGTGGTTTCATGTGCGACTTCATCGAGAAATTCGCCCCGCACCTGACGCGCGAAGTCATGGCCAAGGCGATCCAGTGCCACAACAAGCAGGAACTGGAAGAGTTGTTCGACGGCGTAGAACTGCCCGTCCACTGAGTGGTTTCAGCGGGCCTCGGTCACCGTAAAGTGTTGCCGGGCGCCCGCCACCAGGATTTCCACCTCATCGCCTTCGAACTTGCCCAGCAGGCTGTGGCCCAGGGGCGAGCGCGGGGTGATGACGGTGACCGGTTGCCCCACCACATCGACTTTCAAACCCGCAGCATCCGGCGCCAGGAACAACCATTGCTGGCGACCGTTTTCGTCCTCCAGGCCCACTAGCGCGCCGACTTCTATGCCCCGTTGCTCATCGTATGCACGCAGCTGCAGTTGCAGGTTCTGGCACAGCGCCAGCGACTGCTTGATTTCTTCCACCCGCTTGGCCTGCCCGGCCGCCAGGTAAGACGCTTCCAGGCCGAGGGTGTCGTATTTGTTTTCGGCGATGTTTTCTTCGTGGGTCGCGGTTTCGTAGGCGGTCTGCGCGGCGCGCTGGGCGATGTCGAGGTCGACGCTGAGTTTTTCCAGGATCAACTGGAGGACGGCGTGTTTATTCATGGTTGGGCTTGATCATTCGCAAAATTGCAGGACATTCGCCTTGCTCTTTTCATTGGGCGCGTTCTGGTCCTGTTGCAGCCAGAACTGGCATTTGGGGTTGGACAGGTTGCGCGCATTGTTGCGCGCCTGATCCAGGCTCTGCCGTTGTTCCTGCTTGCGCAGGTTCTCTTGATACTGCTCGAACAGGCGGTTCGGCGGTTCCACCGCGACCGGCGCGGGCTTGCCGAGTTGCTCGACGGCCTGGGCGACCGGCGCCAGGCTCTGCGGGAACAGATAGCGCGACGCCAACCAGGTGGTCAGCGCAATCGCGATAAACCCCAGCCACACGCCCAGGGCGATAGCGAGACAAAGCTTGAACAACGACAGCGGACGGTCAGACATGGCGGCCTCCTGGCAGGCATTTACGGCGTAGCGGCGATTGTCGCACAGCCACCGTGCAGAATAATCGCGATCAAGCCTTCTGCATCGGGGCATTTATGCGGACAATCGAGCCTTTGAGCGTGGGAGCCCGGAATGAAAGCCCGCTGGGATATTTTTTGCAGCGTCGTCGACAACTACGGCGACATTGGCGTGACTTGGCGTCTGGCCCGGCAATTGGTGGTGGAGCACGCCTGTGATGTGCGCTTGTGGGTCGATGACCTGCGGGCCTTCGAACGCATGTGCCCGGAGATTGATGTGCAACGGGAGCAGCAATGGCAAGAGGGCGTCGACGTGCGCCATTGGCCGGCGCAGTGGTCGGCCACGCCATCGGCGGATGTGGTGATCGCCGCGTTTGCCTGCCAGTTGCCGCCTGACTACATGGACGCGATGGCCGCGCGCGAGCACGCGCCGTTGTGGATGAACCTGGACTACCTGAGTGCCGAGGACTGGGTGGTGGGGTGCCATCGTCTGCCGTCGGTGAAGTTCAAGGGGGTGCAGAAGTACTTCTTCTTTCCCGGCTTCCGGCCCGGCACCGGTGGCCTGTTGCGTGAGGCGGGGTTGCTGCAACAGCGTCAGGCGTTTCAGCAGGATGCTGGCGCGCAGAAACATTTCCTGCAAAGCCTGGGCGTATTCCCCGCAACCGGTGCGCGGCTGATGTCGCTGTTTGCCTACGAAAATGCCGCGCTTGCCGGTTGGCTGGACGTGTTGGCGACGGACGGGCGCGCCACTCATCTGCTGGTGCCGGAAGGGCGCATCCTCGGCGATGTGCAGCGCTGGCTCGGCGTGGACCGGCTGGCGGCGGGCGATACTCATCAGCGCGACGCCCTGACCGTGCAGGTGCTGCCGTTCGTGCGCCAGGAGCAATATGACCGCCTGCTGTGGTGTTGCGAGTTCAACGCCGTGCGCGGCGAAGACTCGTTCGTGCGGGCCCAATGGGCCGGGCGCCCGTTGCTGTGGCACATCTATCGCCAGGACGAAGACATCCACCTGGACAAGCTCGACGCCTTTCTGGAGCTGTACACCGCAGCCCTTTCGCCGGCGGCAAAAGCCGCGGTGGTAGCGCTTTGGCAGGCCTGGAACACCGAGGGTGATATGGCCCAGCCGTGGAAAATGCTGCTGGAACACTGGCCGGAAGTGGCTGCACACGCCGAAACATGGTGTCTGGAACAGGCCTTGCAGGCGGATCTTGCGACGGCGCTGGTACAGTTTTATGAAAGTTGGATATGATACGCCACCTTGATTTTTGTAAACCCCATCCAAATTTCGGATATACGCAATGAAAACTGGTAAAGAACTGAAACCCGGTATGGTAATCCGTATCGACAACGATCCTTGGTTGGTTCAGAAAGCTGAGTTCACCAAGTCGGGCCGTAACAGCGCGATCATGAAGACCAAGCTGAAAAACCTGCTGACTGGTTACAAGACCGAAACCGTTTACAGCGCTGATGACAAGCTGGACGACGTGATCCTCGACCGTAAAGAAGCGACCCTGTCTTTCATCAGCGGTGACTCTTACACGTTCATGGACACCACCGACTACACCATGTACGAGCTGAACGCTGAAGATATCGAAGCCGTTCTGCCGTTCGTGGAAGAAGGTATGGACGACGTCTGCGAAGCCATCTTCTTCGAAGACCGCCTGGTTTCCGTAGAGCTGCCGACCACTATCGTGCGTAAGGTTGCCTACACCGAAGGTTCCGCTCGCGGCGACACTTCGGGCAAAGTCATGAAGCCTGCCAAGCTGGCTAACGGTACCGAACTGCAAGTGGCCGATTTCATCGAAATCGACGACATGATCGAGATCGACACCCGTGAAGGCGGTTCGTACAAAGGTCGCGCCAAGAAGTAATTCTGGCCCCACCGGTACGAAAAAAGCCCGACCTTGAGTCGGGCTTTTTTGTGGGCGTTTACCTGTCACTTCAAGTATTGCCTCAGCTCATCCGATGCTTGCCGCAACACCGGCACGTGGCTGGCGGCGTGTCGTTGGCGAGCCGCGCGGGTTAGACGGTGACGTGCAGACGCACATCGACGTTGCCGCGGGTGGCGTTGGAGTACGGGCAGACTTGGTGGGCAGCGTCGACCAGGCTTTGCGCGTCGTCCTGGGCCAGGCCCGGCAGGCTGATGTGCAGGTCGATATCCAGACCGAAGCCACCCGGGATCTGACCGATGCCGACATGGGCAGTGATCGACGCATCATCCGGAATTTTGCGTTTGGTCTGGCTGGCGACGAATTTCAGTGCGCCGATAAAGCAGGCCGAGTAGCCGGCGGCGAACAGTTGTTCCGGGTTGGTGGCCTGACCGCCGGCACCGCCCAGTTCCTTGGGGGTGGAGAGTTTGACGTCGAGGATGTTGTCGTTGGACACGGCGCGACCATCACGGCCGCCGGTGGCGGTGGCTACTGCGGTATAGAGCGTTTGCATGGTGTTGTCCTCTTGGTGTTTTGCGCTAAATGTTTGCGCGCTAAGTAGTTGTGAGATGAATGTATAGCGCTAATGTTTAGTGCGCAAGATAAATTTTAGGATTTTTCCGTAAGGGCACCTCAAAACCACTTGTGGGAGGGGATTGCCCCCTCCGCAGGTATTGGGCTTGGGTGTGTTTAGACCGCGCCTTGCAGATTGCCCCGCAACGCAATCAAATCAGCTTGCAGCTTGCGCAGTTGCTCCAGCTCCAGGCCGCTGGCGCCGAGGATGCACTGAGGAATCCCCTTGGCCTTGTCTTGCAAGGCACGGCCAGCGTCGGTCAGTTCCACCACCACCACTCGCTCGTCTTCGCGACTGCGCGTGCGGCTGAGCAGGCCCTCGGCTTCCAGGCGCTTGAGCAGGGGGGTCAGGGAGCCGGGATCGGTCAGCAGGCGGCTGCTGATTTCGCCGACAGTCAAGCCATCCTCTTCCCACAGCACCATCATGGCCAGGTACTGCGGATAGGTCAGGCCGAGGGCTTGCAGCAGCGGCTTGTAGACCTTGGTCATCAGCAATGAAGTGGAGTGCAGGGCGAAGCACAGCTGGTTATCCAGCAACAGGGATTGGCAAGGATCGGGATTTTTGCTCATGGTGCTGCCTCAAAAAAGCGTATCTGGGCTGGAATCTAGCGGGCAAATCTTTAATGCGCCAGGTAATTCTGTCCGGGGGGTCAGACCAATCCGCTTTGCAGCGCCAGGTCCCAGGGCGGCACTGGGCTGAAGCGCGATTTCAGGTATTCGAGCAACAAGCGGCTACGTGCGTTCGGCTGTTGTTCCAGGCGCAGCGCATAGATGCCGGTGGTTTCCGGGCTGGGCAGGCCGTTTTCGCAAAACAGGGGCAAGAGTTCGCCGCGGACCAGGTATTCACTCGCCAGCCAGGTGGGCAGGTGCGCGATACCCAGGCCGGCCAGGGCGCCGGAGAGCAGGGCTTCGGCGTTGTTGGCGCTCATGCGGATGCGTTGCGGGCGATAGGTGGCGCGACGCCCGTCCAGTTCGAAGCGCCAGGCGAAGATCGGCGCCAGGCCATCCCAGTCCAGGCCGTCGTGTTCGCTGAGGTCTCGCGGATGGGTCGGCGTGCCACGGTTTTTCAGGTAGGCCGGGCTGGCACAGGCAATTCGCACGATGCTGGCCAGCGGCGTGGCGATCAGCCGGGTGTCGACGATATGCCCGGCACGCAGCACCAGATCGACCTTACCCAGGTGCGCGCCCTGCATGTCCACGAAGCTGTCGATCAAATGCAGGTGTACATCCAGCCCCGGGTAGACGTTCAGGAAGTCGGCGATCACCGGCGCCAGATGCCGTCGACCGAACGCCGCCGGTGCGTCCACGCGAATCAAGCCTTCCGGCGCATGGCTCAAGGACACCGCTTCCGCCCGTGCCAATTGCAACTCGGTGACGATGCGCCGCGCGCGTTCGGCGAACGCCAGGCCGGCCGGTGTTGGCAGCACCGCGTGGGTGCTGCGCTGGAACAAGCGGCTGCCCACCGAGCTTTCCAGGCTGTCGATACGCCGGGCCACGGCGGAGGGCGTCAGCGGATGGCGACGCGCGGCGGCGGAAAAACTGCCGGTTTCCAGCACATCGAGAAACAGGCTGAGTTGGTCGGTGA
The DNA here is from genome assembly GCF_003058185.1 of Pseudomonas sp. GV105. NCBI lineage: Bacteria > Pseudomonadati > Pseudomonadota > Gammaproteobacteria > Pseudomonadales > Pseudomonadaceae > Pseudomonas > Pseudomonas sp. GV105. The sequence goes on from NZ_QBUF01000002.1 coordinate 299,195, forward strand.
GGATATGCGGGTTCATCGGTCGACGCTTATGCGGGATTGGCACAGCCATTGTGCGTTGCTGTGCGTATCCGCGCCAGAGCGGACTGCGTAGCATGCAAGGCTTGGGATTGTGGAGTAATGCGTGGTGTTGGATTTAGCGATGTACTTGGTTATGGGCGCGGCATTGGGCACGGTGGGCGGCCTGTTCGGCATTGGCGGCGGGTTGATTGCCATCCCGGTGCTCGGCGTGCTGTTTGGCCTCGATCAGCAGATCGCCCAAGGCACCGCGCTGGTGATGGTGGTGCCCAACGTGATGCTCGCGCTGTGGCGTTATCACCAGCGTAATCGCATTGAACTGCGCCACGCGCTGCCGTTGGGGGTAATGGGCTTCAGCTTTGCCTGGCTCGGCTCGATCTGGGCCGTGGGCCTGGACGCCGGCGCGATGCGTATCGGCTTTATCGCATTTCTGCTGGCGCTGTCGGCCTACAACCTGCTGCGCATGTTCACCCGCAATGCGCCGCCGACGGCGCAGATGCGCCATGCCTGGCCGTGGCTCGGGGTGTTGGGCGCGGTCTCCGGCTCTATGGGCGGTTTGTTCGGTGTCGGTGGTGCGGTGGTCGCCACGCCGGTGCTGACCAGTGTGTTCGGCACCACCCAGGTGGTGGCCCAAGGCTTGTCCCTGGCCTTGGCACTGCCCAGCACCGGGGTGACTCTTGTCACTTACGCCTGGCACCACGAAGTGGACTGGATGATCGGCATCCCCCTGGCGGTCGGTGGCCTGCTCAGCATCAGTTGGGGTGTAAAAGTCGCCCACGCTCTGCCGGAGCGCCTGTTGCGCGGTTTGTTCTGCGGTTTCCTGGTGGTGTGCGCCGTGATGCTGATGTTTAAGGTTTGAAGCCGTCGATGATGTACTCCGCCAGGCATTCGGTGATAGGTGACGTCATCAGCGGGTTGCGTAACAAGCGCAGATTCATCGACGGCAAGGGCGGGAAACCCTCGTCACTGCCGAGCACGCGCAGGTCATCCGTCACCAGGCTTTCCATGCTGACCATCACTGCCAGGCCGGCGCTGACTACGGCCTGGATCGCCGCCCCGTTGGTGCTGTTGTAGGCCAGGCGATAATTGCGCCCGACGGTATCCAGTGAGGTACGCGCCCACTGGGTGTAAAGGCAATCGGCGCCGGACATCGCCAGTGGCAGGGCGTCGTGCTCGTCCACGCAGAAACACGGCGCCGCGGCCCACACCACGCGCTCGGTGCGCAATAGCTCGCCGATATCATTGCCGGGTTCGCGGCTGATCACCGTCAACGCCAGATCCCGCCGTTGCATCAGCACGGTGGATGCCTCGCAGTGCATCTCGATCTGGATCAGCGGGTAGGCCTTGGAAAACTGTTTGAGAATCCCCGGCAGGAAGCGCATCACATAGTCGTCCGGGGTGCCGATGCGTACCAGCCCGACCATATGCGGTTCTCGCAGGGTGTTGAACACCTCGCTGTGCAGTTTCAGGATGCGCCGCGCATACCCCAGCAGCACCTGGCCCTCCGGCGTCAGTCGCACTTGGCGGCCGTCGCGCTCGAACAGTTTGCGCTGCAGCACGTCTTCTTCCAGGCGCTTCATCTGCATGCTGACCGCCGATTGGGTGCGGTTGACCTGCTCACCGGCGCGGGTAAACCCACCCTGGTCGGCGATGGCGACGAAGGTGCGCAGCACGTCGGTGTCGATGCTTGGGTAGGCGGCCAATTGATCAATTCCTGAGATGTATTTCATAAGAAACATTCGTTGGATTGATCATAGCTGCCGGCACACACTCGCGTCATCCCCAAGGGAGGGCGAGAAGATGAAAGGTCAAACAGGTTGTGCAGGATGGACGAAGCGGCCGCTTTCCGGGCTGTTCCAAGCGATTGCGCGGTGGCAGGTATTGCGGTACGAGCGTCGGTTAGTGGCCACGCTGAGCGATGCGGCGCTCAAGGATATCGGGCTGAGCCGCGCTGATGTGGAGCACGAAGCCCATCGGCATTTCTGGGAAGACCCACTGCGAAAATGACCGAGGATGCAGTAGGGTGGTCGGCACGTTCATACGGAGATGCTCATGCCCGCCGACCTGTCGTTTTCCCTCAAGCAAGCGCGCCGCATGGCACTGGCCGCCCAGGGCTTTTCCGGGCGCCAGGCGCCTGCGTTGATCAAGGCCACACACCTCAACCGCTTGATCGACCGCCTGGGCGTGCTGCAGATCGATTCGGTCAATGCCGTGGTGCGCTCCCATTACCTGCCGTTGTTTTCCCGCCTGGGGCAGTACGCCCCGTCACTGCTTGAGCAGGCGGCCTGGAGCCAGGGCCGACAGCGTTCGTTGTTCGAGTATTGGGGGCATGAGGCCTCGTTGTTGCCAATGGCGCTGTACCCCTTGATGCGCTGGCGCATGGAGCGGGCAAGACAAGGGCAGGGGATCTACGCGCAGATGGCGCGTTTTGGTCGCGAGCAGCAGGCCATCATCCAGCGCGTGTTGAACACTGTCGAACAACAGGGCGCCCTGGGTGCAGGCAGTCTGTCGACCCGCGCCGAGCGCGCCGGCCCGTGGTGGGACTGGAGCGATGAAAAGCACGCGCTGGAATGGCTGTTCGCCGCTGGCCTGGTCACGGTTGCCGGTCGGCGCGGGTTCGAGCGGCTCTACGATTTGCCCGAGCGCGTCATTCCCGGCGACCGGCTGCACCAGGCCCCGTTGAGCGAGGCCGAGGCTCAGCGCGGTTTGCTGCTGCACAGTGCGACTGCGCTGGGTGTGGGCAGCGAAAAAGACCTGCGCGATTACTTCCGCCTGGACCCCGCCGACACTCGCAGCCGTTTGGCCGAACTGGTCGAGGACGGCCAATTGCTGATGTGCCGCGTGCAGGGCTGGAAGCAGCCGGCCTACTGCCTGCCGGAGCCGAAAGTGCCGCGCAAGGTGCCGGCCAGCGCACTGTTGTCGCCGTTCGATTCGCTGATCTGGGAGCGCAGCCGCACCGAGCGGCTGTTCGATTTCCGTTATCGGCTGGAGATTTACACGCCGCAGGACAAGCGGGTGTACGGCTACTACGTGCTGCCGTTTCTGCACAACGAGCGGATCGCCGCGCGCGTCGACCTGCGTGCCGAACGCGCCCACGGCCGCCTGGCCGTGCATGCGGTGCATGAAGAAACGCCGGGGCTGGACGAGGAGGGGATGTGCGCGCTGGCGCTGAACTTGCGGCAAATGGCCGAGTGGCTGGGGCTCGAACAGGTGCAGCTCAATTGCCCACGGCCGAGTGCCGACCGATTAAGGGCGGCGATGCTCACATCACGGTAGGCCCGAGCTTGCTCGCGAGAAACGTTAACGATGACGCGGGAAACCGACACCCCGCGGCATTCTCAGGTTTTTCGCGAACAAGCTCGCGCCTACCGAATGGGGTCACCGTTTTACTTGCTTCAACGTCTCTGCGATCAGGAACGCCAGCTCCAGCGACTGATCGGCATTCATCCGCGGGTCGCAGTGGGTGTGGTAGCGGTCCGACAAGCCATCTTCGGTGATCGGCCGCGCGCCGCCGATGCATTCGGTGACGTTCTGCCCGGTCATCTCGATATGAATCCCGCCGGCATAGGTGCCTTCGGCCTCGTGTACCTGGAAGAATTCCTTCACCTCGCCGAGGATCTGCGCAAAGTCGCGGGTCTTGTAGCCGCTGCTGGCCTTGATCGTGTTGCCGTGCATCGGGTCGGAGCTCCACAGCACCTGTTTGCCCTCACGCTGCACGGCGCGAAGCAGCGCCGGCAGGTGGTCGCCGACCTTGTTGGCGCCCATGCGCGCGATCAGGTTCAAGCGGCCGGGGTCGTTGTCCGGGTTGAGGATGTCGATCAGGCGGATCAGGTCGTCAGGGTTCATGCTCGGGCCGACCTTGACCCCGATCGGGTTGTGTACCCCGCGCAGGAACTCGACGTGGGCGCCGTCCAACTGACGGGTGCGATCGCCGATCCACAGCATGTGGGCTGAGCAGTCGTAGTAGTCGTTGGTCAGGCTGTCGCGGCGCACGAAGGCTTGTTCGTAGTTGAGCAGCAGCGCTTCGTGGGCGGTGAAGAAGCTGGTTTCGCGCAGTTGCGGCGAGCTGTCCATGCCGCAGGCGCGCATGAAGGCCAGGGTTTCGTCGATACGGTTCGCCAACTGGCTGTACTTCTCGGCCAGTGCGGAGTTGGCGATGAAGTCCAGGTTCCACTTGTGTACCTGGTGCAGGTCGGCAAACCCGCCCTGGGCGAACGCGCGCAGCAGGTTAAGGGTGGCGGTGGACTGGTGGTAGGACTGCAGCAGGCGGTCGGGGTCCGGCACACGGCTTTTTTCGTCGAAGCCGATGCCGTTGACGATATCGCCACGGTAGGCCGGCAAGGTGACGCCATCGATGGTTTCATCGTTGGACGAGCGCGGCTTGGCGAACTGGCCGGCCATGCGCCCGACTTTCACCACCGGGCAGCCGGCGGCGAAGGTCATCACGATAGCCATCTGCAGCAGCACCTTGAAGGTGTCGCGGATTTTTGCGGCGGAGAACTCGGCAAAACTCTCGGCGCAGTCGCCGCCTTGCAGCAGGAAGGCGCGACCCTGGGTCACCTCGGCAAACTGGCGGCGCAACTCGCGGGCCTCCCCGGCAAATACCAGCGGCGGGTAGCTGGCCAGGCTCTGCTCCACCTGTAACAGGTGTGCAGCGTCCGGGTACTGGGGTTGTTGCTGGATCGGCAGGGCGCGCCAGCTGTCGGGGCTCCAGGGTTGGCTCATCGTGGACTCGATAGGGTGATTGACGGTCGGGCGCCAATGTTATCAGCAATTAGTGCGTGACCTGTTGCCGCCGGTTGGCCGACAATCGCGCCTTTGCCCTGGGGTGAACCCGTTAGGAGTTGTAGATGAGCGAGGAGCGTGTCGAGCGCCTGCTGGCCGAGGTCCATGATGACTTCGGCATGATCCGCGTGCTCGAAGTGGCCGATTACCGTTTTCTCGAGTTTGGCGACGCCATCGAGCAAAGCTGCGTGTTCACCGCCGACCCGAGCTGGCTGGAGTACGACTACACCCGTGCGATGCTGATCGGTGCGTTGTGCCACGAGCAGCCGGAAAGCGCGTTGTTCCTCGGCCTGGGCGCCGGCACGCTGACCCAGGCGTGCCTCAAGTTCCTGCCGCTGGAGGATGTCGAAGCCATCGAGCTGCGCCCCGAGGTGCCGCGCCTGGCCATTGAGTTCCTGGGGCTGGACGACGATCCGCGCCTGTACATCCGCATTGGCGACGCCCTGGAACTGCTCGAAACCGCCGAAACGGCCGACTTGATCTTCGTCGACCTGTACACCGATGTCGGCCCCGGCGTCGGGCACCTGGCCTGGACCTTCCTGGAAAACTGCCAGAAGAAACTCAACCCGGGCGGTTGGCTGGTGATCAACCAGTGGGCCACCGACGACGGCAAGCCGTTGGGTGCGGCCCTGCTGCGCGGGTTGTATCACCGGCATTATTGGGAGCTGCCGGTGAAGGAGGGCAATGTGATCCTGCTGGTGCCTTCGGAGCTGGATCAGGCGCTGGACGCTGCGGCGCTCTCGGCCCGCGCCGAAGCGCTGGCACCGCGATTGGGCTATTCGTTGCAGCCATTGATCAAGGCGATTCGGCCGGCAACCTAGTTGTCTGAACGGGCGTCATCGCGGGCAAGCCCACTCCCACATTTGACCGAGCACATCCTGAAGGAATGCGGTCGATGTGGGCGCGGGCTTGTTCGCGATGACTGCGGCACGGCCAGCTCAAATTCCCCTGAATTCCCCCGGGCGCTTCTCGAGCATGGCGCGCACGCCTTCCTTGGCGTCTTCACTGTTGAACAATTGCGCGACCAGCGGCGGTAACGCGGCGGCCGCGACAGCTTCGCCCTCCAAGCGCGCCAGGCGGGCCGACATCAACGTGGCTTGCACGCCGAGGGGCGCCTGGCGCGCGATGCGGCTGGCCAGTTCGATGGCGCGCGGCAGCAGGTCTTCGCTGGCCATCACTTCCTGCACCAACCCCAGGCGCAGGGCTTCGTGGGCATCGAACTCATCGCCGGTGAGCAGCCAGCGCATGGCGTTGCCCCAGCCTGCTATTTGATGAAAGCGCAACGTCGCACCACCAAATGGAAAGATCCCACGTTGTACTTCCATCTGCGCGAAGCGAGTGTTGCTCGCGCAGAGATTGATATCCGCCGCCAGCATCAACTCGATGCCAAGGGTCAGGCAGTAGCCCTGAGCGGCGACGATCACCGGTTTGCCGACCCGAGGGCCGGCGAACACGCCCCAGGGATCGCAGCCCCCCTGTGGCGGTTGCCAGCCTCCGGCCATCACTGCGCTGACGTTGGCCAGGTCCAGCCCGGCGGTGAAGTGGTCGCCGTGGGCGAACACCACGGCCACCCGCGCATCGTCGTTTCGATCAAATTCGCCATAGGCCAGGCTCAGTGCGTTGAGCAGATCCAGGTCAAAGGCATTGCGCTTGGCGACCCGATCCAGGCCCAACAACAGGACATGACCCAGGAGTTCACGGCTGACGAGGCTGCTGCTGGCTTGATTCATCGGGTGTGCCCTCGGGTGCAGTAAGGGGTTTCGGACCAAAGGGGCCGAGTGTGCGGGTGAACCGTTTAAGCGTTTCAGCCAACAGGGCCGGGCACTTGAAAAATAGACCCTGGAGCCCATCTGCGCAAAGGCGGTGACGCAGTGCGGTTTATCGGTGCTTTGCGATAAAAAAAGCTCCCTTTTTCAGCTATTTCCGGTATAGTGCGCGCCGGCCTTTAACCGGGCCGCGTTTAGGTAGCGCAATTCCCCGAAGTCAGCTTCGGCTGCACGTCCGCACAGCGGACTCTTCCTTGACGAATCTTTTTCATTCATTCGTTTTCGCAAATCCCCGCCGACAAAGCAGCCAGGGCGACTCTTGAGTCTCAACACGGCATGCGCAGCTTTGGAGCATGGGTCTTTGCGGATGCACTTAGAGGCAGACCCATGACCCAGGAAACCGGCGGCTTCGCCGCTTTTAATCTTAACCCGAACATTCTTGCTGCCGTCATTGCGACTGGCTACGAAGAACCTTCGGCGATTCAGCAGCAATCGATCCCGATCATCATGGCCGGCCACGACATGATTGGCCAGGCGCAAACCGGTACCGGTAAAACCGCCGCGTTCGCCCTGCCTATCCTGCACTGCATCGATCCTGCCAAGCGCGAACCGCAAGCCCTGATCCTGGCGCCAACTCGTGAGTTGGCGCTGCAAGTAGCAACCGCTTTTGAAACCTACGCCAAGCAAATGCCAGGCGTAACCGTTGTGGCCGTCTACGGCGGCGCGCCGATGGGCCCGCAACTCAAGGCTATCCGTAATGGCGCACAGATCGTTGTCGCCACTCCGGGTCGTCTGTGCGACCACCTGCGTCGTGACGAGAAAGTCCTGTCGACCGTGAACCACCTGGTTCTGGACGAAGCTGACGAAATGTTGAAGCTGGGCTTCATGGATGACCTGGAAGTCATCTTCAAGGCACTGCCACCGACCCGTCAGACCGTGCTGTTCTCGGCCACCCTGCCGCAGTCGATCCGTGCCATTGCCGAACGCCACCTGCGCGATCCGCAACACGTGAAGATCCAGACCAAGACTCAGACCGTTACCGCGATCGAACAGGCTCACCTGTTGGTTCACGCTGACCAGAAGACCTCGGCTGTATTGAGCCTGCTGGAAGTCGAAGACTTCGACGCGCTGATCATGTTCGTGCGTACCAAGCAAGCGACCCTGGACCTGGCCAGTGCCCTCGAAGCCAAAGGCTACAAAGCCGCTGCGCTGAACGGTGACATCGCCCAGAACCAACGTGAGCGCGTGATCGACTCCCTCAAGGATGGCCGTCTGGACATCGTTGTAGCGACCGACGTAGCTGCTCGTGGCCTCGACGTTCCACGTATCACCCACGTGTTCAACGTTGACATGCCTTACGATCCAGAGTCCTACGTTCACCGTATCGGCCGTACCGGCCGTGCGGGTCGCGAAGGTCGCGCACTGCTGCTGGTGACGCCGCGTGAGCGCCGCATGCTGCAAGTGATCGAGCGTGTGACCGGTCAGAAGGTTGCCGAAGTCCGCCTGCCGGATGCCCAGGCCGTTCTCGATGCACGCATCAAGAAACTGACCAACAGCCTGTCGCCACTGGTGGCTGACGCTGAATCGACCCACGGCGACCTGCTGGACCGCCTGACCGCCGATATCGGTTGCACCCCGCGTGCCCTGGCTGCAGCCCTGCTGCGCAAAGCCACCAACGCTCAGGCCTTGACCCTGGCAGCCATCGAGAAAGAACGCCCACTGGTACCGAACAACGCGCCACGCGGTGATCGTCCAGAGCGTTCCGGCGACCGTCCTGAGCGTGGTGATCGTGAGCGTCGCGCTCCGGTGCCATTGGCTGAAGGTCGTGCTCGCTGCCGTACCGCGCTGGGCGCGCGTGATGGTATCGCGGCCAAGAACCTGCTGGGCGCTATCCTCAACGAGGGTGGCCTGGCACGTGAAGCCATCGGTCGCATCCAGGTCCGTGACAGCTTCTCCCTGGTGGAGCTGCCGGAAGACGGTCTGGAAAAACTGCTGACCAAGCTGAAAGACACACGCGTTGCCGGTAAGCAGCTCAAGCTGCGTCGCTACCGCGAAGATTGATCCGCCCCTGGGCTGATTGATCGCACCTAAAAAAATCCCCGACTGGTTCGGGGATTTTTTTTGCCCGGCAATTGGCGCGGATCGTCGTGGGGTGGTCGGCCATAACGGTCAGCTGCTGATCTTATTGGGTTTAGGAAAAGTCTGAGTTTCTGAGCGGCCTTTCTGGCAACCGGCTTTGCGTAAAGTTTTTACTATCAAGTGACGGGGGGCGGATAAACCTGAGTTGCATCGCTCAAGGGTAAAAAACGCTCTCAATCTGCTCTCGTCAGTTGTTCAAGTTGGAAAGGTTCGCTTGTGACCGTGTCGAGGGATAGGCGCCGGGCTTGACGGCTATTGATTGATTTTTCCAGAAAGGAGCTGTGGCTGTTATGCGTATTAATAATTCACAGTTGTTTCCACAAACAATGCCTGAGCCTGCGACTTATCCTCCCAGCCAACCGCCTGTTAATCAGGCGCGAGAGCCAGCACGCGAGCACGGTTTGCCATGGACCGAGCGCGTACTCGCTTCGGATGCCGCGGCCGCTCGTTCAAGAAGAAATACGCGATCCATGCCTGTAGCGTCTGCGACCACGACGTCAACGCTTAATAAAGTCAGCGATCCGAAACTGGAAATCAAGAAGGTAGCCACATCGCCTAATGGGTTGTATGGCCTGAGTTACTCGCTGTCCGCGCCTGGCGCTGGGTTGAGTAACATTACGTTTCCAATGAGTATCGACGAAGGCCTTCAACGAAAAGGAAGCAAGGACGCAGGGATTTATTATGCGATGCAGTTTGGCGTCAATGATGCGCAAGGTCGGCCTCTTGGCCGTGGCTATATTGGGATGCAGCCGCGCGGGGATGGCAAGGCGCTGATTGTGTTTTCTGGAAACGGTGAGCATTTCAAGGCGCCACAAGGCCGCCCCGAGTTTGATGGGGGAAAAGGCGCCAGTAACAGCACCTTGGTAGATTTTAAATTTGGGAATAAATATAACCTCACGGTAGAACGAGATCCTGAGGATGCCCATAAGTTGAGGGGGTTTATTCAGGACGTTACCGATTCCGACATGCCGGGCCCCAAGCAGCATGTCAAAGATATTTATGTCGATCAGAAGTTTGCCTTGGCTGGCAGAGACAGAGGCTTCGTCGAACATTACGGCGCGAAAATAGACCGAAGTTCGCAGATCGCACCTACTCGCGGTAGTTTCTCCGCCCCCTTTACTACAGACGATAAGGGCAATGTCAGGGTGGGTGAAATCAAGAGTGATGGGCTCTATGGCCGGTACAAGAACTCGATGGTGGGACTGCAGCGGGTGATCAGCGAAGCGGGTAAAGGTAAGGAAATACAATTCTCTTTTCAGGGCGCAGGTTATGCGAAGAAAGCCTGAAGGCGCTGTTGATAGAGCCTGAGTAAGCGTTTCAACGCTACGCCTGTTGGAGTTGCGCCCCTTGAAAAGGTTGGCGATGCAAAAACCCGGAAGGCCCACGCAGGTGAGGATTTCCGGGTTTTCTTCTTGGGCCGCGCTCGCTTTGTGGGCGGCCCTCAATCTGGGTTTGCCCGCGCATCGGGATGTGCGTCAGCCGAAGCGGTAGATGTCCATGCCCAGCGCGCCCATGGTGAAGCCTTGGTGCGCCACGCTGAAGTCGCCGCCGGCACCCCGCGCAAAGTAGAGCGGCAGTAAATGTTCATCACTGGGATGGCTGCGCACGGCGTTGGGCGCCTGGCGGCGATAATCGTGCAGCGCGGCTTCGTCGTTGGCGGCAAGCTTGTCCACCATCCAGTCACGAAACGCCCGCGCCCACGGCTCGATGCTTTCGGACCCGGCGTGCCAATCCAGTTCGCCGAGGTTGTGGGTGATGCTGCCGGAGCCGATCAGCAACACGCCTTGTTCGCGCAGGCTGGCGAGGGCGTGTCCGACCCGGGTCTGCAGGGCAGGGCCCATACGGCTGGGCAAGGACACCTGCACCACCGGGATATCCGCGGCCGGGTACATCAGCGACAGCGGCACCCAGGCGCCGTGGTCGAAGGGACGGCGCTCATCGATGCGCGCATTCAAGCCGTCGGCGTGCAGCAACTCGACAATCTCGCGCGCCAATTGCGGGTCGCCCGGCGCCGGGTATTGCACGGCAAACAACTCGGCCGGAAAGCCGCCGAAGTCATGCCAGGTTTCCGGTGCGGCGTTGCCGCTGACCAGCAATTCCTGGCTTTCCCAGTGCGCCGACACCACCACAATCGCCTTCGGCCGTGGTAGTTCAGCCGCCAGGCGCTGCAGGGCCGGGCCGCTGGCACCGGGTTGCAGGGCGAGCATGGGCGAACCATGGGAGATAAACAGAGTGGGGAGCATAAGAAGGGCCCTCAGGGTTAACATGCCCCATCTTCAATCAGATCAATGATCTAAATCTAATATAAGTTTTAGCGCCTTTTGATCGAATTTTTAGGGTGATGTATGGATTCTCAGTTTTGGCGGGAGCGCTGGGCACGTAATCAGATCGGTTTTCACTTGCCCGAGGTCAACCCCTATCTGCAACGGCACTGGCCGCAGTTGGTGGTCGCGCAGGGGGCAAAGGTGCTGGTGCCCTTGTGTGGCAAAAGCCTGGATCTGGTGTGGCTGGCCGGTCAAGGCTGTCGCGTGCTCGGGGTAGAGCTGTCGGAGCAGGCGGTTGAGGCATTCTTCAGTGAGCAGGGGCTGACACCGCATATCAGCCAACGTGGCGTGTTCAAGGTGTACCAGGCGGATGTGATCGAGGTGTGGTGCGGTGATTTCTTCGCGCTGGACGCGCAGGCGCTGCTCGATTGCACGGCGCTTTATGATCGCGCGGCGTTGATCGCCTTGCCGCCGCTGATGCGGGCGCGCTACACCGAGCACCTCAATACGCTTCTGGGGCCGGGTTGCAAGGGGTTGCTGATTACCCTCGACTACGACCAGACGCAAAAGGCCGGCCCACCGTTTGCGGTGACCGATGATGAGGTGAAGGCGCTGCTGGGGGCGCACTGGGCCCTCGAAGTGCTTGAGGAGCAGGACGTTTTGGGTGAGAGCTGGAAGTTCGTTCAGGACGGCGTAACCCGGCTGGAAGAGCGAGTCTATCGACTCACGAAGCGCTGAGTCCTGGGCGGGTAAGGCGCCCACAAAAAAGGGGCGATCAGATCGCCCCTTTCCGTGTCGCCGCCAAGCGGTCAGCCGCGACGACGCAGTGCGTCAATCCGCTCTTCCAGCGGCGGGTGGCTCATGAACATGCGCGCCAGGCCCTGCTTGATGCCGCCGTTGATGCCAAAGGCGGTCAGGCTGTCCGGCATATGCACCGGCAGGCCCTGTTCGGAGCGCAGGTGCTGCAAGGCTGCAATCATCGCCCCGGTGCCAGCCAGGCGGGCACCGGCTTCGTCCGCGCGAAATTCCCGTTTGCGCGAGAACCACATCACGATCGCGCTGGCCAGGAAGCCCAGCACCAGTTCAGCGAAGATGGTTGCCACGTAGTAGGCAATGCCGCGGCCTTCTTCGTTCTTGAAGATCACCTTGTCGACGAAGTTGCCGATGATTCGCGCGAAGAACATCACGAAGGTGTTCACCACGCCCTGGACCAGCGCCAGGGTGACCATGTCACCGTTCGCCACGTGGCCGATCTCGTGGGCCAGCACCGCCTTGACTTCATCATAGGAGAAGCGCTCCAGCATGCCCTGGCTCACCGCAACGAGCGCGTCGTTCTTGTTCCAGCCGGTGGCAAAGGCGTTGGCTTCATAGGCCGGGAAGATCCCGACCTCCGGCATCTTGATACCGGCCTCGCGGGACAACTGTTCGACGGTCTGCAGCAACCATTGCTCATGCCGGGTGCGTGGCTGAGTGATGACCTGGGTGCTGGTGCTCATCTTCGCCATCCACTTGGAGATGAACAGCGAGAACAGCGAGCCGGCAAAACCAAAGACCGCACAGAAGATCAGCAGCTGATTGAGGTTCAGATCAACCCCGTTGGCCGCCATGAACCCGTTGAAGCCGAAAAGGCTCAGGGTGATGCTGGCAATCAGCACGACCGCCAGGTTGGTGGCCAAGAACAGCAGGATGCGCATCATGGTTGTAGAGTTCTCCTCATGCTAAATATGTCGCGTACTGCGGGGTATATAAGGTGCGACATGGGGTGATTCAACCGAGCGACTATTTCAAACTGTGTCCTACAGCCTGAATGTAGAGTCTTGAAGGGAATTTCCCACCTGTATTGCCCCGCTTGATCAGCCTCCTGTTGCCTCGCGGCCCTTTGATTATAAGGGGCACGCGCTGGGAGAGGGGCAAACGCAGTGCGGAGCGGGGCAATGGGCAGAGAAGTGTTGCCAGATACTCGCTGTACGACCAGATCCCGGTCGTACAGCGTCATAGTCGTTACTGGCGATAGGACTTGAGGAAGTTGCCGATGCGACCGATGGCCATGTCCAGGTCATCCACACGCGGCAAGGTCACCACGCGGAAGTGATCCGGCCACGGCCAGTTGAACGCGGTGCCTTGCACCACCAGGAGCTTTTCCGACAGCAGCAGGTCGAGCACGAACTTCTCGTCGTTGAGGATCGGGCAGACTTTCGGGTCGATGCGTGGGAAGGCGTACAGCGCGCCCATCGGCTTCACGCAACTGACGCCGGGAATGTCGTTGAGCAATTCCCAGGTGCGGTTGCGTTGCTCCAACAGGCGGCCCTGAGGCAGCAGCAGATCGTTGATGCTCTGGTAGCCGCCCAGCGCAGTCTGGATCGCGTGCTGGCTCGGTACGTTGGCACACAGGCGCATATTGGCCAGCATGTCGATGCCTTCAATGTAGCTCTGGGCGTTGTGCTTGGGCCCGGAGATGGCGACCCAGCCGGAGCGGAAACCCGCCACGCGGTAGGACTTGGACAAGCCGTTGAAGGTCAGGCACAGCAGGTCCGGCGCGAGGGAGGCGGTGCAGATGTGGACGGCGTCGTCGTAGAGGATCTTGTCGTAGATCTCGTCGGAGAACACCACCAGGTTGTGCTGGCGCGCCAGCTCGAGCATGCCCAGCAGCACTTCCCGCGAGTACACGGCGCCGGTCGGGTTGTTCGGGTTGATGATGACCAGCGCCTTGGTGTTCGGGGTGATCTTGGCCTTGATGTCGGCCAGGTCCGGGAACCAGTCGGCGCCTTCGTCGCACAGGTAGTGTACCGGGCGGCCACCGGCCAGGGTCACCGCGGCGGTCCACAGCGGGTAGTCCGGCGCCGGCACCAGCACTTCGTCGCTATTGTTGAGCAAGGCCTGCATCGACATCACGATCAGTTCGGACACGCCGTTGCCCAGGTAGATGTCCTCGATGCCGACACCTTCGACCTGCTTCTGCTGGTAATACTGCATCACCGCCTTGCGCGCACTGAACAGGCCTTTGGAGTCGCTGTAGCCCTGGGCGGTGGGCAGGTTGCGGATCACGTCCTGGAGGATTTCGTCCGGCGCTTCGAAACCAAAGGGCGCCGGGTTGCCAATGTTCAGCTTGAGGATGCGATGGCCTTCCTCTTCCAGGCGCTTGGCGTGCTTGAGCACCGGGCCGCGAATGTCGTAGCAGACGTTGGCGAGCTTGTTCGATTTGCTGACCTGCATGGCGATGTGATCCTGAAAATGAACGATCCAGACGGTGCGAAGCCTACCGTGCTGAGAATCCTGCGTTGGTCGCACCCATAAATACGTTTGAATGCCGCTAACGCGGGTGCCAGACTGCCGGGTTGAAGAGGCGCAATCATACGTGCCGCCTGATCCCTGGAAAAGACACAGATCAGGGTTTTTCAGTTGCCGAGGTGTACTGATGGAAAAGCTGCAGAAAACCATTGAAGAATGGAAAGCGATGCTCGATCCGGAGCAATACAACGTGTGCCGCCTGAAGGGCACCGAACGGCCGTTTTCCGGCAAGTACAATGCCACCAAGACCGACGGCGTGTATCACTGCATCTGCTGCAATGAGCCACTGTTCGACTCTTCCACCAAGTTCGATTCCGGCTGCGGCTGGCCCAGCTTCTACGCACCGATCGCCGACAGCGCGATGATCGAGATCCGCGATGTCAGCCACGGCATGATCCGCACCGAAGTCACCTGCGCCAAGTGCGACGCGCACCTGGGGCATGTGTTCCCGGATGGCCCGCCGCCGACCGGCCTGCGCTATTGCATCAACTCGGTGTGCCTGGACCTCGTGCCGCGCTGAGCCTGAGTCGCCCCTGCGTCTTGCGCGGGGGCGATGTATACCGGGCTATCAGTTTGATCAATTCAATTGCACGCAATTGAATTGCTCGCTATGTTTTGCCTTCTTTCTCCTGATCCGAGGCATTGCCATGAGCGACAACCTGCTGAGCATCCCTTGCACCACCATCAAGGGTGAGCAAAAGACCTTGGCCGATTTTGCCGGCAAGGCCATTCTTGTGGTCAACACTGCCAGCAAATGCGGCTTCACCCCGCAGTACAAGGGCCTGGAGCAACTCTGGCAGCAGTACAAGGACCAGGGCCTGGTGGTGCTGGGGTTTCCGTGCAACCAGTTCGGCAAGCAGGAACCGGGCAACGAAGGCGCGATTGCCGAGTTCTGCGAGCTGAATTTCGGCGTCAGCTTCCCGTTGTTCAAGAAGATCGACGTCAATGGTGGCGCTGCCCACCCGCTGTTCGTGCAGTTGAAAAAACGCGCGCCGGGCCTGCTGGGTTCCAAGGGCATCAAGTGGAATTTCACCAAGTTCCTCATCGGTCGCGACGGCCAGGTGGTCAAGCGCTTTGCGCCAACCACCAAGCCCCAGGAGTTGACTCAAGAGATCGAAGCCCTGCTCAAATGACCGACCTGCCCACCGTGTCCCTGGCGCTGGACAACCAGTTGTGTTTCAAGCTCTACGCCGCATCGCGCGCGGTGACCCGCGCCTATAAACCGATGCTTGACCAGTTGGGCCTGACCTACCCGCAATACGTGGTGATGCTGGTGTTGTGGGAATGGCACCACGCGACGCCGCCCCAGCCCACGGTCAAGGCCCTGGGCGAGCGCTTGATGCTCGATTCGGGCACGCTGACGCCGCTGCTCAAGCGTCTGGAGCAGCTTGGGTTGGTGAGGCGCCAGCGCAGCGCGCAGGATGAACGCGAAGTGCATTTGAGCCTGAGCCACGCCGGGGTGCAGTTGCGCGGTCAGGCCCATCAATTGAAAACCCGCTTGCTGTGCGACAGCGGTGTCGACCTCAACCAGGCCGATGCCTTGCGCGAGGGGTTGGACCAATTGCTCGCGCAGATCAGAGACTTGTCGTCTTAGGCACCCACAGGTCCAGCAGCGCATTGAGTTCTTCGCGGCGAAACGGCTTGGCCAGGTAGTCATTCATCCCCGCCGCCCGGCAACGCTCGCGTTCTTCCGACAGCGCGTTGGCGGTCAGGGCGACAATGGGCAGGTCCGGCCAGCGCCCGCTGCGACGAATCTGCCGACTGGCCTCGTAGCCATCCATCACCGGCATGTTGCAGTCCATCAGCACCATGTCGAAGTGCTGTTCTTCGAGGAACCTGAGCGCTTCGCCACCATGGGCGGCGACGATCACTTCGCAGCCCAACTTGCTGAGCATGCCCTTGGCCACCAGTTGATTGACCGGGTTGTCCTCCACCAGCAGGATGCGTGCCCGGTGGACCAGGGGCGTGGCATCGAGTGCGATCGGGTCGAGGATCAAGTGCGCGTCGCTGCGCAGATTACGTTGCAGGATCTGGTACAGCGCGTTGCGGCTCAAAGGGCGCGCCTGTTGCTGCAACGGCGCCAGGGCCGCGACTTCCTCACTGGG
Organism: Pseudomonas sp. GV105; assembly: GCF_003058185.1. Lineage (NCBI taxonomy): Bacteria > Pseudomonadati > Pseudomonadota > Gammaproteobacteria > Pseudomonadales > Pseudomonadaceae > Pseudomonas > Pseudomonas sp. GV105. The sequence goes on from NZ_QBUF01000002.1 coordinate 315,557, forward strand.
CATGAAATTGCCATAGGCGGTCACCAGCAGGATCGGTGCCGTGATGGCCGGGCGCAGGCGAAACAGGCACTCCGGGCAGTCCGTGATCAACAAGTCGGGTTTTTTTCCGTTCAAGTCCTCATCGATAGAATAGCAATGCACTGTCAGCCCCCAGTGAGGTAACAGGGTGCTGAGCAGCTCCGCCAGGCCGCTGTCGGCACTGGTGATTGCAATGACTTCGCCCGTCAGCGGCGCGAGCCGGGGCGCAGGCAAATGGGCGGGCAGCGGCAGGTCGGCGCAGAACTGGCTGCCGAAGCCGACTTCCGAACTGATGCTCAGCCGACCGTGCATCGCCTCGCACAGGTTATGGGTCAGCGCCAGGCCCAGGCCGGTGCCGCCAAACTGGCGGGTGATGCCCGCGCCAGCCTGGGTGAACGGCTGGAAGATCTTCACCTGCGCGTCCTGGGCGATGCCGATCCCGGTGTCGCACACTTCGATTTTTACTCGGCCATCCTGGGCGCTGAGGCGCACATCCACGCGGCCGAAGCGCGTGAACTTCAAGGCGTTGGACAGCAGGTTACTGACGATCTGCCGCACACGTGTCGGGTCGCCGAGCACCTGCGCCGGGAACTTCGGGTCGATCAGGCACGTCAGTTCGACACTCGGCGCGGCGTTCTGCGATAACAGGTTGGCGGTGTCTTCCACCAGCGCGCCGAGGTCGAACGGGATGCGCTCCAGCTCCAACTGGCCCGCGTCGAACTTGGACAGGTCGAGGATATCGTTGAGCAGTTCCACCAGCACCTTGCCGGAATCATGGGCGATCGACAGTTGCTGGCGCTGCTCGGCGTTGAGCGGGCTGTCCAGCGACAGCGCGATCATGCCCAGCAACCCATTGAGCGGCGTGCGGATTTCGTGACTCATATTGGCCAGGAACGCCGCCCGCGCCTGAGCCATGCCCAGCGCGTTCATTTTTGCTGCTTCCAACTCATCGTTGGACTGGCTCAAGCGCTGGTTGCTGGCCTTGAGCTCCAGCGTGCGCGCCGAGACGATGTTTTCCAGTTGCCCCAGGTACTCGGTGAGGCGGTCCTCGGCGTGACGGCGCTGCTGGATCTCGGTTTCCAGGGTGTCGAATTGCTGGTTGGCCATGTTGACCAGCACGCCGATTTCATCGTGCTCGTGCCCCGGCGGGCAATCCAGGCGTGTCTGCCTGCGCGTGCTCAGCTCGCGAATGATGCGTACCAGCGGTTGGGTCAGCATCACATAGAACAGGCCCAGCAGGATCCCGGTCAGCAGCAGGCTGCGCACAAACCCGTTGATCAGGGTGACCTCGGCACGGTGCAGGAAGCGGCTGCCAAAGGCGTAGGTGTCTACGTCGAGGCGCAGCACGCCAAGGGATTCATTGGGCATATGGCTGAGGAACAGCCGGTCTTCAAACTGGCGGTTGGCGCCGAACAGGAAATCGCTGACGGGCCGGTAGGGGCTTTCTTTGCGCGGCCGTCCGACGTCGGCCAGTACCACGCCGTTGTTGTCGGTCAACCGCGCCTGAATGATGGCGGGGGAGTGCAACAGGCCGAGGGTCAGCTCCTGGGCCAGCTCGGCGTCGATGTTGTAGGCGATGCGCGACGCCGGGTTATGGCTGATTTCAATCAGCGAACGAATTTCACGGTTGATGGATGCGTCTTCGCTGGCATAATCAATGCCGATCTGGATCAGGCTGAGCAAGGTTCCCAAGACGAAACCGACCAGCACAGTCAATCTGGCTTGTTTATAAGACAAGCGGTGGGCGAACTTGATATCCATCGAGTGTTGAACCACTTCACGTTTCCCTTCGCCCGGCAAGCATAGCTGAACATCCACAGGTTCAGGCTTGCCCGGCACGAATCGTCAGTTTTAGAGGTGCAGCCCGGAGCGCTCGGCCGCAGGGTTGCCAATACGCCATCTTTTACAAGAACTTGCCAGAGGAATAGTCGTGGATTCTCGATTGAATGCCTTTCTTGAGCGTGCCGATGCCGTACTCGCGCGCCTGGAACCCTTGTTGCCAGCCCCGCGCCAAACCATCGACTGGAACCAATGCCTTGCGGCCCGTTGGCAGCGTGAGGGTCGCAGCGGCTTCCTGCTGCCGCTGGAGGTCAGCCTGGACATGCGTCTGTCCGACTTGATCGGTGTGGACAAGCAGCGTGAAACATTGGCGCGCAACACCCAACAGTTCCTCGACGGCCTGCCCGCCAACCATGCGCTGCTGTGGGGCTCGCGCGGCACGGGGAAATCGTCGATGGTGCGCGCCTTGCTCGCCCAGCACGCCAGCGCCGGTTTGCGCTTGATCGAAATCGAACGCGATCACCTCGCCGACCTGCCGCGTGTGGTCGAACAACTGCTCAAGCTGCCGCAGCGTTTCATTCTGTTCTGCGATGACCTGTCGTTCGAGGCCGGTGAAGGCGATTACCGCGTGCTCAAGAGCGTGCTGGACGGTTCCTTGGAACAGGCGCCGGAAAACGTGCTGCTGTATGCCACGTCCAACCGTCGTCACCTGGTGCCGGAAAACCAGAGCGACAACGATAACTGGAAACGCGTGGATGGCGAGCTGCACCCGAGTGAGGCGGTGGAAGACAAGATCGCCTTGTCCGACCGTTTTGGCCTGTGGCTGTCGTTCTACCCATTCACCCAGGAACATTTCCTGAACGTGGTGGAACACTGGATCGGCGAGCTGGCGCGCAAGGCCGGCCTGCAGTGGCAGCGTGATGAAGACCTCGATATCCTCGCCGTGCGCTGGGCCACCGGGCGTGGCAACCGCAACGGCCGTTGCGCGTATCAATTCGCCCGTTACTGGGTGGGCCTCAAATTGCTGGAGCGTCAACCATGATCGATTTGCAGCAGGCCGGCAGCGGTCTGGATGGCTATGCCATGTTGTGTGCGCAGTTGGAGTCGCTGCTGGCCGATGAGCGCGATTTCATCGCCAACAGCGCGCAGTTCTCTGCGTTTTTGTTCAATCAGTTGGATGACTTGAACTGGGCCGGTTTCTACCTCAACCGTCACGAAGAGTTGGTGTTGGGGCCGTTCCAGGGGCAGATCGCGTGTGTACGCATTCCGTTCGGGCGTGGCGTGTGCGGTGCAGCGGCCGCGTCGCGCCAGACCCAGCGGGTGGAAGATGTGCATGCGTTCCCGGGGCATATCGCCTGTGACAGCGCGTCGAACAGTGAACTGGTGGTGCCGCTGGTCAAGGATGGCCGACTGATTGGCGTCCTCGACCTCGACAGCCCGTCGCTGGCCCGGTTTACCGCGCAAGACCAGGTTGGTATCGAGCAGTTGGCGGCGATTTTCCTGCGCCTGACCGACTGCTGACCGACCGTTGCGGGGGCGGGCCGTGCGGCGCGCTCCTGCCTACCCTGGAGAGCCCAGGCCGTTGAGTTGCATGTGCAGCAGGCGCTCCAGTTCCAGCATGCACTTTTCCAGGGTCTTGATACCGGTTTCGATCACCGCCCGATCATCGCCGCGGGCGCAGGCCTGCTCCAGCGCTTCGCATTGCGCCGCCAGTACACTGGCCTGGACGATACGCGCAGCGCCCTTGATCTTGTGGGCCTGCTCGATGATGTCCTGCGGTGAAGCCTGCTGGGCCCACAACGTGACCAATATCTGGCGATCGTGACAACTGCTGCTCAGCAGTTCCTCAAGCAGCCGCCGAGTCAGTTGCGGATCGCCGCCCGTTAGCGCATCCAGGTGGCTGAGGTCGAGTCGCGGGCCGGACGGCTGCGGCGCGATCTGTGCCAGTTGCCGTTCCAGCGCCGTGAGGCTGATCGGTTTGAACAGGCAGTCGTTCATCCCGGCTTCGGCGCAGCGCAGCTTCTCTTCGGGCTGGGCGTTGGCGGTAAACCCCAGGACCACGCAGGGTGTCAGTTGCTCCCGCTGCTCATACTCACGGATCGAGCGGCTTAACTCATAGCCATTCATGATGGGCATGTTGCAGTCGGCGATCACCAGGTCGAAGTGTGCCTGGCGCCAGGCCTGGAACCCGGCGGCGCCATGTTGGGCTGCGGTGAACTGGTGGCCCAGGTAACCCAGTTGCTGGCACATCAGCAGGCGATTCGCCGGATGATCATCCACCACCAGCACGTTGAGCACCGGCGCCGGTGCGGGCGCAGCCGGCAGGGGTTCATCCGCGGCCTGGATGGGCTGCAGGCAGTTCATCTTCAGGCTGACATGCACCTGGGTGCCGACCATGGGCACGCTGCTCAGGCTCAGTTGCCCGCCCATCATCGCGCACAGGCTGCGGCAGATCACCAGCCCCAGGCCCGCGCCGCTGCGGGCCAATTGCCCGGAATTGTCGGCCTGGGCAAAGGGTTCGAACAGGCGCAACTGGTCGTCGCGGCTGATGCCGATCCCCGTGTCTTCGACCACCAGCTTCATTTCGACCTGCTGTGCCAATTCGGTGGCTTGCACCTGCACCTTGATCTTTACCTGCCCGCGCTCGGTGAACTTGATCGCATTGCTCACCAGGTTGGACAGCACCTGCTTGAAGCGCAGCGGGTCGATCAGCACGTCGGTGTCATCGAGTTCGGGCTTGAACTCCAGCAGCAAACTCAGGGTTTTCTGGCGTGCCAGGCCGTCGAACACCCGCACCACCGACTCGATCACTTCCCGCAGGTTCACACGCTCCGGTGCCAGGCTCAGGCGGCCGGATTCGATCCGCGCGATGTCCAGAATATCGCCGATCAGCTCCAGCAGGTCCTTGGCCGAGTGGTAGGCGACTTCGATCGCCGGGCGGTCGAGATGCCCCTGGTCGGCGCGCTTGAGGGTCAGTTCGAGCATGCCGATCACCGCGTTCATCGGGGTGCGGATTTCGTGGCTCATGGTTGCCAGAAAGGTGCTCTTGGCACGGTTGGCTTCGTCGGCACGTTCCTTGGCGGCGCGCAGCTCATCGAACAGCTGGCGTCGTTCGCTGATGTCGATCCAGCCGCCGATGATGCCCTGGACTTCGCCGGTGGAGTCGCGGTAGGGCAGTATCCAGTGGTAGATCGTCAGTTTTTTGCCATTGATGAGCAGGGTGCGATCAAGGATCAGCGGGTTGCCCTCGGCGACCACGCGCAGATAGTCGGCGTGATACTGAGCCGCTTCGGTTGCCTGGGCCGTGCTCATCTGCATCACACTTTTGCCGATGACCTCTTCGCGCTTGACGTCGAACACCTGCAGGTAGCTGTCGTTGCAGGTCTGCAACAGGCCGTTGCGGTCGCGGACATAGATCGGGTGCGGCGTTTCGTTGACCAGTGCGCGCATGAATTCGAACTGGTCGTTGAGGGCCCGTTCGGCCATCTTGCGGTGCTTGATCTCCCGGCGCATGTAGGCGTTCCAGGTCAGGGAAATCAGCAGCAGCAGGCCGGTGACGAGGATGATCTGGGCAATCAGGTGGTGGTAGTTGCGCCAGTAGCTGTCGGAGGCGGCGGCGTAGCCTCGCCAACGGCTGTTGATCACCCCGAGCTCATCGGGGGCGATGCTCAGCAGCGCCTTGTCGAGGATCGCGCTCAACTCGGTGGCACCCCGTGACGTGGCCAGCGCAAAGACTGCGGGGAGGGTGCCGATGCTGCCGCTGATCTGCAGTTTGTCCTGAAACACTTGGGAGGACAGGAAATAGTTGGCGACCACCAACGAGTTCACCGCGCCTTCCACATGCCCCTGGGCCAGGAGTTCCGAGGCCTTGAAGGTATCACTGGTTTCCACCAGGCGAATGTGCGGGAAATCCTTGCGCAGAAGGCTTTCCAGAGGGTTGCCTTGGGTGATCGCCAGGCGCTTGCCTGCCATCTGTTCAAGATTCGATGGGGCGTTGGGTTCCTTGCGCGTGAGCAATACGTAGGAGTTTTCCAGATAGGGACGACTGAAGTTCAGTTGAGCTTCCCGTTCCGTGCTGGGAATGATGGCGCCGATGAGGTCGGCTTTGCCGGTATCGATTTGCTCGATCATCGCGTTGACATCGCGTGCGCGCAGGATCTCGAAGCGCAACCCGGTGCGCAGGCGGATCAGCTCCAGGAGGTCGGCGGTGATGCCGCGGAAGTTGCCGTCGGCATCGAAGAAGGTCAATGGCGCGAAGGTTTCGTTGGCGATTACCCGGACCACCGGGTGCGTCTTCAGCCAGCGTTCTTCGCGTTGCGTCAGCTGCAGTTTTTGCGCGGTGAGCAGGATGTCGCTGCCTGCACTCCAGCGTTTGGCAATGCTCTCCTGCTCATTGGTCGGCACCGCCGCCAGCACCGCGTTGAGGATGCTCAAGAGGGTGTGCTGGTCCTGGCGCACGGCAAAGCTGAAACCATAGGCTTCGTGCTTGCCGAAGTTGGCCATGCGGATATTTTTCAGGTAGCCCTTGTTGATCATGTAATGGGTGGAAATGGTGTCGCCGAGAAACACATCCGCCTGGTCGAATGCCACCGCATTCAGGGCGTTCTGATAAGAAGGGTAGGTGTGGATGATCGCCTCGGGATACAGCTTCTCGACTTCGCCCAGCGGCAGGTAGTGATAGACCAGGCTCAGGCGCAGCCCGGCCAGGCCCTCACTGAGGCTGCGGGTTTCGCCCTCGCGTGTCACCAGCACTGGCTGGTCCACGGCATACGGTGCTGAAAGGGTGAGCAGCGGGTTGGTGGCCTCAAAGCCATTGGACGAGCCCAGCAGGTCGATTTCACCGGCTTCAAGCGCCTGGATGGAGGCTTCCCGGTTGGGGTAGCGCAGCACTCGGACGGGGAGCGCCAGCGCCTTGGCCAACAGCCCGGCGTAATCGGCCGTGAGCCCCTCATAGTCGCGTCCGCTGGCCGTGAGGTCGAAGGGCGGGTAATCGGGAGCTGCCGCGCCGAGCACCAGTTCGCGTTTGTTCTGCAGCCACTGGCGTTGCGTCTTGTCCAGTTGAGTGTCCAGTTGAACGGCGCCTGCGCGGCTCAATAAGGTGAAGTGTTCCGGTTCCGTTTGAGCAGCGAGCACAGAGGTGCTCAAGCACACGCCTGCGCTCAATATGATCAGATAGTCCTTTATACGCCTGGGCATCCGCTTTCTCACACTAGCGCGTTTCGTTTTGCCAACTCGATAAGTTCTACCAAGGACTTGGCTTTGAGTTTTTGCATAAGCCTCTTTTTGTAGGTGCTGACGGTTTTGTTACTGAGAAACATACCTTTGGCAATTTCCTTGTTGGTGCGACCTTGTGCAAAAAGTTGCAAGACCATTAATTCGCGATCATTCACTGCCTTGAACAGTTCCAGTTCCTGGGAATTACTGTCCGGGCCGCAGGCGTTCAATGCCTGGCTGGGGAAGTAGTTGTAGCCGGATAATACAGCGCGGATGGCACTCAGCAGTTCACTCAGGTCGCCCTCTTTGCACACATAGCCATCGGCGCCCGAGCGCATGCAGCGGGTGGCGAACAGGGTTGGGCATTGGGCCGTCAGAATCAGGGTTTTCATCGAAGTATTCATTGCGTTAAATCGGCACAGCACTTCGAGGCCATCAAGTTTTGGAATACTGATATCCAGAATGATCAGGTCTGGAAGGCATTCGCGAACCATTTGTATTGCATCACAACCGTTATCCGTTTCGCCGACGACTTTATAGCCTTCGTGTTCCAACAACATACGAATCGCCAGCCTGATAACAGGATGGTCATCAATGATGAAAACTGTGTTCATAATCACATTCCATGCAAGTGCAAATAAAGCGGGCACATTAGCTCAGAAGGCGAGGCGGGAGCATGGAGGTGAGGGGGCGTAGATACAGAACAGGAATATTCCTACATTAAAAAAGGTATTGCCTTACGATCTATCAAGGCTTTGTGGACGTCTGTTTCAGAATTCGGTCGGCGATGCGGGTTCGGGCCTTGGCCCACCGGTTAAGCGGTTATTGTGGTGAGTTTTTCCTATGTGGAGATGTTTAAATTCCTACATTTACAGCGGGCTTATCAGCGTCATTAGTTCGTCCCGATTTAACGGTTTTGATAAATAGCCAAGTAACGGCAAGTTACGTTGTAAGGCTTGAGTCTTCAGATTCGCCAGTTCGGGCAGGGGCAGGCCGCTCAGCAGGATCGCCCCTGCGATAAACCCCCGCCGACCGGCGATTTCGACTAACTCAAGCCCGGGCAGATCTGGCAGGCATTGGTCGCACAGCATGAGGTCGAAGGGCCGTTCGGACTGGGTCATCAAGCGGATCGCCTGTTCGGCGTTTTCCGCCAGGGTCAGGTGCTCGAAGCCGAAGCTGTTGAGCAGGCACTGGGTTGCCAGGAGCTGAAAGGGGTGATCCTCCACCAACAGGATGCGAAGGCAATTCTTGAACATAGGAAGGGCACACGGTGAGTCAAGCGGCGATTGGGCGGGGCGTAGGAAGGCGCCCTATGCCCTTTAAGAGCGTGCGTGATTATTCATCGGGTGTTTGTACTGATTCGATCAGGCCGCTCTGTTCCCTTCGTAGGTAGATTCTGTTCAGGCAACAGGCAGCTGGATCAGTCATCTATTGCGGGCTGGAACGCCCGGTCATTTCCCGCGCCATCTCGGTGGCGTAGCTGTCGGTCATGCCGGCGATGAAATCGATCATCCGCAGGAACGAGGCGTGCAGCGACCAGGCCGGGTCGGGGGCACTGTTGCCCAGCAAGTCGAGGATGCGCCGGTTCTTGAACGACGGCGTGCGCCCGCCGTGCTGTTCAAGCGCCGCCCCGCAGAAGGCGTTGAGGAGGATTTCCAGGGTGGTGTAGGCGCCGATTTCATGCAGGGTCTTGCGCTTGTCCTGGAAGATTTTCTTGCGCGCCATGTCCTTGGCATCCAGCACGCAGCGTTTGGCGGGGCCGTGCATATGCTCGACCAGATCACCGTGCAAGGTGCCGGCGAGCAAGGCGTCCTGTTGTTCGACGAAAGCGCGTGCGGCGGCGTTGGTCAGGTGTTCGATGGCTTTGCCGCGCAGGATCGCCAGTTTGCGCCGCCGTGAATCCTGGGCGCCCAGTTGCCGGTAGGTTTGCGGCAGGTCGTCGCCGACCAGGTCGAGCAGCAGCGACTCGACTTCGGCATATTGCAGCAAGTCCATTTCCAAGCCGTCTTCCAGGTCGATCAGCGCGTAGCAGATGTCGTCCGCGGCCTCCATCAAGTACACCAGCGGATGGCGCGCCCAGCGTTGTTCTTCCAGTTGCGGCAGGCCGAGCTTGTGGGCGATCTGCTCAAGGATCGGCAATTCGCTCTGGTAGCAGCCGAACTTGTGTTTCTTGTAGCCCAGGGAGTCGGCATGGCGGGCGGTCCACGGGTATTTCAGGTAGGTGCCCAAGGTCGCGTAGGTCAGCCGCGTGCCGCCGTCGAACTGGTGGTATTCCAGCTGGGTCAGCACCCTGAAGCCCTGGGCGTTGCCTTCGAAATTGAGGAAGTCATTGCGCTCGGCCACGCTCATGTCGTCCAGCCAGCCGCGCCCGGCGGCCTGCTGGAACCAATGGCGGATGGCGTCTTCGCCGGAGTGTCCGAAGGGCGGGTTGCCGATGTCGTGGGCCAGGCAGGCCGATTGCACCACCATGCCCAGGTCGCTCGGGTCGCACCACTCGGGCAGGGCGCTGCGCAGGGTTTCGCCCACGCGCATGCCGAGGGAGCGGCCGACGCAGCTGACTTCCAGGGAGTGGGTCAGACGGGTGTGGATATGGTCGTTGCTCGACACCGGGTGGACTTGAGTCTTGCGCCCCAGGCGGCGGAACGCGCCGGAGAAAATGATGCGGTCATGGTCTTTGTGAAACGGGCTACGGCCCAATTCTTCCGGGCTGTGCAGGGGCTTTCCAAGACGTTCGCGAGTCAGCAGGGTGGGCCAATCCAAGGCGGGTACTCTCCGTGCGGTGAATGACTCGCCCAGCTTCCCGGTTCCGGGTGGGCGGGGCAAGCGAAAATCTACAGGCCGACCGCGTCGATATCGATTAACAGCAAGCGCTGACCGTTATCGAAGAATTGTCCGGCGGTCAGGCAATACTGGTTGGTGGTGGCATCGCGGTAGGTCGAAGACAGCGTCAAGCGGCGCTCGTCCCAGCCTTCGGCCAGCAGATGATAAAAATACGGGCGCCACGACCAATTGTGGCCGAGGTAGCGGCTGTCGGCTTGCCAGGCGTCCTGGCGCCATTCGAAATTGGGGGTCAGTTGGGTGCCATGCCGGTCGCACTGGTAGAACCGCAGCAGCCAGGGATAATCCGGCAATTGCGGCAAATGGCTCAGCGGCGCCTGGCCCTGGGCCCAGGTCTGGAGGATTTTCATCAGTTCGGCCAGTTGTTGGCGCAATTGCATGATGCGTCCGCGTTCGGCGAGTTTTTTCTGCACGTAGGCGCCACGCAGTTGGGCGAAGCGCGGCACGAAAGCATCGGTGGCGAACCAGTCCAGTTGCGCCTGGGCAAACAGATAACCCTGCACATACCGCGAGCCGCATTCCAGCGCAAAACTCAACTGCGCCTCGGTCTCCACCCCTTCGGCAATGATCCAGCAGCCGGTTTTTTCCGCCATTTGCGCCAGTGCCCGCACCACTTCACTGCTGGGGCCCCCTTTGGCGGCCTCCTGAAACAGGCGCATGTCCAGCTTGAGAATGTCCGGCTGCAACGCCAGCACGCGGTCGAGCTGCGAATAGCCGGCGCCGAAGTCATCGATGGCGATGCGCGCGCCGGCCTCGCGATAGCGCGCCACCACGTCGGCCAGGCGCTGGATATCGCCGCCCAGCTCAGTGATCTCGAACACGATGCGCTGTGGATCGACGCCGTGGGCCTGCACCTGTTGCAAACTGGGCAGGGCCTGGCCGGCGCGCAGGCGATTGATCCAGCGCGGTGAGATATTCAGGCTCAGAAACCAGTCCTGCGGTGCCTCGTGCAGACGGCTCAAGGCGTTGTCGCGGATCTGCCGGTCCAGGCGCCGCAAGGCCACGCCTGAGGTGCGCGGGTCGGCGAACAACGGGCCGACCGACAGCAGGCGACCGTCAGCCTGGCGCAGGCGGCCGAGAGCCTCGACGCCGGCGATGCGCCCGGTGGCGGTGTCGATGAAGGGTTGGAAGCAGGCGAGCGGTTGCCCGTCGATCACGGGGCCTCCTTAAAAACGTTGGCAACAAAGTGCCCGGCCCTCGTTGACGAGGGCCGGGCCGATTCTGTTTGCAAGAATGCAGCCAGCAGGCCTCAACCTTTGCGTGAGGCGCCCTGCATGGCTAATTTGATCAGTGGGATCAAACCGGCGCCCAGCCGCACCAGGCGGGTCAGGCTGCTGAGACTGCCGCCCTTGGCGCCCTTGCCGGTAAAGAAGCCGATCAGCGTCACTGCGGCCACGCCCCACAGCGGCGCATGCTTGATGCCCAGGCTGTCCTGCCAGTGTTGGCCCATGTTGCGCACCTTATTCAGGGGCGCCATCAGTTGCTGGGACTCGTGGCGGATTTCCTGGCGGTGCATTTCCATGCGCAGGCGGATCAATGCCTTGCGCATTTCCCGGCGCGAGTTGGTGGGTGGGATTTCAGTCAGGCTCATGGCAGCAGGCGCTCCCGGTCATTGGCCAGCTCTTCGAGGGTGGCGTGGAACGGCGTGGACTCATCGAACACCGCCGCCTTCAAGCGCACACCGCAGAATGCAGCGGCCAGGGTATAGAACACGCAGAGGCAGATGATTCCGGTCAGGCGGTAGCCGGTGTCCCACACCAGAATCATCACCAATGTCGACAACCCCACCAGCAACAGCAGGGCAAACACCAGGGCCAGCCCGGCAAACAGCAGCAGGCTGACGGTGCGCGCTTTCTGCTCCTGCAGCTCGATGCCGAACAGTTCGACATGGCTGTGCAGCAAGCCCAGTACGGCTGCGCCCAGGCGTCGGGACGTTGAACTTGGGCCCGTGGACGAGCCGGATTCGCCGATAGACATAGGATTAGCGCCTTGTAGCCAACAGACCGATCAAGAAGCCCACGCCAGCGGCAATGCCCACTGATTGCCAAGGGTTGGCCTGCACATAATCTTCGGTCGCGGTGACGGCGGCCTTGCTGCGGTCGCGCAGGGAGTCTTCGGTCAGTTGCAGGGTTTCACGGGCCTTGAGCAGGCTGTCGTGGATCTTGGCGCGCAGCTCGTCGGCCTGGTCACCGGCCAGGATGGCGGTGTCGTCCAGCAACTTTTCAGTATCACTGACCAGCGTTTGAAAATCCGCCATCAGTATTTCTTGAGCCGTCTGTGCTGTTTTGCTGGCCATGGTTATCTCCGTGAGTGGCTGATCGGTACGTGTGGTTTCGAGTCACCGGTATCGGTGAAGGTTCATTGCAAATGACTGGTACAGCTTTTGCTTTGCCTTGGTGCGCAGGCCCCTGGGTCTGCGCTGAATCTGGGCGGTTGGGCCGCAAACCGGTGAAAACCTTACCCTATATAACTGAAACTCGCGGAAAAACCCTGTCGGGAATGGCCGGTTGTGCTGATCGCTGCGCTAAAGCGGTTCACGCCCTCAGAAGAGGGGCGGAGCCGGTGGTACCAATTTAGTGCGCGAAACGCCGGTTTGAACCGCTTTGGTGCTTTTTGCCTTTATCGCAGGCCTGCCAACCTCCATGGAAAATCTGCAAAGCGCAGTGGACACCCTCGTCCACAGCTCCAACACCCTGTTCATTCTGATCGGTGCGGTCATGGTTTTGGCCATGCACGCCGGTTTTGCCTTCCTCGAAGTCGGCACCGTGCGTCAGAAGAACCAAGTCAACGCCCTGTCGAAAATCCTCAGTGACTTCGCGATCTCCACCCTGGCCTATTTCTTTATAGGCTATTGGATCTCTTATGGCGTGAGCTTCATGCAACCGGCGGCAGTGATCAGTGCCGATCACGGCTATGGTCTGGTGAAGTTCTTCTTCCTGCTGACCTTTGCCGCGGCGATTCCGGCGATCATTTCCGGGGGCATTGCCGAGCGTGCACGATTTGTTCCGCAACTGTGCGCTACCGCGCTGATCGTGGCGTTTATCTACCCGTTTTTCGAAGGCATGGTGTGGAACGGCAATTTCGGCGTGCAGGCCTGGTTGCTCGCGACCTTCGGTGCCAGCTTCCATGACTTCGCCGGTTCCGTGGTGGTGCATGCCATGGGCGGCTGGCTGGCGTTGGCGGCGGTGCTGTTGCTCGGGCCGCGCAACGGGCGTTATCGCGAAGGGCGCCTGGTCGCGTTTGCGCCGTCGAGCATCCCGTTCCTGGCGCTGGGCTCCTGGATTCTGATTGTCGGCTGGTTCGGCTTTAACGTGATGAGCGCACAAACCCTGAACGGCGTCAGCGGCCTGGTGGCGGTCAACTCGCTGATGGCCATGGTCGGCGGTACGGTTGCGGCGCTGGTGATTGGCCGCAATGACCCCGGCTTCCTGCACAACGGCCCGCTGGCCGGGCTGGTGGCGATTTGTGCCGGTTCCGACCTGATGCATCCGGTGGGCGCATTGGTCACGGGGGTTGTCGCCGGTGGCTTGTTTGTGTGGTGCTTCATCGCCGCCCAGGATCGCTGGAAGATCGACGATGTGCTGGGTGTCTGGCCGTTGCATGGCCTGTGTGGCGTGTGGGGTGGCATTGCCTGCGGCATCTTCGGCCAGACCGCCCTTGGCGGGTTGGGCGGGGTCAGCCTGATCAGCCAATTGATCGGCACCGCGTTGGGTGTGCTGGTGGCGTTTGCCGGCGGCCTGCTGGTGTATGGCGTGATCAAGCGCGTACACGGGCTGCGCCTGAGCCAGGAAGAGGAGTACTACGGCGCGGACCTGTCGATCCACAAGATCGGTGCGATCAGTCAGGATTGATCGGCGCCTCTTCGTCAGGGGCCGCCCGCGGGTAGAAGCCGTGCAGCAGACGGTAGCGGTTATGCCGCACCTCATCGACCCGCGCTTGCACCTGCTGGTCCGGCAGGCCCAGCAGGATCAGGGCGTGGGAGGCGAGCATCAGGCTCGACTCCAGCAGCTCGGGCACCACTTCGCTGGCGCCCGCGGCTTTCAGTTCGGCTAATTGGCTGTCGTCGCGGGTGCGTACCAGGATCGGTACGTCGGCGTTGATCCGGCGGGCTTCCTTCAGCACCAGCAGGGCGACTTCGGTGTTATCCACGGCGATCACCACCAGCCGCGCCCGCTCCAGGCCGACCGCGCTGAGCAGGGCGCCACGGCGGCAGTCGCCGTAATGCACGCTGTTGTCTTCGGTGGCGGCTTCCTGCACCCGTTCCGGGTTGTCATCCAGGGCGATAAACGCCTGTTTTTCGTGGTGCAGAAAGCGCCCGATGGATTGCCCGACGCGGCCATAGCCGCAGATCACCGCATGGTCGCGTAACTCGGCGTTGAGCGCGGTGATGGCTTCGAGTTGCACCTGCTGGTTGGGTTTACGGTGCAGGCGCAGGGCAATGCCCGGTGCCGCGCGCAGCAAAAGCGGGGTCAGCAGCATCGAGCAGAAGGTGGCGGCCAGCAGCAAGCCGTTGAACTCATCCGGAATCAGCCGGCTCTGTTGCATCTGCGCCATCAGCGCAAAACAGAACTCGCCGCCCTGGGCCAGGGCCAGGCCGCTGCGCCAGGCGGTTTCGCGGTCGCTGCCGCGCAGTTTGACCAGCGCCGCGACCACGCAGCCCTTGGTCAGCATCAGCGTGAAGGTCAGGCCGAGGATCAGCAGGCTGTGGCTGATGAACAGTTGCAGGTCGATGAGCATGCCGATGCTGACGAAAAACAGCCCCAGCAGAATGTCGCGAAACGGCCGGATATCCGCCTCGATCTGATGCCGGTAATGGCTTTCCCCCAGCAGCATGCCGGCCAGGAACGCACCAAGCGCCGGGGAGAGGCCCAGCAAGTGAGTGAGCCAGGCGGTCAGCAACACGATCACCAGCGCCAGCAGCACAAACAGCTCGGCCGAATGGGAGGCGGCGACTTCATGGAACAGACGCGGCAATAACCAGCGGCTGGCGAGCAACAGGCCGACGAACAACAACAATGTCTTGGCCAGCGTCAACGGCAGTGCCCAGTACCAGGCCTGCTCGCTGCCACCGGCGAACACCGGCACCAGGGTCAGCAGCAACACCGCCACTACATCCTGGAACAGCAGCACGCCAATCGCGTTCTGGCCGTGGCTGCTGAAGATTTCCCCGAGGCTGCTCAGCTCTTTGCTGACAATGGCCGTGGACGACAACGCCAGCCCCGCACCGAGCATCAAGGCGATGTTCGGCGACACGCCAAAGGCCATCAACAGGCCTCCCAGCAGCAACCCGCAGCCCAGCACTTGCAAGCTGCCCAGGCCAAATACCACGTGGCGCAGGGCGAACATCTTGCTCAGGGAGAACTCCAGGCCAAGGGAAAACAGCAGGAATACCACGCCCAGCTCGGCGAGGTCGGGCAGGTTTTCGCTGTCATTCACCCAGTCGAGGGCGGTCGGCCCCACGGCCAGGCCCACGCACAGGTAGCCCAGCACGGGCGGCAATTGCAGCCGGCGAAACAGCGCAATCACCACCAGGGATGAGGCCAGAATGATCAGCAGGTTGGCGAACACAAACGTCTCCGTTGCAGGGCGAGCGGACAAAAAGCCGCGAGAATCGCTGAATCAGTTATAGGGCATGGTGATCTGGGTCAGGGTTTATCGGCTCGCCAGCGCTATAGAGTCGGCCTAAAATGGGCGCCTATCCCTGATCAGGTCCTGTCGTCATGCCTCCTGAATGCCAGTTGTTCACTACTTCGGGTTGCCATCTGTGTGAGCTCGCCGAAGCAGAAATCATGCCGTTGGTCGAACATGGGTTGCTGGTTGAGCTGGTGGATATCGCCGATTCCGAAGCCTTGTTTGAAGCCTATGGCCTAACGATTCCGGTGCTGCGCCGGGTGGATACCGGGGCTGAACTGGGGTGGCCGTTCGACACGGAGCAGGTGGTGGCCTTCCTATTCTAGCGCTTGGGCGATGGCAGCTTTCTCAATATTGGGTTACTGTATGTTTGTACAGCGATTGAATAGAGGGAACGCCCGTGGTGAATGTTGAACAACTGAAAAGCAGCGTTAATCGCATGTCCGCCGACGTCGTGCGCGATGCGGTGAACGAGCTGCGCCTCGACGGCCTGGTCACGGAAGGCAAGACGCCGTTTAACAAAGTGCATTTCAATACCTGCTTTGCCGAGATCGAAGCGCTGTTCCAACGCGCCGGTTATCACAAGCAGTTGGATGTGGTGGGTTACCAGGGCTTGCTGTACGCGCTATATGATCCGGGCCGTTGGGAAGCGGTGGACGTGCTGCGCTGGCTCAAGGAATTTACCGAGGCCGCCAGTGCTTCGCCGATCCTGCGGGCGCAATTGGCCAAGGCCTGAGATCCGCCCTAGGCTCAATCCCGCTCCATGCGGGATAATGCCGGCCTGTTTCCCAGGCTTCGAGCATCTGCATGTCCACTTCCGGTTTTTCCGCGTCCCAGCATCAAGCCAGCACCCTGTACTTGCCGCCTGGCCCTTGGGCGACGGTGCTCGACTGCCTGTGCGAGCATTTCCCGGCGATCGGCCGCACGCAGTGGCTGGACCGCATCGCCCGTGGCCGGGTGCTGGATCTGCAGGGTAGCCCGATCCGCCTGGACCTGGCCTACAAGGAAGGCCTGTGCATCTACTACTTCCGCGAAGTGCCGAACGAAAAAGTCATCCCGGTGCAGGAAACCATCCTGTACGCCGACGAACACCTGGTGGTGGCGGACAAACCACACTTTCTGCCCGTCACCCCGGCGGGTGAGTACGTCGAGCAAACCCTGTTGCGCCGCCTGATCCGCCGCCTGGACAACCCGTCCCTGGTGCCCCTGCACCGTATCGACCGGCATACGGCGGGGCTGGTGCTGTTCTCGGCCAACCCGCAAAGCCGCTCGGCCTATCAGCAGTTGTTTCCCACGCGTCAAATCGACAAGTTCTACGAGGCTATCGCCCCTGCCTTGCCGAACCTGACCTTCCCGCTGGTCCACAAAAGCCGTCTGGTGGATGGCGAGCCGTTCTTTCGCATGCAGGAAGGGCCGGGCGCCAGCAACACCGAAACGGCCGTGGAAGTGCGCGAAACCCACGGCGACTTATGGCGCTATGGGCTGTTCCCTGTGACCGGCAAGAAGCACCAGTTGCGTGTACACATGACGGCGCTCGGCGCGAGCATTTGCAATGACCCGTTCTACCCCGAGGTGATCAAGGATGCCGTGGACGACTACGCCAATCCCTTGAAGCTGCTCGCCCAGGGGGTGCGTTTTATCGATCCGGTCACGGGTGCAGAACGCAGTTTCCGCAGCCAGATCACGCTCGACTGGTAACCGCAGAAACGACAAGGCCCGCGCGAGGCGGGCCTTGTATGCAAGCGTTGCGGCTTACAGGTCTTTAACGGTACGCACTTGATCCTTGTTGATGCGGGTGCGCTTGCCGTCAAGCTGTTCGAATTCGTAGAAACCCGTATCTTCATTGTATTTCGGGGTATCGACAGCCTGGATTTCGCGACCGTCATTCAGGGTGATCACTGTCGGCGAGGCGCAACCGGCAAGGGTAGCGAGGCCCAGTGCAAGCATGAAAGCGGCGATGGTCCGTTGAGTCATGAGTGTGTCTCCAAGAAAATTCTTTTTGATTGCTGACTGTGTGACGCGTGGCGCGTCGACAAAGTTCCTTGTGCGGGGTTCATTCTGACACGTCGGGCCTGGTGTGTAACAGCGCAGGCGTGTTCAGGTTGGCCAGGCGCGGATCATCTGCCGGGCATTCCAGCCCGATGCCTCCCAACTGCAGGAAGATCTTGCGCGGGCTGCGCTCACCGGCTTGCCAGGCCTGTTCTACCGCGCTTTGCAGGTGGGTGGGGATGATGCAGATCAACGGTTCCCAGAATTCACCGTGGCGCACCATCACCGGCAGCCGCAGATTGCGCTGCGCCGTCTTGCGCAGGTCGGCGAGCAGTCGAGCGTCAAGATGCGGCACATCGCACGGCAAAATCAGTAAGTGCTCATGGCGGGCGGCGTTCAAGCCTGCGCGGATACCGGCCAGCGGCCCGGGGAAATCCGTACTGTCGTCACTCACCAACTGGTCGGCATACGGCGTGTAGCGGTCCGGGTTGCGGTTGCACGAGATGATCAGGTCGTCGGTCAGTGGGCGCACCAAGTGGTGCAAGTGCGCGATCAATGGCTGACCCTGCCATTCCAGCAAGCCTTTGTCTTGTCCGCCCATGCGTTGGCCGCGGCCACCGGCCAACAGCAGAATCGAACAGGGCAGAGGCGAAGAATCGTCGGGCATGGGGGTTCCGCAGCGGCAGGTAAATAGGGGCCTGTGATATAACATCGGGCTGTTCCTTCGACAACCGGACCGTGCCATGAAAGCCAAGGCAGATGCGCCCTTTGTACCCCTGAATATCGCTGTACTGACGGTCAGCGACACCCGCACTCTGGACACCGACACCTCGGGCCAGGTTTTCGTCGACCGCCTGATCGCCGCCGGCCACCTCCTGGCCGAGCGCGTGCTGCTCAAGGACGACCTCTACAAGATTCGCGCCCAGGTGGCCCACTGGATCGCCGAAGACGTGGTGCAGGTCGTGCTGATCACCGGTGGCACCGGCTTCACCGGCCGCGACAGCACGCCCGAAGCGGTGAGCTGCCTGCTGGACAAACAGGTCGACGGCTTTGGCGAGCTGTTCCGCCAGATCTCCGTGGCCGACATCGGCACCTCCACCGTGCAATCCCGCGCCCTGGCTGGCCTGGCCAACGGCACCCTGGTGTGCTGCCTGCCGGGTTCGACCAACGCCGTGCGTACCGGTTGGGACGGCATCCTCGCCGAGCAACTGGACAACCGTCACCGCCCCTGCAACTTCGTACCGCACCTGAAGCAGGCCGAACCCTGTGAATCCCGTGGATAAGCCGGGCAAGACCGGCGCCTTGATGCCGGTGGAAGAAGCCCTGCAACGCTTGCTCGAGATGGCCGAGGCCGCGCCGATTCGCGAGCAGCAGGTGTTGCCCCTGGCTGCAGGTGATGGCCGCGTACTGGCGCAGGATTTGATCTCCACCCTCGATCTGCCGCCGTGGCCCAACAGCGCCATGGACGGTTATGCCATGCGCCTGGCGGACTGGACGGGCGAACCGTTGGCGGTGAGCCAGCGCATCTTCGCCGGTCAGGCCCCCGCGCCATTGGCTGCCGGCACCTGCGCGCGCATCTTCACCGGGGCGCCCGTGCCGCAAGGCGCGGACTGCGTGGAAATGCAGGAAAACACCGTGGTCCACGCCGACGCGCGTGTGAGCTTTACCGAGCCGTTGCATATTGGTCAGAACATTCGCCCGCAAGGGCAGGAAACCACCGTCGGCGAAGTGGTGCTGACCGCGGGCACGCGCCTGGGGCCGATCGAACTCGGCCTGGCTGCGTCCCTCGGTCTCGACCAATTGGCCGTGGTGCGCCGCGTGCGGGTCGCGGTGCTGTCCACCGGCGATGAGTTGATCGAGCCCGGCCTGCCCCTCGGCCCAGGGCAGATCTACAACAGCAACCGTCGCGTGCTGTGCAGTTGGCTGGAGCGCCTGGGATGCGAAGTGATCGATGCGGGCATTCTTCCCGATGACCTGGACCAGACGCGCACGTGTCTGGCGGGCCTGGGCGCGGTTGACTTGATTCTGTCGACCGGCGGTGTGTCGGTGGGCGAGGCGGATTTTCTCGGCATTGCCCTGCGTGAAGAAGGCGAGCTGGCCTTGTGGAAGCTCGCGATCAAACCGGGCAAGCCGCTGACCTTCGGCCATTTCCGTGGCGTGCCGGTGATCGGCCTGCCGGGCAATCCGGCGTCGACGCTGGTGACGTTTGCCCTGTTGGCACGCCCCTATCTGCTGTGCCGCCAAGGTGTGGCGCAGGTCGAGCCGCTGCGGTTCGAGGTGCCGGCGGGGTTCGTCTGGCCCAAGCCGGGCAACCGCCGCGAATATTTGCGCGGGCGCATCGAGCAGGGCAAGGCGGTCATCTATCGCAACCAGAGCTCCGGCGTGCTGCGCAGCGCGGCGTGGGCGCAAGGGTTGGTGGAGGTGCTGGAAGGGACGACGCTGGCGATGGGCGACCGGGTGAATTTCATTCCCCTGAGCGAAGTCCTGAACTGAAGCCGATCTGAATGTGGGAGGGGGCAAGCCCCCTCCCACATTTGGATTGTTGTTTGTCTGGGGCTACTCAGTAGTCGTCGCCACGCTCGGTGACATCACGCTCGACCGGCGCGGCGTGCGGGTCGTACCCCGCCGGAAACTTGCCCTTCAACGTCCAGGCAAACGCAATGATCTCGGCGATCGTGCGGTACAACTCTTCCGGGATACTGTCGCCCAGTTCCATGCGCGCCAGCAGCTTCACCAGCTCGGCGTTTTCATAGATGGGCACTTCGTTTTCCCGCGCCAGCTTGAGGATCGCTTCGGCCAGGGCATCGTCGCCCTTGGCGGTCAGGGTCGGCGCTTGTTGGCCGTCATACTTGAGGGCGATGGCCTGGCGCGGTGGGTTGGCGTTGTTCATGCGGTTTCGTCCACCCAGCGTTGCTCCAATCCGGTTTTCGGCCCGCGTGGCGGCGTGCCGAGGTGGCAGTCGAGGTCGCCGACATTGATGCCCGACGTCACCAGGCGCTCGCGCAAACTGCCCAAGTGACTTTCGATCAAACTGGCGGTGAACGGTCGCGTCGCCCACAACTGGCTCGACAGTTTGCCCTGCGACAACTGCGCCTGGACCTGCAACGGCCCCAGCGGCTCCATGTCGAAGGCCAGTTCCACGCGCCAGAGCATCTGCTTGGGGTCTTTTTTGTCCTTGCGTTCAGGCTGGTCCTTGTCCTGCGCGGGCTCTTCGCGCTGGAACTTGACCTGCAGCGGCACGATGTCCTGCAGGGTCCGCATGGGAATTTCCAGCTGCCAGGTGGTTTGCAGGCGGCCGTCGGCGGTGGTGCCGGTCTGTTCCAGGCTCGACAGCTGATGGCTCTGTAACCGCGAGATGGCCCCGGCGGCCAGGCGCAGCAGGTTCTCCAGGTCGCCTTCGCCTTCCAGGCGTTGCATCAGCCGCTCCGGCAATGGAAAACCGGCGGGTGCCTGGCGGGCGCTGATCTGCCCGAGGGTGTTCAGCGGGCTGCGCACGAAGTTGGGCAGTATCTGGGCCAGGGTGTTGGCGGCGAGGATGGCATTGAGGTTGGTGCTGACGGGCAGGGCGGGCAGCAGATCGGCGACCAGGCGCAACAGCGCGCCTTTCATATCCAGCGGTGGAATTTGCGGGTTTTGCCCGGCCAGCAACTTGGCTTCAAGAAACGCGCCGCTGTTCTGGATGACTTGCGCCAGCACCTTGGGATTGCTGACTTGCGCCAGGTCGGGCAATGCCGCGAGCAGCCGCGTGGCGGCCGAGCGCAGTTCGACGGACGTACTGTCGTCCTGGGGCAGGCGTTGCAACGCGGTGAACACCGCATCCAACGAGCCCTGGCGGCTTTGCTGGGTGGCGAGTTGCTGGGTCACGGCCAGTTGATCCTTGAGCCCGCTCAAGGGCACAAAGTTCAGGGTCTGCGTGTCCTGTACCACAGCGCTGAGCAGGCTGCCGACGCGTAGCGGTTGCGGGCTTTCCAGGGTCAGGGTCGTGCCGGCCAGGGCGCTGTTGAGGACTGTCACCAACGAACGGTAGATCGTCGGTTGCGTGGTGCCTTGGGGCAGCGCTTGGCTGGTCAGGACTTTGGCTTGCAGCAAGGTGCCCGCCGGCATTTGTGTGGTGTCGATGTGGGTGAGGGCGGCGACGTTGGCGCTCAAGGCCTGCTGCAGGCTGAGGGTCAGGTTACCGGCGGACGTCTGGCTCACCGCCACATTGCTGCCCAGCGGCAAGGGTTGCGGGCTGCTGGCCTGCACCAGCGTCTGGCGGCCACCGTCGAGGGTCAATTTGAGCAGCAACTGAAAGGCTTCGCCGCCTTGTTTAAGTGCGATGACTTCGGCGTTCGCGGTTTTTCCCGGGTCGATCAAGCCGATCTGCGGCTCCAGCAGTTTCAGCAACTCACCGGTTGCTGGCGCCGGCGCAGGGGCCGGCCCGGCTGTCGGGGCAGGAGAAAGCGTAGGAAGGTTGATCTCACCGGTCATCGTGCGTGTCGTCTCAGGGGAAATAGCCCTCTTTAGCGTAGGGCATCGCATGTATAATGCGGCCCGTCTGCCATGAGAGCGGTAAAAACCTCACAACTATTTGATCCAGCTCTCTAAAATCGGTCGCCAAAGCCGTTATTGTGCTCCTTTCTATAACGGCCGCAGCACCGCCGACTTGAACCGTAAAGGCCCGCGATCTTTTGACCAGCCCTCTTCTTGAAGCCGTAGCGCTTGCCTGTGAACGCGACCTGCGCCTGCTGTTCGAGCACCTCGACCTGCGCCTGGCGGGCGGTGACATGGTGCAGATCAGCGGGCCCAACGGCAGCGGCAAGACCAGCCTCCTGCGTTTGCTGGCCGGGTTGATGCAGCCCACGGCGGGCGAAGTGCGGCTCAACGGCAAGCCCCTGAACGAACAACGCACCGAGCTGGCCCGCAACCTCACCTGGATCGGCCACGCCGCCGGGATCAAAGACGTGCTCAGCGCCGAGGAAAACCTCAGCTGGCTCAGCGCCCTGCATCATCCGGCCAGCCGCGAGGCGATCTGGCAGGCACTCGCCGCCGTCGGCCTCAAGGGCTTCGAAGATGTGCCCTGTCACACCTTGTCGGCCGGCCAGCAGCGCCGTGTGGCCCTGGCGCGCCTGTATCTGCCCGGCCCGCCGCTGTGGATTCTCGACGAACCCTTCACCGCCCTCGACAAACAAGGTGTCGCCCAGTTGGAAGAACATCTGGCGCGGCATTGTGAGCAGGGCGGCCTCGTCGTGCTGACGACGCACCACAGCCTGACGCGCCTGCCCGCCGGTTACCGCGAGCTGGACCTGGGGCGGTGGTCGGTATGAGTGTGTTCGCGCTGTTGGTGGCCCGCGAGGCGCGGCTGTTGTGCCGGCGCCCGGCCGAACTGGCCAATCCGCTGGTGTTCTTTGCGATTGTCATCGCGTTGTTCCCGCTGGCGGTCGGCCCCGAGACTAAACTGTTGCAAACCTTGTCTCCGGGACTGGTGTGGGTGGCGGCCCTTTTGTCCGTGCTGCTCTCGCTGGACGGGCTGTTTCGCAGTGATTTCGAGGACGGTTCCCTGGAACAGTGGGTCCTTTCGTCGCACCCCCTGCCACTTCTGGTATTGGCCAAGGTACTGGCACACTGGGCGTTTTCCGGCCTGGCGCTGGTGTTGCTCTCGCCGTTGCTGGCAATGATGCTAGGGTTGCCCAGTGAATGCCTGCCGGTATTGCTCATGTCCTTGTTGCTCGGCACGCCGGCGCTCAGCCTGTTGGGAGCGGTGGGCGCGGCGCTGACGGTGGGTTTGAAACGCGGCGGCCTGCTGCTGGCCTTGTTGATTCTGCCTTTGTATATCCCGGTGTTGATCCTCGGCAGCGGCGCTTTGCAAGCCGCGCTCATGGGCATGCCGGCGACCGGTTACCTCCTGTGGCTTGGCAGCCTGACCGCCCTGGCGGTAACCCTGACACCCTTTGCCATAGCCGCCGGCCTGAAGATCAGCGTCGGCGAATAATGAAGTCGGGTTACGCGTAACCCGTTCTTCAACATAAGAAAGACCCTACGCTTCTTGCAAATACAAGACGCAACCGTGATGGAAACAGCAATGAACTGGACCTGGTTTCACAAGCTCGGCTCGCCCAAATGGTTTTACGGCATCAGCGGCAAGCTGCTGCCGTGGTTGAGCATCGCCGCCGTAGTGCTGATCGGCCTCGGCCTGGTCTGGGGCCTGGCCTTCGCGCCGCCGGATTACCAGCAGGGCAACAGCTTTCGCATCATCTATATCCACGTGCCTACCGCAATGCTGGCCCAGTCCTGCTACGTGATGCTGGCGGTGTGCGGCATCGTCGGCCTGGTGTGGAAGATGAAACTCGCGGACGTCGCCCTGCAATGCGCCGCGCCCATCGGTGCGTGGATGACCGCCGTGTCGCTGGTCACCGGCGCGATCTGGGGCAAACCCACCTGGGGCTCGTGGTGGGTGTGGGATGCGCGACTAACGTCCATGTTGATCCTGCTGTTTCTGTACTTCGGTCTGATTGCCCTGGGCAACGCGATCAGCAATCGTGACAGCGCCGCCAAGGCCTGTGCGGTGCTGGCGATTGTCGGTGTGATCAACATCCCGATCATCAAATACTCGGTGGAGTGGTGGAACACCCTGCACCAGGGCGCCACCTTCACCCTCACCGAAAAACCGGCGATGCCTGTGGAAATGTGGGCGCCGCTGTTGCTGATGGTGCTGGGGTTCTACTGCTTCTTCGGCGCTGTGCTGCTGATGCGGATGCGCCTTGAAGTGCTCAAGCGCGAAGCCCGCGCCAGTTGGGTCAAGGCCGAAGTGCAGAGCAGCCTGGGAGTGCGTGGATGAGTTTTGCTTCTTTCAGTGATTTTCTCGCCATGGGCCACCATGGCCTGTATGTCTGGACGGCCTACGGCATCTGCCTGGCGGTACTGGCCCTCAACGTTGCCGTGCCGATCCTGGCCCGCAAGCGTTACCTGCAACAAGAGGCGCGTCGTCTGCGCCGGGAGACCGAAAAGTGAATCCGCTGCGTAGAAAGCGTCTGTTGATCATCCTTGCCATTCTGGCCGGCGTCGGTATTGCCGTGGGCCTGGCGATGAGCGCCCTGCGGGAGAACATCAACCTGTTCTACACCCCAACCCAGATCGCCAACGGCGAAGCACCGCTGGACACGCGCATCCGCGCCGGCGGCATGGTGGAGAAGGGCTCGTTGAAACGCTCCGGCGATTCTCTCGACGTCACCTTCGTGGTCACCGACTTCAACAAGGCCGTGACCATTACGTATCGCGGCATCCTCCCGGACCTGTTCCGCGAAGGCCAGGGCATCGTCGCCCTGGGCAAACTGAATGCCGATGGTGTGGTGGTGGCCGATGAAGTACTGGCCAAGCACGATGAGAAATACATGCCGCCGGAAGTCACCAAAGCGTTGAAAGACAGCGGCCAAACCGCTCCAACTCCAGCCAAGGAGGGCTAAGTGATGACGTCCGCACTGTTTATTCCGGAGCTGGGCCATTTGGCGATGATCCTCGCCCTGTGCTTCGCCATCGTCCAGGCCGTGGTGCCGTTGCTCGGCGCGTGGCGCGGCGACCGCCTGTGGATGAGCCTGGCGCAGCCGGCCGCCTGGGGCCAGTTTGCCTTCCTGGTGTTCGCGTTCGGTTGCCTGACCTACGCCTTTATGACCGACGATTTTTCCGTCGCCTATGTGGCCAGCAACTCCAACAGCGCCTTGCCCTGGTATTACAAGTTCAGCGCCGTGTGGGGCGCCCACGAAGGTTCGCTGCTGTTGTGGGCCCTGATCCTCGGCGGTTGGACCTTCGCCGTGTCGATCTTCTCCCGGCAACTGCCGCAAGTCATGCTGGCCAGGGTGCTGGCAGTGATGGGCATGATCAGCGTCGGCTTCCTGCTGTTCCTGATCATGACGTCCAACCCGTTCAGCCGCATCTTGCCGCAGATCCCGGTGGACGGGCATGACCTCAACCCGCTGCTGCAGGACATCGGCCTGATCGTCCACCCGCCGATGCTCTACATGGGCTACGTGGGTTTCTCCGTGGCCTTCGCCTTCGCCATCGCCGCGTTGCTCGGCGGGCGCCTCGATGCGGCCTGGGCGCGCTGGTCGCGGCCATGGACCATCGTCGCCTGGGCCTTCCTCGGCATCGGTATCACCCTGGGTTCGTGGTGGGCCTATTACGAGCTCGGCTGGGGCGGCTGGTGGTTCTGGGACCCGGTGGAAAACGCGTCCTTCATGCCATGGCTGGTGGGTACGGCGCTGATTCACTCGCTGGCCGTCACGGAAAAACGCGGTGTGTTCAAGAGTTGGACAGTGTTGCTGGCCATCGCGGCGTTTTCCCTCAGCCTGCTCGGTACTTTCCTCGTGCGTTCGGGCGTGCTGACTTCGGTTCACGCGTTTGCGTCCGACCCTGCCCGCGGTGTGTTCATCCTGATGTTCCTGCTGTGTGTGGTCGGCGGTTCCCTGACCCTGTTTGCCCTGCGCGCGCCGGTGGTCAAGAGCCAGGTCGGCTTCAACCTGTGGTCGCGGGAAACCCTGTTGCTGGGCAACAACCTCGTGCTGGTGGTGGCCGCGTCGATGATCCTGCTCGGCACCCTGTACCCGCTGGTGCTGGATGCGCTGACCGGCGCCAAGCTGTCGGTCGGCCCGCCGTATTTCAACGCCTTGTTCATTCCGTTGATGGGCTTGTTGATGGTGGTAATGGCCGTCGGCGTGCTGGTGCGCTGGAAAGACACCCCGGTGAAATGGCTGGTGGGCATGCTGACCCCGGTGCTGCTGGGCAGCGCCGCCTTGGCCGTGATCGCTGGTATCGCTTATGGCGACTTCAACTGGGCGGTCCTCGCCACGTTCATGCTCGCCGCCTGGGTATTGCTGGCCGGCATGCGCGACATCGTCGACAAGACCCGTCACAAAGGCCTGATCAAAGGCCTGCCCACCCTGACCCGCAGCTATTGGGGCATGCAGATTGCGCACATCGGCATCGCCGTGTGTGCCCTCGGCGTGGTGCTCTCCAGCCAGAACAGCGCCGAGCGTGACCTGCGCCTGGCCCCCGGCGAGTCCATGGACCTGGCCGGTTACCACTTCATCTTCGAAGGCGCCAAGCACTTCGAAGGGCCGAACTTCACGTCCGACAAAGGCACTGTGCGCGTAGTCCGCAACGGTAAGGAAGTCGCCGTGCTGCACCCGGAAAAACGCTTGTACACCGTGCAGAGTTCGATGATGACCGAAGCCGGGATCGACGGCGGTTTCACCCGTGACCTTTACGTCGCCCTGGGTGAGCCGCTGGGCGAAGGTGCCTGGGCGGTGCGCGTGCATGTCAAACCGTTCGTGCGCTGGATCTGGTTCGGCGGTTTGCTCACCGGTCTGGGTGGTGTGCTCGCGGCGCTGGACCGGCGCTATCGGGTCAAGGTCAAGAGCCGGGTGCGTGAAGCACTGGGCCTGCAAGGAGCGGCGGTATGAAGCGTTGGTTGATGGTCGTGCCGCTGGCATTGTTTCTGCTGGTGGCGGTGTTCCTGTATCGCGGGTTGTACCTGGACCCGGCCGAGTTGCCCTCGGCCATGATCGGCAAGCCGTTCCCGGCGTTTTCCCTGCCGACGGTGCAGGGCGACAAGACCCTGACCCAGGCCGATTTGCTGGGCAAACCGGCGCTGGTCAACGTGTGGGGCACCTGGTGCATTTCCTGCCGCGTAGAACACCCGGTGCTGAACAAACTCGCCGAGAACGGCGTGGTGATCTACGGCATCAACTACAAGGACGACAATGCGGCGGCCTTGAAGTGGCTGGCGGAATTCCACAACCCGTACCAGTTGGATATCCGCGATGAAGACGGCAACCTGGGGTTGAATCTCGGCGTCTACGGCGCCCCGGAAACCTTCTTTATCGATGCCAAGGGCGTGATCCGCGACAAGTATGTCGGCGTCATCGATGAAGTGGTCTGGCGCGAACAACTGGCCGCCAAGTATCAGGCCCTGGTCGACGAGGCCAAGCCATGAAGCGCTGGTTAGCTGCTGCCGTATTGGCCCTGGGCCTGGCGGGCGTGGCCCACGCCGCCATCGACACCTACGAATTCGCCAACGACGCCGAGCGTGAGCGTTTTCGCGAACTGACCAAGGAACTGCGCTGCCCCAAGTGCCAGAACCAGGACATCGCCGACTCCAACGCGCCCATCGCCGCCGACCTGCGCAAAGAGATCTTCCGCATGTTGGGGGAGGGCAAGGACAACCAGCAGATCATCGACTTCATGGTCGACCGCTACGGCGATTTCGTGCGCTACAAACCGGCCCTCACCGGCAAGACCGCACTGCTCTGGTTCGGCCCCGCCGGGCTGCTGCTGGCTGGCATGGTGGTGATGGTGGTGATCGTCCGCCGTCGCCGCGCCGCGCCTACCGATGGTTCCGACGCGCTATCCCCCGACGAGCGCCAACGCCTCGACCAATTGCTGGACACCAAGACTGATGATTGATTTCTGGCTCGCAGCCGGTTTGCTGCTTCTGATTGCCCTGAGTTTCCTGTTGATCCCTGTGTTGCGCGGCCGTCGTGCCCAGCGCGAAGAGGATCGCACCGCGCTGAACGTGGCGCTGTATCAAGAACGCGTGGCCGAACTGCAAACCCAGCAGGACGAAGGCGTGCTCAACGCCACGCAACTCGACACCGGCCGCGCCGAAGCCGCGCGCGAATTGCTGGCCGACACCGAAGGCGTGGAAAAGCCCCGCGAATCGCGTCTGGGCAAACCGCTGCCGTTGCTCGCAGCGGTTTTAGTGCCTGTGCTGGGCATTGGCTTGTATCTGCACTTCGGTGCCAGCGACAAGGTCGAACTGACCCGCGAATTCTCCCAGCCACCGGTGTCCATGGAAGACATGACCCACCGCCTGGAACGCGCCGCCGCCGCCCAGCCGGATTCGGCAGAAGGCTTGTACTTCCTCGGTCGCGCCTACATGGCCCAGGACCGCTCTGCCGATGCCGCCAAGGTCTTCGAGCGCACCGTGGCCCTGGCCGGGCGCCAGCCGGAGCTGTTGGGCCAGTGGGCCCAGGCCCAGTACTTCGCCGACAACAAGCAGTGGTCGCCCAAGGTCCAGGCCCTGACCGACGAAGCCCTCAAGCTCGACCCGCGAGAAGTCACCAGCCTCGGTCTGCTTGGCATCGCGGCCTTTGAAGGCCAGCGCTACCAGGAGGCGATCGATTACTGGAGCCGCCTGCTGGCGCAACTGCCGCCCGAAGACAACTCCCGCGTCGCCCTGCAAGGCGGGATCGACCGCGCGGCAGAGCGGCTGAAAGCGAGCGGTGGCACCGTCGCCCAAAAAGCTGTGATGAAAGTGCGCGTGGACCTCTCCGCCGACATCAAGGCCAAGGCCCTGCCAAGCGACAGCGTGTTCATCTTCGCCCGCGCTGTCTCCGGCCCGCCGGCGCCGCTGGCGGCCAAGCGTGTGACCGTCGCCGACCTGCCGGTCACCGTCGAACTGGGCGATGCCGACGCAATGATGCCGCAGTTGAAACTGTCCAACTTCCCTGAAGTCCAACTGGTTGCGCGCATATCCCGGGCCGGTCAACCGACCACTGGCGAGTGGATCGGCCGCAGCCAACCCCTGGCCAGCACCACCACTGCGCTGCAGCAGCTGACCATCGACAGTCCGGACAAGTAATTCGAGGAAACGCCTATGACCGCCCTTGCACGCATCACCCTGCTCAGCCTGGTATTGGGCTTGAGCGCTTGTGCGGTCCACCGCCCACCTCCGGCACCCACCGGCCCGACCATTCCCCCATCGGGCCCCTCGACCAAGCCAGCCACCAGACCCTCCAGCCCGGTCACCGCACCCGCGAAAGCGCCACCGAGCAAGTCGCCGACCTTCGCCCCGCCACCCGGCGCGGCCAGCCACTGGGACGGCAAGATGCAGGTGTATGTGCTGGAAGACCAGCCCGACACCTTCTACCGCCAGCGCACCTACTACCGCTGGAGCAACGGCTGGAGCCGCTCCATCAGCCCGGACGGGCCGTGGGAAGAGACCGACGTGCATGGCGTACCGCCGGGGTTGAGCAAGCAGTACGCGCAGTGACAGAAGGCGACCTTTGGGTCGCCTTTTTCATGCCTGCAGTGTGGTCCTTCAAACGCTGGAGATCCAATGCCGGAGCCGGACTTGTCCGAGATAGAGGTCTGTCAGATAAAAATGATTTCCGAACTCAGCGCCATGAGTCCGTCATAGGCTGATGGCGTCATTCGGCGGATCTTCATCCTTACTCTCAACAAGTGCCGTTCGATAAAAGATTGTGCTGTCTTCGCACTTTCCACACGGACTGCCGCCATTCGCCCCTAGACGGACAGTTTGGGTGAAAAAATCGGCTCGACACCTACAAGCTGCTGGCGCGGCGTTGCTGCTTTCTTCGCCTTGTAGGACGGACCCTGTAGCGAGCAGGTAGGTATGAATGCCACCTCTGCGGACACGTACTTGGTGACCAGGGAATTGAGTTTCAGACAAGGCGAAAACTACTGCGATGGCATGGCGGAAAACCGCGCCTGTACTGCTGAAGGGCTGGGTCACATTGATTTCGTGATACTCGCACTTGAACTCCGCAGGATGGCGATCTGCGACACGCCCGCAATATCCGTATTGATTGAGACGGCGGCTGGTCAGCGAGCCGAGGAGGCCTGCGCGCCACAGTACGCCTACCGTAAAGGTAGGGCGAGATGAGCGAGGGGTAACTGCAAACCTGTAATTATGCTGCCCGGTAGCTCATAAGTTGAAGTTTGAGATTGCCCGTCAGGGGATGGTTGATGCGGCGTTGGGGATGTAACTCCATTAAATGAGAGGTTTCACTCAATAAAAAAGGAAGTTTCTATGTGTTGCCTACTTTTGTTGGAGTAGGAAGGAGGTCTTTTTTAAACTTGGCGGTTGGCTCATAGTTGGTTCGTAGCGGATGGCAAGGCTCTAAGTCGCATGTTTCATAGGTTTGTTGGAAATAATTGATTTGTGGATTGACATGTGTGGCGTGATGCTAATAATTTTGTGTGCAATGCCTTTTTAAAGGCGGGTTGAAATTCATTTGTTATAAAAACAAGGATAATTATATGAGTGTTCAGAATCCGATCGGCGCGGGATCAAATGAAAGAACTACTCGTGGTGAAATATATAAAGTGTGCGAGGCTGGTTATAATGAAATCGCAAATGCGATAGTGCGGCACTCTGCCCTACGTGAGCTTGAGTCGTTTGGGAAAATTATTTCCGATAAGCCACTAAGTCATCCAGAAAGGGCTCTATTTTTTGCAACTATTTGGGCTTTCTTCAAGGATGTTCCGGCTGGAATCGTCGCATTGGCTGCGCGCGTTACGGATGAATGGATTAAAGAAGATATGTGGCACGGCACGGCTAAAGCCGCGCATATTCTTTACGCATCCGTGGATGAATACGGTCTACATCAACATAGCAAGCATATGTTGCCAACCCATCATCAAATGTTCAAACAACTGACCACTCACCTGGGACTTTCCGATGCTGAGCTGTTCAATCCTCACTACATTCTTCCTGAGGGCACCGCCATGGGTAATAATACCCATCGAATGTACCGTTCTGAGTTTTTAGGTGAGGCATTGGGTTTTCATTTGGCGTCAGAAATGACTTCCTCACGAGAGTTTCAGTTTTTCCTGAAAGGATTTCAAAAATATGCCGGCGAATATGGTCTGGTCGACGAAGATGACCCCGTTTTGGCATTCTTTGCGATTCATTGTGAGGTTGAACCTATGCATGTCGCGACCGGGCGCGAAATCATGATTTCGTACTTGGAGAAAAATCCAACTATTGCCCCGCATGCAATGCGCGGGGCGATGGCATTTATGGATGGGTTCGAGCAAATGTTTGCCGCTTTGAATCGGCGGCTGGCCTGAAAATCGAACTTCTGATAGTGAAGGACATTATTATGAGTCGGTCTTATGAGTGCCAGATTTGCCACTACGTTTATTCAGAGTCTTCAGGCGAGGCTCTAGTCGATATAGAACCCGGCACGACTTGGGATGAGATTGGGGAGGCGTTTCAATGCCCGCACTGCCAAGCGAAGAAAAAGCTGTTTATTGAGGTTCTGAGTTAGATGCAGGGTTTTCTGAGTTCGATGGTATTCGCCACAATGCTTTCCATAGGTTTTGGACCGATAGCCTTGATCATCCTGAGGCAGTCCATCGCCTGTGGCTTTCGCGGCGCACTACCTGGGGCTCTAGGTGCGGCAGTTGCAGATGCGGTTTTTGCGGCTGTCGCATTTTATGGTTTGCAGACAATCAAGGCATTTTGGCTAGCCAATAACCGTCTGTTGACCTGGGTGGCAATTGCTTACCTGTTTTATCTGGGGGGCATTACATTTGCAAAACATACAGCTGTGGCACAAGTAAAAACGACAGCAGGATTTATCCCGGTCTTTTTACTGACGCTAATGAACCCACTCACTATCGTAGCGATCTCCTCCTATGTGATTGCCAGCGGCACGCTGTTTGAGGGGCTCGGGCTCTACCTGAGTCTGGCGGGTTTTCTGGTGGGTTCATTTTTAGGCCAGATGTTATATGCGCTGGGTGGCAGCCTCATCAGGACTGCGCTGATCGATAATCCTGATCTTGATGTGATCAATCGTATCAGCGGTGGATTATTGATTGGCTTTGCGGTGTGGCAATGCGCGCGCGTTTTGTCTGGAGGCTGACCCTCTGCCTTCCGGGAAACCGTGCACAGTTCCTGCACCCGAACATGAAAGCGCCTACGCGCACGCCTGACCGAGTGCGTAGCGTGTCGCAATCCGATACTGTGGCCGCCGCCGTGAAACGTAGTCGGTCATGCAACAAATCTGCAAACAAGCGAAGAGGGTGTATTGATGGCGGGCAGGTTGATCTATCTCATCGGGCCATCGGGTTCGGGCAAGGACAGCCTGTTGGACGCTGCACGACCACGTTTGGCCGAACGTGGCTGCCGCATTGTGCGTCGGGTGATTACGCGCTCGGCGGAAGCGGTGGGCGAGGCGGCACAGGGGGTGAGCGCCGAGCAGTTTGTCGCGATGCAAGCCGAGGGCGCGTTTGCGTTGAGTTGGCAGGCCAATGGGTTGTCCTATGGCATACCCACGGACATCGACGCGTGGCTGGCGGCGGGGGAGGATGTGCTGGTCAACGGCTCCCGTGCCCACCTGGCGCAGGCCCGCGAGCGTTACCCGGCGTTGCTGGTGGTGTTGCTGAGTGTCGATCAGGCGGCGCTGCGCCAGCGCTTGCTGGCGCGGGGGCGTGAGTCGGTGGCGGATATCGATGCGCGCCTGGCGCGTAATGCACGGTTTACGGCGCAGTTGCTGGCCGGCATGGGGGCGGGGTTGCTCGTGCTGGATAACTCCGGCCCGCTGGAGCATACGGTCGAGTGTTTGCTGCGCTACCTGGACCCGTCAGCGCGTTGACAACCGTTCCACATACTCCACAAACGCCCGCGCCTTGGCACTCGCCATCCGCCCTGTCGGAAACACCGCCCATAAGTCCCGCGCCGGCAAATGCCAGTCGGTCAGCACCGGCTTCACCGCGCCACTGGCCAGTTCCGGCGCGAACATCCAGGCCGATGCCAGGGTCAGGCCCAAGTGGTTCAGCACAGCCGCGCGCACCCCTTCCGCCGCTGTGATGTGCAAGCGGCCATGGACGACGATCGGGTATTCGCGGGCGTCTCGGGTAAATGTCCAGCGCGCGCCCTCGCCCTGGGTGTAGATGACCGCCTGGTGTCGCAGCAGATCGACTGGCGTGGCGGGTTCGCCGAAGCGTTCGAAGTAGGCCGGGGTGCCCAGGATATGGCAGGGCGACGCCCCGATCTTGCGTGCGGTCAGCCCCGAATCGCTCAGGTTGCCCATGCGCAGGGCGACGTCGATGCCTTCTTCCACCAGGTTGAGGCTGTGGTCGTCGAGTACCACATCGATGTTCAACCCAGGGTACTGCTCCAGGAACGGCCCCAGGTGCGGAAGGATATGCAGGCTGGCGAAGGTCACGGCGGCGCTGATGCGCAAGTTACCCGACAGCCCGGCGCCCGCGCTGCGGGCAGCGTCGTCGGCCTCGTTGGCCTCATCGATGGCGCGCTTGGCTTTTTCGAAATACGCCAGGCCCGCTTCGGTCGGCGTCAGGCCCCTGGTTGAGCGCAGTACCAAGCGCACCGCCAGGCGCGCTTCCAACTGCGCGACGCTCTTCGACACCGCGGGCTGGCCGATGCCCAGGCGTTTGGCGGCGGCGGAGAACGAGCCGGTTTCGACAACGTGGACGAAGGTTTCCATGGCGGTCAGGCGGTCCATCGGGTGTCCCTTGCTTGTGATTGAGCGCATCGCGACGCAGTACGGCGCAAAGCCTACGGGGAATGGCTATGGCTTGTCACCCGCTCCCAGGCGGGGTTTATCGCCGTGAAGAAGCTTAAGTGGATATGTCTTTGTCTGGCGGGAATTGAAGTAAGCCAGTGACGGGTATTTGTTTAGAATTTGTTTTTTTATTGTAAAAGCAACCCGGTATTGGTGAGTCGGTTGTGTGGTTGGATGTTTAAATTGCAAATAAAATCCTGGTTGTCTGACTGCATGTTACGCGGCGTGTGGTTGTTTCAGCTGAAACTAAAATAGTGTTGGTCCGCTATTTTTCACTGTGCGAGATTATCGGCGATAACGATGAGCCTGGTTTAACGCGGCTCGCGGTTATTGATACTTAATCTCCGGATCGATTCGATTCGGTGTTCTTGTGTATTCATTAATAATACGAGTGCCGCACAATGAATGGACCTGATCTGTTTTCTGTAACTTCCCGCATGGGGTTTCCGATATCGGACCCCGGCCCGTTTGGTGCCGGGGCCTCGAAGAAACCGTCGTTTACGACGGACCAGGCGGCCAAACAAATCACGCGGGAAAATCATCGTTTCCGTGACCGTAACGGCGATCAGAAGATCGACTTGCACTACACGGTCGACGCGAGTTTCACCGCCCAGCAGAAACAGCGCGTGCACCAGGCAGTGCAAGCCTGGCAGGATGTGGCCAATATCAGTTTCCGCGAGCAGTCAAACGGTACGGACGGAGCGCTCAGTATCCACAACAACCCTCGCGGCGACCGGGGGGTTGCCGACTTACCTCATGGTTCCACGAATCGGACAGCGGCCACGATCGGCACCCGGGGCGGGGCGGCTTCGCCTGCGCTGGGCAGTCACTTTTCGGTCACGGCTATTCATGAAATCGGTCACGCTATTGGCCTGCAACATCCGGGACGCTATAACGGCGACGGTGCCAACTACCAAAACGGCGCGGTCTACGCGCAGGACACCAAGGCACGCACCGTGATGAGTTACTGGTCGGAACGCCATCAATCCGGTCATGACTTCAGATCGCTCAATCCGTCTGCCCCGATGATGGACGATATCGCCGCGGCGCAACGCTTGTATGGCGCCAACCACCAGACCCGCAAGACCGACACCGTCTATGGTTTCAACTCCAATACCGAGCGCGAAGTGATGAGCCTTACCAGCGCCAGGGACAAACCGGTGTTCTGTGTGTGGGATGGTGGTGGTGTGGATACGCTGGATTTTTCCGGGTTTTCCCAGGATCAGAAGGTCGATCTGAATGCGGAGTCGTTCTCTGACGTGGGCGGCTTGAAGGGCAATGTGTCCGTCGCCAAGGGATGTGTTATTGAAAACGCGATCGGCGGTGCCGGTCGTGATGCCTTGATCGGCAATGATGCGGCCAACCGCCTCAAGGGCGGTGCCGGCGCCGACACGTTGAGGGGCGGCGGCGGCGCGGATACGTTTGTCTACGATAACGTCAGCGACTCCGCCGCACAGAGCCCCGACCTGATCGAGGACTTCACCAGCGGTACCGATAAGATCGACGTCTCGGGTGCGTTAAAAGCGGCAGGTGTGCGCGCCCTGGTGTTTACCGATCGGTTCAGCGGCCGCGCCGGTGAAGCGGTGCTCAAACACGATGCCAGTACGGGGGGGGCGAGCCTGGCCATTGATCTGAAGGGGACGGGCAACGCGGACATGGTGATCAACAGCAAGGGGCAGATCAAGCCTGGCGATGTACGGTGGGATGGGTCGCAGCCTGAAGTTCAGTCTGTGCCGACGCCAGCCCCAACTCCGACTCCGGCTCCAACCCCAACCCCAACCCCAACCCCAACCCCAACCCCAACCCCAACCCCAACCCCAACCCCGCCGCCGGGTGAAACCCCAAACGGGCCGTCCGCACTGATCGAAATGCTTGCCAAGACGCTGTCAGCGTTCGTGTTACAGCTGCTGCAGATTATCGCCCCATCGTCCAGTGGCAGGCCGCGCTCGTAACCCCACCCACGATCCCGAGGCATCATGCCGTCAGGCAGTGACCGCCGAAGTGTGGCGCGAAGCACTGAGAAAGCGCAGCAGCGCCACCAGCGGGAACGCACTGCCCACCAGCATCACGCCCAGCCAGCCGCCGTGTTCGTACACGCTGCTGGCAATCGCCGAGCCGAAGGCACCGCCGATGAAGATGCTGGTCATGTACAGCGCGTTCAGGCGGCTGCGGCTGTTGGCGTCGAGGGCGTAGATGGCGCGTTGGCCGAGGACCATGTTCATCTGCACGCAGAAGTCGAGGACCACGCCGGTCACCGCCAGGCCGATCACGCTGTACAGCGGGTGTACGAAGGCCGGCAGGAAGCTCAGCACCGCAAACACCATGGCCAGCAGTGACGCGCGGTGGGTGTGGCCGGCATCGGCCAGGCGCCCGGCGATGGGCGCGGCGATGGCGCCGATGGCACCGACCAGGGCGAAGATTGCGATCTGGGTCTGGCTCAGGCCATGGTTGCGCACCAACTCCAGCGGCGCGGCGGTCCAGAACAGGCTGAAGGTGGCAAACATGCAACCTTGATAAAAGGCGCGCTGGCGCAACAGCGGTTGTTCACGCAGCAGGGTGCCGAGGGAACGCAGCAATTGGCCATAGCTGGCGCTGTGGTCGGGCTGGCGCTTGGGGATGGTCATCAGCAAGACCACGCTGATAACGGCCATCAACGCGGCCGCGGCCATGAACATCGCGCGCCAGCCGAAATGGTCGGCGACCACACTGGACACCGGCCGCGCCAGCAGGATGCCCAGCAACAGGCCGCCCATGATGCTGCCGACCACGCGGCCACGGGACTCGGCAGGTGCCAGGTGCGCCGCCAGTGGGATCAGGATCTGCACCGACACCGAGCTGAAACCGATCAACAACGACACCAGCAGGAACAGGTTCGGTTGCTCGGTAAACGCCGCACCCAGCAGGCTGGCGATGGCGATCACGGTGGTGCTGATCATCAGCTTGCGGTTTTCCAGCAAGTCACCCAGGGGCACCAGGAAGAACAGGCCCAGGGCGTAGCCGATTTGCGTCAGCGATACGATCAGGCTGGCCATGGCGGGCGTCAGGCCGATGTCCGGCGCGATCAGCTCGATGATCGGTTGCGCGTAGTAGATGTTGGCGACGATGGCGCCGCAGCAAAACGCAAACAGCATCACCATCCCGCGGGTCATGGTGCTCGTAGCGTGGGGAGTAGCGTTCATGGTGTTCTCATAAAAGCGAAGGAAGATGGCGAGCGAGAGTAAAGACAAGACACTGCGACGAGTAGGCTGTTAGCGGTGATAACACTCATGCCGTGAAATGATGACTGAAGCCTTGGCGTTGGCTTCGAGCGCCCATGATACATGCAGACACACCGGCCGAAACAGGCGACCCGGCGGCCTGACGATCATGCTTGGCATCAAACGAATGTGGGGGCGGGCTTGCCTGCAATGCGGACACCCCGGTGTATCGGACACACCCGGGCGACGCTATCGCAGGCAAGCCAGCCCCCACATTGGCTCGCGTTTCTTCAGTGCAAGCGGCTTACTGCCCGTTATAGATCTGGTCGAACACCCCGCCATCGTTGAAGTGGGTTTTCTGCACGGTGCGCCAGTCGCCAAAGGTCTTCTCGACCGACAGGAAGTCGACTTTCGGGAAACGATCGGTGTACTTGGCCAGCACTTTCGGGTCACGCGGGCGCAGGTAGTTGTTGGCCGCGATTTCCTGGCCTTCCGGCGACCACAGGTACTTCAGGTAGTCTTCGGCGACTGCGCGCGTGCCTTTCTTCTCGACCACTTTGTCCACCACCGTGACCGGTGGCTCGGCTTCGGCGGAGACACTTGGGTAGACCACTTCGAACTGATCGCGGCCGAATTCGCGGGCGATCATTTCCGCTTCGTTTTCAAAGGTCACCAGCACATCGCCGATCTGGTTGGTCATGAACGTCGTGGTCGCGGCACGGCCACCGGTGTCCAGCACGGGCGCTTGCTTGAACAGCTTGCCGACAAAGGCCTTGGCCTTGTCTTCGTCACCGCCGTTCTTCAGCACGTAGCCCCAGGCCGACAGGTAGGTGTAGCGACCGTTACCCGAGGTCTTCGGGTTGGGCACGACCACTTGCACACCATCCTTGAGCAGGTCCGGCCAGTCTTTCAGGGCTTTCGGGTTGCCCTTGCGCACGATAAACACGGTGGCCGAAGTGAACGGCGCGCTGTTGTTCGGCAGGCGGGTAGCCCAGTTGTCCGGCACCAGTTTGCCGTTGTCGACCAGGGCGTTGATGTCGGTGGCCATGTTCATGGTGATTACATCAGCCGGCAGGCCGTCGATCACCGAGCGCGCTTGTTTGCTGGAGCCGCCGAAGGACATCTGCAAGGTCAGCTTGTCGTTCGGGTGCTCGGCTTCCCAGTGTTTCTGGAAGGCGGCGTTGTAGTCCTTGTAGAAATCGCGCATCACGTCGTAGGACACGTTGAGCAGGGTGGTCGGTGCGGCC
Source organism: Pseudomonas sp. GV105 (assembly GCF_003058185.1). Classification (NCBI taxonomy): domain Bacteria; kingdom Pseudomonadati; phylum Pseudomonadota; class Gammaproteobacteria; order Pseudomonadales; family Pseudomonadaceae; genus Pseudomonas; species Pseudomonas sp. GV105. The sequence continues at coordinate 353,777 of NZ_QBUF01000002.1, forward strand.
TGGACGACACTGGCCAATGCAAGGCCGGCGGCCAGAAGAGAGGCGCTAACGAGTTTTTTCACTGCTCATTCCTTGTTGTACGAGAGTAGAGAGAGGCACTTTGCCAGCGACTATAGCCGGGGGGGCACATTCGCTTAAAGATCAAAAAGATCTTTGCTTATTTCAACTTATTAAACAGTGCATTGCCACACCGTGAACAAAACGCCGCGTTTGCGTCATGGGTGTTTTTCTTGCACACCGGGCAGTCCGTTTGCAACTGTTCACCGCGCATGGCGTTGGCCAGTTCGGCGGTGAAGATCCCGGTGGGCACGGCGATGATCGAATAACCGGTGATCATCACCAGGGACGAGATCACCTGGCCCAGCGGGGTCTTGGGCACGATATCGCCGAAGCCCACGGTGGTCAGGGTCACGATCGCCCAGTAGATGCCCTTGGGGATGCTGGTGAAGCCGTGCTCCGGCCCTTCGATCACATACATCAAGGTGCCGAACACCGTCACCAGGGTGCAGACGCTGAGCAGGAACACCACGATCTTCTGCTTGCTGCCGCGCAACGCCGACATCAGGTAGTTGGCCTGCTTGAGGTACGGCCCGAGCTTGAGCACCCGGAAGATGCGCAGCATGCGGATGATGCGGATGATCAACAGGTACTGGGCATCGCTGTAATACAGCGCGAGGATGCCGGGCACGATGGCGAGCAAATCCACCAGGCCATAGAAACTGAAGGCATAGCGCAACGGCTTGGGCGAGCAGTACAGGCGCAGGCCATACTCGATGGCGAAGATGACGGTGAAGCCCCACTCGATGTAGGCCAGCACGGCGGCGTAATTGTCGTGGACTTCCTGGATGCTGTCGAGGATCACCACCACCAGGCTGGCGAGAATGATCAGCAGCAGGGTGCTGTCGAAACGCCGCCCGGCCGGTGTGTCACTCTGGAAAACCATGACATAGAGACGCTGGCGCCAGTCGTTGTTGCTGTCCATCACGTTCGCCCCTATCGAATATCGGGCAAGCCTAGGGGGATTCGAACGGGCTGTCCACGCGGGCTTTGTGCCACATCCGGCGGCTGGCGCGGACCAACCAGCAGGCGAGGATAAAGGGCGCGGTCAGCGCGGGCAGGTGCAGCGCGGCAAAACCGGGGGTGAGGATGATCGCCAGGGCGATGCCGGCCAGCGGCAACCCAGGTCGGCGGCGTGTGCCGCTCAGGGCCAGGGCGGCCAGCGCCGGGTTGTAGCTGTGCAGGCCGAGGAGGGCGCCGACGGGCTCGCCCAGCAGCAGGGCGAACAGCACGCCGAGGACGGCGCCGGTCAATGCCCATGCTGCGGCACGGCGGCTGGCCAGGCATAACCCGAGCGCAATCAATGCGCCGGCCAGGGGCTGGTCCAGCAGCAGGATTTGCGCGAGGCCGCTAAAAGGCGCGCTGACGATGCCGAGAGCGTCGGGTTCGCGCAAGGCCACGGCGCTTTCGGCGGCCGCGCCCAGCAGCAGCCAGCCGAGGCTGACAAACGGCGCGGTATAGGCGGGCAAGGCCTCGGGCTGGGTGGTGTGTCGCAGCCATTGTCGGGTCAGAATCGCACTCAGGCCGCCGCAGGCGAGGATCAGCGGCACCACCATGACCGACCCGGCAAAGTGCTGGCTGATCAACAGGCCCAGCAACACACCGTTGTAGCTGTACAGGCCGGCCTGGCGTTCCGCCTTGGGATAGTCGCGGCGCTGGGCCGTGAGCAAGCCGGCGAGACCACCCAGCAGTGCACCGCCGAGCAGGGCCGGAGCGCCGAGCAGGATCGCCAGCAGACACAGCAGGCCACACAGCGGCTGGCGCTGCAGGACGATCTGGCTGAAGCCGTTGAGCAGCGCTTCGGCCCAGTCGGGGCAGGAGGGAGTGGGCATTGTTGTGTGATTCAGTGAGAGCGAGTTGTCCTCATCGCAGACTTGCCTGCGATGAGACCCTGACCGGCGCTAGATCAACGTCTGATCGACCCCGGTTGCGCAACCCGCAGTTTCGGCCCTTGCAGGTCCATCGGGATGCTGAAGGGGGCATTCAACAGGGTGGGCAGCCTCGAGAATCAGAATGGCGCGAAAGTCGTTGACGTTGGTGCGGGTCGGTTCGGTGATGATCAGATCGTCGAGGGCGGCGAAATAGCCGTAGCCATTGTTGTTGTCCAGCTCGTCGCAGGCCGACAGCCCCAGCGCTTCGGCGCGGGCGTAGCTGGTGGGGGTCATGAGCGCGCCAGCGTTGTCTTCCGAACCGTCGATGCCGTCGGTATCGCCGGCCAGGGCATAGACGCCGGGCAGGCCCTTGAGGCTGTCGGTGAGGCTCAGCAGGAATTCGGCGTTGCGCCCGCCACGGCCAGTGCCGCGCACGGTCACGGTGGTTTCCCCGCCGGACAGGATCACGCATGGCGCCGCCAACGGCTGGCCGTGCTGCACGATCTGCCGGGTGATCCCGGCGTGGACCTTGGCCACGTCCCGCGCTTCGCCTTCGAGGTCGCCGAGGATCAGCGGGCTGAACCCGGCCTGGCGGGCTTTTACCGCGACCGCTTCCAACGACTGTTGTGGGCGGGCGATCAATTGGAAGTGGCTGCGGGCGAGCAGCGGGTCGCCGGGTTTGACGGTTTCCGAGGCCGGGTTCTGCAACCAACTGCGCACGGACGCCGGCGCGTCGATGTCATAGCGCTTGAGAATGGCCAGGGCCTGTTGCGAAGTGCTCGGGTCGCCGACCGTGGGGCCGGAAGCGATCACCGTGGCCAGGTCGCCCGGCACATCGGAAATCGCGTAGGTATAGACCGTCGCCGGCCATGCCGCCCTGGCCAGTCGGCCGCCCTTGATCGCCGAGAGGTGCTTGCGCACGCAATTCATCTCGCCGATGGTGGCGCCGGATTTGAGCAGGGCTTTGTTGATGGCCTGTTTGTCGGCCAGGCTGATGCCTTCGGCGGGCAGGGCGAGCAACGCCGAGCCACCGCCGGAGAGCAGGAAGATCACCCGGTCGTCTTCGCTCAGTTGGCTGATCAGCGCCAGCACACGCTGCGCCACTTTGATGCCGGCGGCATCCGGGACCGGGTGGGCGGCTTCGACCACTTCGATTTTCTGGCACGGCGCGCCATGGCCGTAGCGGGTGACCACCAGGCCCGTGACTTCACCGTGCCAGGCGTTTTCCACGACCAGCGCCATGGCGGCCGCGGCTTTGCCGGCGCCGATCACAATCACCCGGCCGCTGCGGTCGGCGGGCAGGTAGGCTTCGAGGACTTGCCGGGGATGGGCGGCGTCAATGGCTGTGGCAAACAGCTCGCGAAGCAGGTGTTGCGGATCGAGCGACATAAGCGGGCTCCCGGGGATTTTTTTGTTATTAGAGATGCGGCAATTGCGGCTATTGAAATGCGATCAACCTGTGGAAGGGGGCGTGCTCCCTCCCACATTTGACGGCATTTCAAAAGGGCAGCGGTGTGGGTTATTTGTCGCGAATCGAGAAGTTCGCCATATGCTCCAAGCCCTTGATTAACGCCGAGTGGTCCCAGTTGCCGCCCCCGATCGCGGTGCAGGTGCTGAACACCTGTTGGGTGCCAGCGGTGTTCGGCAGGTTGATCCCCAGCTCCTTGGCCCCGGCCAGCGCCAGGTTGAGGTCCTTCTGGTGCAGGTTGATGCGAAAGCCCGGATCGAAGGTGCCCTTGATCATGCGTTCGCCGTGTACTTCAAGGATCTTCGACGAGGCGAAGCCGCCCATCAGCGCTTCACGCACCTTGGCCGGGTCGGCGCCGTTTTTCGCGGCGAACAGCAGCGCTTCGGCCACCGCCTGGATGTTCAGCGCGACGATAATCTGATTCGCCACTTTGGCTGTCTGGCCGTCGCCGTTGCCGCCGACCAGAGTGATGTTCTTGCCCATGCTCTGGAACAGCGGCAAGGCACGCTCGAAGGTCTGCGGCTCACCGCCGACCATGATGCTCAAGGTGCCAGCCTTGGCCCCGACTTCACCGCCGGACACCGGCGCATCGAGGTACTGCGCGCCGGTCTGGTTGATCCTGGCGGCAAAGGCCTTGGTGGCGGTGGGGGAGATCGAGCTCATGTCGATCACCACCTTGTTCGGCGACAGGCCGGCGGCCACGCCATCGGCGCGGAACAGCACGTCATCGACCTGCGGGGTGTCGGGCACCATGACGATGATGAATTCGGCTTCCTGGGCGACGTGCTGCGGGGTGGCCAGCGCGATGGCGCCGGCGGCGATCAACTCGGCTGGCGCCTTGCCGTGATGCTCGGACAGGAACAATTGGTGACCGGCTTTTTGCAGGTTGGCGGCCATGGGTTGGCCCATGATGCCGGTGCCGATGAATCCGATTTTAGCCATGAAAAAATCCTCTTTTTATTCGATAGAGCGCGGTCTGCCAAACACATGGGGTCCAAATGTGGGAAGGGGCAAGTCCCCTCCCACAGGTTGGTTGCGTGTTGTGCCTGTCAGAGGGCGTTATGGGTCTTGAGCCAACCCAAACCCGCTTCGGTGGTGGTCAACGGCTTGTATTCACAGCCGATCCAACCCTGATAACCGATACGGTCCAAATGCTCGAACAGGAACCGATAGTTGATCTCCCCGGTCCCGGGCTCGTTGCGACCCGGGTTATCCGCCAGTTGGATGTGGTTGATCTCACCCAGATGCGCAGCCAGGGTGCGGGCCAGATCGCCTTCCATGATTTGCATGTGGTAGATGTCGTATTGCAGGAACAGATTGGCGCTGCCCACCTGTTCGCGAATCGCCAGGGCCTGCGCGGTGTTGTTCAGGTAGAACCCAGGGATGTCGCGGGTGTTGATCGCTTCCATCACCAGCTTGATACCCGCCGCTTGCAGGGTGTCGGCGGCGTATTTGAGGTTGGCGACAAAGGTCTTTTCTACGATGGCATCGTCCACGCCCTGCGGCCGGATGCCCGCCAGGCAGTTGACCTGGGTGTTGCCCAGCACCTGGGCGTAAGCGATGGCCAGGTCGACCCCGGCGCGAAACTCCTCGACCCGATCCGGATGGCACGCCAGACCCCGTTCGCCCTTGGCCCAATCGCCGGCCGGCAGGTTGAACAGCACCTGGGTCAAGCCATTGGCGTCCAACTGCGCCTTGATTTCGGCAGAGCTGAATTCGTAGGGGAACAGGTATTCGACGCCTGCAAAGCCCGCATCGGCGGCCGCTTTGAAGCGAGCGAGAAACGCCTGTTCGGTGAACAGCATGGACAGGTTGGCGGCAAAGCGCGGCATAAGGTTCTCCTTAATCGAGCAGGGAAATGGCGGTCGGCGCATCGTTGCCGACCAGGGCCAGATCTTCGAATTCGTTGACGGCGTTGATCTCGGTGCCCATGGAAATATTGGTCACGCGCTCCAGAATAATCTCAACGATCACCGGAACCTTGAATTCTTCGAGCATTTCCTGGGCGCGGCGCAGTGCCGGCTGGATCTGGCCAGGCTCGAACACGCGCAGCGCCTTGCACCCCAGGCCTTCGGCGACCGCGACGTGGTCGACGCCATAGCCGTTGAGTTCCGGGGCGTTGAGGTTGTCGAAAGACAACTGCACGCAGTAGTCCATTTCGAACCCGCGCTGGGCCTGGCGGATCAGCCCCAGGTAGGAGTTGTTCACCACTACGTGGATATATGGCAGCTTGAACTGCGCGCCCACGGCCAGTTCTTCGATCATGAACTGGAAGTCATAGTCGCCGGACAGCGCCACCACCTTGCGGCTCGGGTCGGCCTTGACCACGCCGAGCGCCGCCGGGATGGTCCAACCCAACGGGCCGGCCTGGCCGCAGTTGATCCAGTGACGCGGCTTGTAGACATGCAGGAATTGCGCGCCGGCAATCTGCGACAGGCCGATGGTGCTGACGTAGCAGGTGTCCTTGCCGAACACCTGGTTCATCTCTTCGTACACCCGTTGCGGCTTGACCGGCACGTTGTCGAAGTGGGTCTTGCGCTGCAAGGTGGCCTTGCGCTGCTGGCAGTCATGCAGCCAGGCGCTGCGGTCCTTGAGTTTGCCTGCGGCTTTCCACTCGCGGGCGACTTCGATGAACATCGTCAGTGCGGCCCCGGCGTCGGAAACGATGCCGAGGTCCGGGGTGAATACGCGGCCGATTTGCGTCGGTTCAATGTCGACGTGAATGAACGTGCGCCCCTCGGTGTACACCTCCACCGAACCGGTGTGGCGGTTGGCCCAGCGGTTGCCGATGCCGAGCACCACGTCGGCTTTCAGCAGCGTCGCGTTGCCATAACGGTGCGACGTTTGCAGGCCGACCATGCCTACCATCTGCGGGTGATCGTCGGGGATGGTGCCCCAGCCCATCAAGGTCGGGATCACCGGGATGCCGGTCAACTCGGCGAACTCCACCAGCAGGTCGCTGGCATCGGCATTGATCACGCCGCCACCGCTCACCAGCAGCGGGCGTTCGGCCTGGTCGAGCAGGGTCAGGGCTTTTTCCACCTGGATGCGCGTGGCCAGCGGTTTGGCCAGGGGCAGCGGCTGGTAGGCGTCGATGTCGAATTCGATCTCGGCCATCTGTACGTCGAACGGCAGGTCGATCAGCACCGGGCCAGGGCGGCCGGAGCGCATTTCATAAAAGGCCTTCTGGAACGCATACGGCACCTGGCCGGGTTCGAGGACCGTGGTCGCCCACTTGGTCACCGGCTTGACGATGCTGGTGATGTCCACAGCCTGGAAGTCTTCCTTGTGCATCCGCGCCCGGGGGGCCTGGCCGGTGATGCACAGGATCGGAATCGAGTCGGCCGAGGCGCTGTACAGGCCGGTGACCATGTCGGTGCCCGCCGGGCCCGATGTGCCGATGCACACGCCGATATTGCCGGCCTTGGTGCGGGTGTAGCCCTCGGCCATGTGCGAAGCGCCTTCAACGTGGCGAGCAAGGACGTGATCGATGCCACCGACCTTCTGCAAGGCCGAATACAGCGGGTTGATCGCGGCGCCTGGGATACCGAAGGCGGTGTCTACCCCTTCACGACGCATCACCAGAACGGCGGCTTCGATTGCTCTCATTTTGCTCATTGTTTTGGTGCCTCTTGCGTTTTGTAATTGTATACAAGTGGTGTTTGGTCGAAGTGTATTCACGGCGAGCGTCACAGGTCAATGCATTTTATTCAGTAGCCTTTGCGTTCGTCGGAAGGTCTTTGCAGGGCATTTTTTCGACATTCTGTAGGTTTGCGCGAAAATATTGTATACAAAAAATAACTATATTGTGTTCTATTTGTTGCATCCGGTATCTGTTCCAACAGAGCCCACGGCTTTCCCATAACAAGATAAGGACGGCACCCATGAGCGCTTTAACCTTGAAAGTCGCAGTCAACCTGGCCGGCCAGGCCCTCGCCGCAGGCCGCGCCATTGCCTCGGCACCGCTGACCATTGCGGTGCTGGACGGCGGCGGCCACCTGATCACCCTGCAACGGGACGACGGCGCCAGCCTGCTGCGCCCGCAGATCGCCATCGGCAAGGCCTGGGGTGCGATTGCCCTGGGCAAAGGCTCACGCTTGCTCGCGCTGGATGCGCAGCAACGCCCGGCGTTTATCGCCGCAGTGAACAGCTTGGGGCAGGGCAGCGTGGTGCCGGCGCCGGGCGGGGTGTTGATTCGGGATCAGGAAGGGCTGGTGCTGGGGGCGATCGGGATCAGCGGGGACACATCGGATATTGATGAGCAGTGTGCGATCACGGCGATTGAAGCGCTGGGTTTGTGGGCGGATGCGGGGGTGTCAGCCTGATTTTTGGATGACTGTCAGGGCCTCATCGGGAGCAAGCTCCCTCCCACCTTTGACGGTATTCACAAATAGACATGTGTAAACCCGATCAAATGTGGGAGGGCGCTTGCCCCCGATTGCCACAGGCGCCTCGGTGTCTCAGTCCGGCGCACAGCCCTTGAGCACCAACCGAATAATCGTCTGCGCCGCCGCCTCGTAATCCGCTTCATCCAATTTGGCCTTGCCGGTCACCGCCGAAATCTGCCAATCAAAATCCGCATACGTCTGGGTTGCGGCCCAGATGCTGAACATCAAGTGATTGGGATCGATCGGCGCAATCAACCCACGGTCCACCCAATGCTGGATGCACTGGATATTGTGCTTGGCCTGGGCGTTGAGTTGCTCGACCTGTTCGGCGCTCAGGTGCGGGGCGCCGTGCATGATTTCGCTGGCGAACACCTTGGAGGCGAAGGGCAGGTCGCGGGAGATGCGGATTTTCGAGCGGATGTAGTTGCTCAGTACCGCCGCAGGCTCACCCTCCGGGTTGAACGGCGTCGAGGCTGCCAGGATCGGCTCGATGATGCTCTCGAGCACTTCGCGGTAGAGGTTGTCCTTGGACTTGAAGTAGTAGTAGACGTTGGGCTTGGGCAGCCCGGCCTTGGCGGCGATGTCGCTGGTTTTGGTCGCGGCGAAGCCCTTGTCGGCAAACTCCTCGCTCGCCGCCCGCAGGATCTTTTCTTTGTTGCGCTCGCGAATGCTGCTCATAAACCAGAGGGTTCCTTGCCATGACAGGCGGTTGCGCATGGTAGCACCGGCCTTGCGCGAGCCTCAAGAATGCGCAGGCGCTAGGCTTTCCCTGGGTCGCGTTTGCCATTACCGTATCGGCTCTCTCGCAGTGGACGGTGGTCGATGGACGCTTCTGAAAAAAACGTGATCACAGCGCTGGATGTGGCCCGGCATGCCGGTGTTTCGCGTTCGGCGGTGTCGCGCACGTTCACCCCCGGAGCCAGTGTGGCGCCTGCTACCCGAGAGAAGGTGCTGACCTCGGCCAAGGCGCTGGGCTATCAAGTCAATATGATCGCCCGCACCATGAACAAGGGCAGCAGCAACTTCGTCGGTGTGGTCACCGCCGGCTTCGACAGCGCCTTTCGCGCCAGCCTCCTGAGCCCTATTGCCCATAGCCTGAGCCATCGCGGCTTGATGCCGTTGTTGATGAATGCCGACGATCCGGCCCAGCTTGAGCAGTCGCTGCATGCCTTGCTCAGTTATCAGATTGCCGGGGTGATCCTGACCTCGGCCTCGCCGCCGTTGTCGGTGGTTCAGCATTACCTGGACCGGCAGATTCCAGTGGCCATGATCAACCGCGGTCACGAACTGGCCGGTGCTGAAGTGGTGGGCAGCGACAACCGCGCCGGTGGACGCATGGCGGCCGATGCACTGCTCAGAGGCGGCGCGCGGCGTCTGGCATTCATCGGCCAGGGCGAACATAACTTCAGCAGCCGCGAGCGCTGGCTGGGGTTTTCCGAGCGCCTGGCCGAGGGGAATGTCGAAGCGCAGGCGGTGTTCAATGAAACCCTGGGTTATCAGGGGGGAATGCAGGCCTTGCTGGGGCTGTTCCGTCAGGGCGACGGGCCCGACGGGATTTTCTGTGCAACCGATATGCTGGCCTTGGGGGTGATGGACGCATTGCGTTTCACGCTGCACCTGCACGTGCCGCAACACGTCCAGGTGATCGGCTTCGATGACATTGCCCAGGCCGCGCAATTGGCCTATGACCTGACCACCGTGCGCCAGGACAGCGTTCAACTGGCGCAGCGCGCCGTCGCCGCCATCGTCGCCCGCGGTGAAAATTTTGCACGGATCGCCGAGTTCGAACCGGTGCCGGTGGCCTTGATAGAGCGCGGTACGACGATAATTCAGAAATAAAATTTCAATCTCTTCTTGAAGAGAATAATTATTTCGTGTTGTATGGGCAGTAATCGGTGAGTGGCGGGCCTGACCAAAGGGCGCCTTCACTTTTTTTTCCTGACGGTTTGCACACGTGTGCAATTGACAAGCGAAGGTTGGGCTTATGACTCAGACACAGACATCCTCAGACCTGGCTGACTTGGCAGCGCGTTACGCGCTGGTGTGTCAGGTCGCGACGGAGGCCGCCCAACGTGGCATGGCGTATTACCGGCAGCGCGAGCAACTGAATGTCGAGCACAAGGATTCGGTGCCCCAGGACGTGGTCAGCATCGCCGACCGCGAGCTGGAGGTCTTTATCAAGGCGCGCCTGACCGAGCAGTTTCCCGATGATGGTTTTGTTGGCGAGGAGGGTGGCGCGACCGGTTTACCGGCGCGTTGTGTGTGGGTGGTCGACCCCATCGACGGCACCAGTTGTTTCGTCAATGGCTTGCACACCTGGTGCGTGTCCATCGGTTTGCTGGTGGACGGTCAGCCTTGGTTGGGGGCGGTGGCCGATGCCAATCACAACGAACTGTTTCACGCCTGTCGCGGCCTCGGTGCCTATGTGAATGACATTCCGATCCGGGTCAGCTCCGCCGCGGATATTCGCTACGGTGTGACCGGTGTCGGCACCTCCCACCGACGCGGCAAGGAACACTTCATCCCGTTTCTCGCCGGGCTGCTGGAGGGCGGCGGCATGTTCATTCGCAATGGCTCCGGCGCGCTGATGATCGCCTATGTCGCAGCGGGTCGGCTGGTGGGGTATTACGAAACCCACATTAACAGTTGGGATTGTGCTGCGGGACTGGTGCTGGTCAGTGAGGCTGGTGGCCGTTGCAGTGATTTTCTGCGTGGCGACGGCTTGCTCGGCGGCAACCCGTTGCTGGTGGCCAGCCCCCGGGTGTACCCGCAACTCGCCGAACTGATCGGCCCTTCACTGGAGGCCTGAACAGCGTTCCACGATCTGCGTTTCAACGTACAGCGAATAATAACAATAGGAGTCTGTCCGCCATGAAGTCCCTGCTGTCCTTGTTCCATGCCGCGCCTGCGCGGCCCCTGATTGCCGACCCCGACGGGCGACGCTTTCGCCGAGTGCGCTGGCTGACCTTTTTATCCATGTCCTTGAGCTATGCACTGTTCTACGTGTGCCGATTGTCCTTCAATGTGGCCAAGCCGGCGCTGGTGGCCCAGAACCTGCTCAGCCCTTCGCAGTTGGGCATGATCGGTTCTGCGCTGTTCTTCACCTACGCCGTGGGCAAGCTGGTCAACGGCTTCCTGGCCGACCACGCCAATGTGCGGCGTTTCATGATGCTGGGGTTGTTGATCAGTGCGGTGGTCAATGCCTGTATGGGGCTGACCACCAACGCGATTATTCTCACCCTGGCCTGGGGCCTGAACGGCTGGGCCCAGTCCATGGGGGTGGGGCCGTGCGTGGTGTCGTTGTCGCGTTGGTATGCCGACAAGGAGCGCGGTACGTTCTATGGTTTCTGGTCGATTGCCCACAGCCTGGGCGAAGCCCTGACTTATATTGCCGTCGCTGCTGTGATCGTCACGTGGGGCTGGCAATACGGCTACTTCCTGGCGACTGCCATGGGGGTGCTGGGCATGTTGCTGATCTACCTGTTCATGGCCGACTCGCCGCAGAGCGTGGGTTTTATCGAAGTCGATGGTGGCCGTGAAGAAACCGTGTCGAAGACCCTCGGCAAATGGGGCGCGCAACTGGCGCTGCTGAAAAATCCGGCGCTGTGGTTGCTGGCCCTGGCGTCATGCCTGATGTACATCGGCCGTTACGCGGTGATTTCCTGGGGCGTGTTTTTTCTGGAAAACGCCAAGGGCTACAACACGCTGTCGGCTTCGGCACTGATCTCTATCACCGGTGTGTTCGGTATTGTGGGCACAGGCTTGAGCGGGCTGATTTCTGACCGCTTCTTCAGCGGCCGGCGCCATGGCCTGGCGATCCTGTTCGGCTTGATGAACAGCGTGTCCCTGGGCATGTTCCTGTTCCTGCCCGGCGGCCACTATTGGCTGGATGCGGCGGCCATGATGCTGTTCGGCCTGTCCATGGGCGCGTTGCTGTGCTTCCTCGGTGGCCTGATGGCCGTGGACATTGCGGCTAAAAGTGCGGCTGGTGCGGCACTGGGCATGATCGGTATCGCCAGCTACGCGGGGGCGGCGGCTGGCGAGATCCTCACCGGGGTGTTGATCGAGCATGGCACCACCCTGGCCCATGACGGCAGCAAGCTGTACGACTTCCATACCCTATCGCTGTTCTGGTTGGGCGCTTCGCTGATCTCAGTGCTGATGACCGCGCTGTTTTCCGGTCAGGTTCGTTGGCGCAAGCGCCAGCAGCGTCCGGTTTTGGATAAGCCTCTAGCTAACTGATACCCCCAAGGTTTTCAACAATTCCGAGTCATCGGAAGCGGTACCGCTGCGCGCGTAAAACAGCAAAGTTGTCGTGTCATCAACAATAAAAATAACAGGTGAAAAGATGAAGAAATTAAGCGTTGGGCCTCATAAAAAAGCATTAAGGCGTTATTCGTTTATCGGTTTGGTCATTGCGTCCACCACCACTCAGGCCCTCGAACTTGACTACCAACATCAGTATTCGGAAGTCGAGCGTGAACATAAGGACAAGGTGATGTTGACCCAGGCCCTGGACAACGGGTTGGCGTTCTCCTTCGAAGCCATCATGGCCACTGCTCCCGACAGCGATGGCCAGCCGGGCAAGGCGTTTTCCCGCCTGACCAAGGACGAACTCAAGGCCAAGGTCAAGTACAGCCACAAGCTGGGGACCCAGTGGAAGGTCAAACCCAAGTTTACCTACGCCGATGGTAAGGATAAGAAGTCCTATAAACCGTCGTTGAAAGTGTCTTATGCGATCACCGATAAGTTCTCCATCACGCCGGGCTATTACCACAAGCTCACGCGTTATGACGAAGAGGGCAAGGCCGATAAACACGACAATGCGGTTGAATTGGGCGCCAAGTATAAGTTTGGCCTGTTGTCGGTCGGTGTTGGGCGCAAGCAGATTTACAGTAATCAGGTGGTCTTCGACGGTACCCGCAAGAACTACAGCAATAAGCTGTTGTTCGAATACAAACTCACCAAACAGTTTACCCCCTACCTTGAAGTGGCCGACGTGTACGTCGACAAGAACACTGACCAGCGCCAGGCCCGCTATCGCGTGGGCTTCTCCTACGAATTCTGATGAAAGGAAAATGAGCATGACCCTCTTCAATCGAACGGGCCTGGCATTGGTCGCCCTCACGTTGTGCGCCAGCCTGCAAGCCGCCGAAACGAACCGTTACGTGCTGGAAAAAGTGGTGCAGGTCAGCCGCCATGGCGTGCGTTCGCCCACCGATACCGACAAATTGGTCAAGGCCACCGGCCGCGCCTGGACGCCATGGCTGGTACAGGACGGTGAGCTGACCGGCCATGGTTATCTGGCCGCCAGCTACATGGGGGCCTGGCAGGCGGCGTACTACCGCAACGCCGGTCTGCTGGCCGATAGCTGCCCGTCGCCGGGCAGCGTCGTGGCGGTTGCCAGCCCCAAACAGCGCACACGTTCTACCGCCGCCGCCCTGCTCGATGGCATGTTCCCCGGCTGCGGCGAAAAAGCGCTGGCGCGCAGCAAGCCGGACCCGTTGTTCCAGACCGATGAAATGCCCTTCGCGCAGATTGACCCCGCTATTGCCAAAGCCCAGATCCTGCAGGCCCTCGGCGGCTCTCTGCAATCAGCCCGCGAGCGCTTGCGCCCTGACCTGGAGCGTCTGAAAAGTGCAGTGTGCGAAGCGGGCAAAGCTTGCCCGTTCTTCGACACGCCCTGGGTCTTGAAAGAGGGCGATGGCGGGCGGTTCAAGATCAAGGGCCTGGACAAGGCCTCGTCGATGGCCGAGACCATTCGCCTGCAATACAGCGAAGGCATGCCGCTGGCAGATGTCGCTTTCGGCCATGCTCGCGATGCGGCGCAAGTCTCGGCGCTGGGGCGGCTGCACCGGGCCAAATATGACTTCATCAATGACACCCCGCACGTTGCCAGTCGTGGCGGTTCGCAGTTGATGAACCAGATTGTGCTGGCCCTGGAGCAGGGGACGCCGTTGGAGAAGAACGATCCGTTGGGCAACCCGCCTGCGGCGCGTCTGCTGATGCTGGTGGCCCACGACACCAACATCTCGCACCTGCGTACCCTGCTGGGGTTTACATGGCAGCTTGGCGAGTACCAGCGGGGCAATATCCCGCCCAGCGGCACGCTGGCGTTCGAGCGCTACCGCGACACCCAGACCGGCGAGCGCTTTATCCGCACGCGGTTCATCACACAAGGCATGGATCAGATTCGCGCCTTACAGCGCCTGGACAGTGAACATCCGCCCTTGCAGGCTGACTTTGATCAGCCGGGTTGCCAGCACACCCCGCTCGGCATCCTGTGTCCGATTGCGCAGTTCGTCGAGCGCACCGACCGGGCCATCGATCGCACAGCGCTGACGGCGTACCGCTACCCTTGACCCCGGCGTGGTCATTCTCGCCTGCGATACGCGGGAATGACCTACCCGTAGACCCGCCACAGGAAACCGATATGTTCTCTTCCTACCTACGTTTTACCCCCTTGTTACTGCTCGGTCTGATGTCGATCCCGGCTCAGGCCGCACCGGCTGACGGGTTTGTGCTGGATAAGGTGGTGCAGGTCAGCCGCCACGGTGTGCGCCCGCCCACCGATAGCCCGAAACTGGCCAAGGTCACCGGCCGTGCGCTGCCTACCTGGTCGGTGCCCGACGGACATTTGACCGGTCATGGCTACGCGGCGGCAGTGGAAATGGGGCGCTATCGCGGCCAGGTGCTGCGCGCTGCCGGCCTGTTGCCCGATGGCTGCCCGGCCCCTGGCGAGGTATTTGTGCGCGCCAGTCCGTTGCAACGCACCCAAGCCACCGCTTCGGCCCTGCTCGATGGCCTGTTCCCTGGCTGTGGGTTGCAGCCGAGCGTGGTGCAGGGGAACCAGGATGCGCTGTTCCAGAGTGACAAAATGCCCTTCGCCCGACTCGACCCCCAGCGTGCCGAAGACAGCGTGCTCGCCCGCATGGGCGGCAGCGTGGCCAGAGCTCAAACCCGTTACCACGGGGCTGAGCAGCAGTTGCGCAGTGTGATCTGCGGTGCATCGAACACCTGCGCCTACCGTGACGAACCCTGGCAGTTGACCCAGGACGAAGATGGTCGCCTGGCCATCAAAGGCCTCAATACACAAGCCAATCTTGGGGAAACCTTTCGCCTGGAATACAGCGAAGGCCTGCCGCTGGATCAGGTTGCCTTCGGTCACGGGCGCACCGCGCAACAGGTGTCCCAACTGACCGCGCTGACCAAGGCCAAATACGATTTCATCAATGACAGCCCGTACATCGCCAGCCGCGGAGGCTCGCAGTTGATGAATCAGATTTCCCTGGCGCTCAAGCAAGGCACGCCCCAAGCCACGGAGGATGCGCTGGGCACGCCGCCGGACGTGCGTTTCACCCTGTTGGTGGCCCATGACACCAATATCTCGTATTTGCGCACGATGCTCGGCTTTCGCTGGACCTTGGGCGACTACCTGGAGGGCAATATCCCGCCGGTCGGCAGCCTCCAGTTCGAACGCTACAAACAGCTGGCGACCGGGCGCTATTTCTTGCGGGTGGCGTTCGAGGCGCAGTCTCTGGAGCAGATTCGCCAACTGGCGCCGTTGACGGCGGGACAGCCGCCGCTGCATGCCGACCTGGCCGGTGGTGAGGGGTGTGTCAGCACGTCTGCGGGCGTGTTATGCCCGTTGGCTGGCGCCTTGCAGCGGCTTGATCGACACATCGATCGTAGCGCGCTGACGCCGTACCACTATCCATAACAGTGCGAGCCTCGTCTTGGCGCACAGCATCGGTGGTGGATCGCAGGGGCGAGACGCTCGGTCAGAGTACTGCTGGCCTGGGCTGCTCGATGCCGATCTTGCTGAACGCGGTGACGGGCACTATTGCCGGGGCGCTGGTCACCGTGGCGGGAAAAACTGGCGGGCCGTGTGCGGTCGATCGTGCATCCCGGTTTTGGCCTACAAAAAACTCGGAAATAGACTATCTGTAAAATATAGACGAATTGTTTAGGTTGGCGTAGTGTCCGCTGGGTCAGTGACTGAGCCTGCGTCAATCACCCGTGTTCCTTCGGGTTAGCCAGGCCTCAGGCACTACGCAGAATAAAAATAATTCGGTAGGTGCCTTCATGAAACAGGTCAAACAGACGCTCTATGCCGTAACGATCACCCTCGGGCTGTTGTCGGTGGCCCATGCGCAGCCGCTGCGTTTCGCCACGGAGGGTGCTTATCCGCCTTTCAACTATGTGGACTCGAATAACCAACTGCGTGGTTTTGACGTCGATATGGCGAACGCCCTGTGCGCCAGGCTCGGCGTCGAATGCACGATTGTTGCCCAGGACTGGGAAGGCATCATCCCGGGCCTGCTTGCGAAAAAGTACGACGCGATCATCGCCTCGATGGCCATCACCGAAGAGCGCCAGAAGACCGTCAGCTTCACCCAGCCCTACAACCGCACGCGCATGGTTCTGGCAGTGCCCAGGGGCAGCGACATTCAGGACGCTGCGCCGGCCACGTTGTCCGGCAAGACGGTCGGCGCTCAGTCGTCGTCCACCCAGGGTATCTACAACCAGGATGTCTATGGCGCCAATGGGGCGCGGGTCAAGTTGTACGTCGGCCAGGACGAGGCCAACAGCGACCTGCTCAACGGCCGCCTGGATGCGGTGGTCAACGACAGCGCGCCAATGCAGGAGTGGTTGAAGAACACCGACCCGCAGTGTTGCCGGGTGCTGGCTATCCCCGGTACGCAAAGCGACGCCGGTATTGCCGTGCGCAAGGCCGATGAGGCGTTGCGCGCCAGGCTGAACCAGGCCATCGCGGACGTGATCGCCGACGGCACGTATCGACAGCTCAAGTTGGCCCATGGCCTTGAGGATGATTAAGCGCGGGGGCGCCTTCCATGTTCGAGTCATTAGGGTTGTTGTCGTTGGGCGCCGGTGGGTGGGGCGGCGCGCTGCTGGCGGGCGCAGGGGTCACGATGGCGCTGGCATTGGCGTGTGTGCCGCTGGGGTTGCCATTGGGGTTGTTGGTGGCGCTGTGCAGCAGATCGGCAAACGCCACGGTGAGGGCGATGGCTGCGCTGTTCTCCACCTGTTTTCGTGGCCTGCCGGAGTTGCTGACGTTATTGATCGTGTATTACGGCATCCAGATCGCGCTGCAGAAGTTCCAGGCGTATTGGGGCGGTTCGGCCGAGTTTGGCATCAACGCGTTCGTGGCGGCGGTGATCGCGTTCAGCCTGGTGCTGGCGGCCTTTTCCAGCGAGGTATGGCTGGGGGCGTTGAAGACCGTGGCGCGCGGCCAGTACGAAGGCGCCCAGGCACTGGGCTTGAGCCGCAGGCACACGTTTTTCAAGGTGGTGCTGCCGCAGGTGATGAGGATCGCCTTGCCGGGGCTTTCGAACAACTGGTTGAGCCTGCTCAAGGACACGGCGTTGGTGTCGACCATTTCCCTGGTGGACCTGATGCGCCAGACCAGCCTGGCGGTGAACGCCACCAAGGAACCGATGCTGTTTTATCTGGCGGCGTGTGGCCTGTACCTGCTGCTGTCGTCGATGTCGGGGTTTTGCATCGCACAGCTTGAAAAGCACTACGGCCAGGGTCGGGAGCGTGCCTCATGATGGGGGGCGAGCGTTTTGCCGAGTGGCTCGGGCTTGAACTGCTTCAGCGCTACGGTGCGCAGTTGTTCGATGGCTTGTTGCTGACCCTGCAATTGGTGGCGATATCCAGCAGCGCCGGGATGGTGCTTGGCGTGCTGTTGGCGTTGGGCAGGACTTCACGCTGGCGTTTGTTGCAGTACGGGTGCAGGGCCTATCTCTACTTTTTCAGGGGCTCGCCGCTGTTGGCGCAGTTGTTCCTGATCTATTACGGCTTGGGTTCCTTCCACGGTTTCTGGCGCGACCTTGGCCTGTGGGGCTGGTTCGGCGACCCGTGGTTTTGCGCTGTGCTGGCGTTCACCTTGAATACGGCGGCCTATCAGGCCGAGATCTTTCGCGGCGGGTTGCTCTCCGTGCCTCGTGCCCACTATGAAGCCGCGACGGTGTTGGGGTTGAGCCGCACCACCACGTTTTTCAAGGTGACCTTGCCGCAGGTGCTCATCGTGACGGTGGGGCCACTGGGCAATGAACTGATTTTGATCATCAAGGCCAGCGCGATTGTGTCGCTGGTGACCTTGCTGGATTTGATGGGCGTGGCCAAGTTGGCGTTCTCACGCACTTTTGATTTCCAGGTGTATGTGTGGGTGGCGCTGGTCTACCTGCTGGTGGTCGAGTGTGTCCGGCGAGGGGTGAACCGGATCAATCGTCGACTCACCCGCCACATGCGGCCAACTGACGAATGATAGGGAAGGGTGGATACATGGGGTCATCAGGGGAGTTTGAGCGGTCGATCTGCGCGCCTGCGCCGGTGGTGATCGACGTCGAAGGGCTGAGTAAATGGTACGGCCCATACCAGGTGCTGCACGGTATCGACCTGCGCGTGGTGCAGGGCGAGCGGATTGTGCTGTGCGGCACCTCGGGCTCCGGCAAGTCCACATTGATCCGTTGCCTCAATCGTCTGGAACCGGCGCAGCAGGGCCGAATCCAGGTGCTGGGCGCCGACTTGAGCGCTTCGCCGACGCTCTGCCGCGCGGCCTTGCGTGAGGTCGGCATGGTGTTTCAGGGCTTCAACCTGTTTCCGCACCTGACCGTCTTGCAAAACTGCATGCTGGCGCCGATGTCCGTGCGCGGCATGCCCCGCGACAGCGCGCAGGACCAGGCGATGGCGCTGCTGAAAAAAGTCGGGATCGATCAACACTGGAAAAAATACCCGGCGCAACTGTCGGGCGGCCAACAGCAGCGGGTCGCGATAGCGAGGGCATTGTGCATGACCCCGAAAATCATGCTGTTCGATGAGCCGACGTCGGCACTCGACCCGGAGGCTGTCGGCGAGGTGCTGGACGTGATGGTCATGCTCGCCGAAAGTGGCATGACCTTGCTCTGCGTCACCCACGAAATGGGCTTTGCCCGGCAAGTCGCCGGGCGTGTGCTGTTTCTCGATGGCGGGCGGATCATCGAAGACCAGCCGCCGGAGGCGTTTTTCACTGCGCCACGCACACCTCGCGCGCAAGCGTTTCTGGCGCAGGTGCTGGGGTAGGCGGCTGGTATCGAGCAGGCAAAAAAAAGCCATTCGAGCGCGTCGAATGGCTTTTTTACCGCGCGCTGCGCTTATTCGGCAATCTGCAACTTGCGCGATTCCGTATAGATGTAGCGCACCTTTTCGTACTCGAACGGCGAGTTCAACTGACCGTAGCGGAAGCTGGTCTGGTAACGCTTGTCGACCACGCGCAGGGCCCAGATCTCCGGATGGTTGGAGCTGACTTCGGAGACGTTCAGGAAGTTGATCTGCGATTCGGCGCTGTAGTCGACCACCAAGCCGCTGGTATCGCGCAGGTTCGATGGGCCCAGGATCGGCAGCACCAGATAGGCGCCGCCAGGCACGCCGTAGAAACCCAGGGTCTGGCCGAAGTCTTCGCTCTGGCGCGGCAGGCCCATGGCGGTAGCCGGGTCCCACAGCCCGGCAACGCCGATGGTGGTGTTGAGCAGCAGGCGCCCGGTGGTTTCCAGGGAGCGGTGACCCTTGAGTTGCAACAGGCTGTTCAACAGGTTGGGCACATCGCCCAGGTTGTTGAAGAAATTGCTTACGCCGGTACGCAGGAAGCTCGGCGTGACGTAGCGGTAACCGTCGACCACCGGCAGGAACACCCATTGGTCGAAGCGGTAGTTGAAGTGGTAAACGCGACGGTTCCACGATTCCAGCGGGTCGTACACGTTGAGGGCGGTCAGTGACGAGCGTTCGAACTCGCGCTGGTCCAGACCCGGGTTGAACTTGAGCTTGCTCAGCGGCTCCTTGAAGCCGTCGGCACCCACGACGGTGGGCGCGTGCGCCTTGCTGTTGTCGGCATTGGCCACGCTTGCGCACATCAGGGCGGCAAGCAGCAGAAGATATTTAGCCACGGAAAAACTCCAGCATGGCGTCGGCGTTGACGCGGTAATTGAGGTTGCCGCAATGGCCGCCCAGCGGGTAGACAGTCAAGCGATCGCCGAAGGTTTGACGCAGGAAGCCGAGGTCGCCCGGGCCGAGGATCACGTCGTCGGCGTTATGCATGACGGCGATTTTCGGGCTGGTGTGCAGGTAGTCCTTGAGGGCGTACAGGCTGACCTGATCGACCAATTGCAACAGGCTGCCGCCATCGGAACGGGCGCGCCACATCGGGATGACCTGTTCGGTGAGGTAGCAATCGAAGTCACATTGCAGCGCGCGCTTGAGGAACGGCGTGAGGCTGGTGCCTTCGGTGATCGGGTACTTCGGCGGGATGATCAGGCCGCGGCGGTTGATCAGGTCCGAGGTGAACGCGATGTCGGCCGCCGAAAAACGGAACGTGGTGCCGATCAGCATGGCCATCTGTTCGTTGGTCAGGTGCTGCTTGGAGTTCTGGAAGTCGTAGAGCAGGGCGTCGTTAAGGTCGATGTAGCCCTTTTGCTGGAAGTAGCGGGTCAGCTTGTTCAACACCAGTTCATAAAAGGTCGTGGTGTTGTTGATGCCCTTGACCTCGGTCTGCACCAGCTTGTCGAGGTTGGTGATCGAGGTGTACAGGTTGACCGGCGGGTTGAGCAGCAGCACTTTCTTGAAGTTGAAGCTGCGGCGGGTTTCGTCGAGCTTGCTGACAAAAGCCGCATCCAGCGCACCGAGGCTGTAGCCGCTGAGGTAAAAGTCGGTGACCGGCAGTGAGGCGTTCTGCGCACGCACTGCTTGCATCACGCGGTACATGTCTTCGGCGTCTTCCTGGGTGATACCCGGCGTGGCGAAGCGCGAGGCGGCGCTCATGAAGTCGAAGCTGGTCGGCGATGACAGTTGCACGACGTGGTAGCCGGCCTGGTAGTACAGTTTTTTCAGGTATTCGTTGATGCTGCTGTCAAACCGCGCACCGGTGCCCGAGATCAGGAAGATCAGCGGTGCGGCGCGGTCTTGCTTGGCGATGCGGTAGGTGAGCTTCTTCACTGCCCAGAAGTTGTCGGGCAGGCTGAACTCGCGCTCGGGACGCATGTTCAGGGTGTAGTCGGACTGGTTGATTTCGTCGTCGCTCGGCAAGCTGGGCCGAAGGTCAGGCGGGGTGGTGGCGATGGTCGCTTCGAACGGGTTGGTCAAAGGGAAGCCATAGCTGGCCTGGTCGATGTCGACGGCCAGTGCTGACGCACTCAAAAAAAGGCTGCCCAGCAAGGCAGCGCAGCGCAAGGAACGGAGCATGACTTAATCCCTAAGAGGAAACGTGCTGAATGAAGTTCGCAGGCTATGACCACCGCGTTGCCACCGAAGTGCCAGCCATCGGCACGAAAAGTCGGATAAAAAACGTCGGAGTCGGGGTAATAGTAGGCAGAAGATACACTTTGCCGCGTATTGATGGACACTTATCTGCGTACACATCTTGCTAACGGCCACCGGGGGATTAAGCTGAGCGCCGTTTTTGCCTATCGGAGTGCTCCATGTCCCGCCGCTTGCCGCTGACCCTACTGCTCATTGCCTTGCCATTATGGCTGGCCGCCAGTTATGCCGCGCGTTACGGCTTCATGGAGGATGGCCGGTGGGTCGGCATTTGCGCGGATGAAGCCAACCACTGGGAATGCCAGGTGCGTTCGAACCTGGGCTTGATGATTCACTTCCAGGTGATGGGCTGGGCTGCGCTGATCGCGTCGGTGCTGGCGTTTTTCGTGCCGGGCCGTGCGGGGTGGGGGTTGGCGGTGCTGGGGCTGGTGTTCGGGTTGCCGGCGTTGGCGTTGTACAACACCACATTTGCGGTGTTTGCGGTGGTGATTGCCGGGTTGCGCTTGGTCCGCAAGCCACGGGCGGCCTGATAGGGGCAATCGGGGCAAATCGAATCGTCGCACCGCCCCTTCCACATGGGAACGCATTCCAAATGTGGGAGGGGCTTGCCCCCGATGGCATCTTAAGCCTTGCGCATCCGCAAGCACCGCCACAAAGCCACAACCATCAACCCACTGACCAGCGCCCAACCCCATGCCTGCTGGTTCAACAGACCTTCGCGGAACAGCTGCGGCGCAATGCCGGCACCGATGATAAAGGCCAGTAGGGCAATTTCCCGACGTGGCCCGGTCACCGGGCGAATCAGATAGACCAGTGCAGGCAGCACCAGCGCCGCACTTGGGAAGCTGCGGTAGCGCGGGTCAAACACCAGCGCCAGCATCATCACCGCGCCAGCGAACCCGGCGATTGCCACCAGCCAGCCCGCGCGCGGCTCCAGCCAGTTGAACGCCCGCTCGCGCCAACCCTCGCGGCTGCTCAAGGCCAGGGCCGCATGTGCCAGTACCAGCAGGTTCAACGCGACCAGCAGCCCCGCCCACACCCATTCATCATTGAAGCGTGCGGTTACGCGGGTCAGTTCGGCCCAGGTGCCGATGGAACAGGCGGCGACGGCCCCGAGCAGCGGCAGCAGCCAGGCGGCGCGCACGCTGCGCACCCGCCCGCCGAGCGCCAGGGTGCCCAGCAGGATGAGTCCACCGACTCCCAGCCACAGTGGCCAGTACGGTACGTTGGTCACTGGGCCTGCGAGGATGCCTTTGTCCTGGCGATCGGCGTCGAACAAGCCCCAGTAGCCGCCGACAGCGCCTTCACTGGCACGCTTCCACGGCTGGTCGAAGGCTTCGATCAGGTTGTAGTGCCAGCCATTGGCTTCGGCCATGGCCACGAAACCGCGCATGAACTTGGCCTCATTGACCCGGCTCGGCACCGCGGTTTCGCGCTGGCGGCCTTCGCTGGGCCAGCCGGTCTCGCCGATCATTACGTCCTTGGGCGCGAATTTATTGCCGAAGGTCTGGCGCACGTCACCGACATGCTTGAGCGCCTGGTCGATTCCCGAGGGGGCGTCTTCCCAGTACGGCAGCAAGTGGATGGTCAGGAAATCCACCGCCGGGGCAATTTCCGGGTGTTGCAGCCAGAACTCCCAGACGTCGGCATACGTGACCGGCTGCTTGATCTGGCTTTTGACCTTATGGATCAGCTTCACCAACTGTGCGGCCGTGACTTCCTTGCGCAGCAGGGTTTCGTTGCCGACGATCACTGAAGTCACCACGTCGGCGTTGGCGTTGGCCGAGGCGATCAAGGCGTCGACTTCTTTTTCGGTGTCGACCGGGTTGCCGTTGACCCAGGCGCCGATCATCAGTTTCAGCCCGTGCTTGCGCGCCAGGTCCGGCAAGGCTTCCAGGCCGGTCATGGAGTAGGTGCGGATGCATTCGAAGCGGGTGGCCAGCAGGGCCAGGTCGGCGTCCATGCGCTCGGGGCGCAGCTTGAACGGCTGGTCGAACGGTGATTGGTCCTTGTCGAACGGTGTGTAGGAGGCGCATTGCAGTTTGTGGCTGGCGCTGGCCACGTCCGGCAGCACCACTGGCCGGCCGAGGCCATACCAGTACCCGACCAGCGCAAGCAGGCCGAGGATCAAGGCGAATAAATAGGGCAGGGCAGGGAAGCGGGCAGTTGCGGGCATGGTCGGCTTATCTGGGGAGCAAAGGCGCGCATCTTACCCGGATTTGTCGCGTCCCAGTGGGGCTGCATGATTTAGACATGCAAAGTTCGGGCGGGGTATGAGGTGAGCGTCCCATAACAGCGCTAGCTGGCGATGTGATGTCGTTTCTTGCTTACCTGAGGTCGCTGACAGAGCAGGACAAAGGCCCCGGCAGGTTGATGATCGAAGTATCAGCACTCCACTGATGTCGTTGCCGCCGGATCGATGCGCGTGAAGGGGGCGTGGCGCACCACATAACAACAGGTTGACGTCGCTCGACATCCGTCGGGCGCAGCACTTTCGGGGAAGTACGATGAAGATGCGACGACTCTTGGGCGCAGTTGCCACTCTGGTAGTTGCGATGAGCTCCACACTGGCCAGCGCCGACAGCAAAACCCTGAGCATCGGCTACGTGGACGGTTGGTCCGACAGCGTTGCCACCACTCATGTGGCGGCAGAAGTGATCAAGGCAAAGCTCGGTTATGACGTCAAGTTGCAAGCGGTCGCCACCGGGATCATGTGGCAGGGTGTTGCCACCGGCAAGCTCGACGCCATGCTCTCTGCCTGGCTACCCGTGACCCACGGTGAATACTGGGCCAAGAACAAGGACAAGGTGGTCGACTACGGCCCCAACTTCAAGGATGCGAAGATCGGCCTGATCGTGCCGGAGTACGTCAAGGCCAAGTCCATCGAAGACCTCAAGACCGACACCACCTTCAAGAACAAGATCGTCGGTATCGACGCCGGTTCAGGCGTGATGCTCAAGACCGACGAAGCGATCAAGGCCTATGGCCTGGACTACAAGCTGCAAGCCAGCTCCGGTGCCGCGATGATCGCCGAACTGACCCGCGCCGAAGACAAGCAGGAATCCATCGCAGTCACCGGGTGGGTGCCGCACTGGATGTTCGCCAAGTGGAAACTGCGGTTCCTGGACGATCCAAAAGGGATCTATGGCGCTGCTGAAACCGTCAACAGCATTGGTAGCAAGGGCCTGGAGAAGAAAGCCCCGGAAGTCGCGGCGTTCCTGAAGAAATTCCAATGGGCTTCCAAGGACGAAATCGGTGAAGTCATGCTCGCCATCCAGGAGGGTGCCAAGCCCGATGCAGCCGCCAAGGACTGGGTTGCCAAGCACCCTGAGCGGGTTGCCGAGTGGCTCGCCAAGTAACCCCCCTTTGATGTAACCCCTTGTGGGAGGGGGCTTGCCCCCGATAGCGATGGATCAGTCAGATCATCAGCGACTGACACACCGCAATCGGGGACAAGCCCCCTCCCACATTATTATTTTCGCCGCCCGCAAATGTTTCTGCGCCCTCGCAAACCCTCGCTACACTCCCTCTAATACTAAGGTCGTCTGGAACCTGCCCCGTAGCCGCATACAGTGGCTATTGTTTCAATAATAACAAAGCTGTGCTGCGAGGATAAAAACAATGAACGACAGCATTTACCTCTCGATTCAAAACAGCCCGCGCTTCAAGGAGCTGGTTAGAAAAAGGGAAAGGTTCGCCTGGATTCTCTCGGCGATCATGCTAGGGCTTTACTCCGGATTCATCCTGTTGATCGCCTACGGGCCACAATTGCTGGGGGCTAAGATCAGCTCCACTTCGTCCATCACCTGGGGAATCCCTATCGGTGTCGGGCTGATTCTATCGGCCTTTGTCCTCACTGCGATCTACGTGCGACGCGCCAACGGCGAATTCGACGATCTGAACAATGCGATTCTCAAGGAGGCTGCGCAATGATCCGTCGTCTATTGGCTGTACTGGGTGCTTCGGTCTTCGCGCCTGCTATATGGGCGGGGGAGGCGTTGACCGGTGAAGTGCAAAAACAACCGCTGAATATTCCAGCGATCCTGATGTTCGTGGTCTTTGTCGGCGCGACGTTGTGCATTACCTACTGGGCGTCCAAGCGCAACAACTCGGCGGCCGACTATTATGCGGCCGGCGGCAAGATCACCGGTTTCCAGAACGGCCTGGCGATTGCCGGCGACTATATGTCGGCCGCGTCCTTCCTGGGTATTTCCGCACTGGTATACACCTCCGGCTACGACGGCCTGATCTACTCGATCGGCTTCCTGGTGGGCTGGCCGATCATTCTGTTCCTGATCGCCGAGCGCCTGCGTAACCTGGGCAAATACACCTTTGCCGACGTGGCGTCCTACCGCCTCGGGCAAACTCAGATCCGTAGCCTGTCGGCTTGCGGTTCGCTGGTGGTGGTGGCGTTCTACCTGATCGCGCAGATGGTAGGCGCGGGCAAGTTGATCCAGCTGCTGTTCGGCCTTGATTACCACGTAGCGGTGATCATGGTGGGTGTCCTGATGTGCCTGTACGTGCTGTTCGGCGGCATGCTGGCGACCACCTGGGTGCAGATCATCAAGGCAGTGTTGCTGCTGTCCGGCGCCACATTCATGGCAGTCATGGTGATGAAGCACGTCAACTTCGACTTCAGCACGCTGTTTTCCGAGGCGATCAAGGTTCACCCTAAAGGTGAAGCGATCATGAGCCCTGGCGGTTTGGTGAAAGATCCGGTCTCCGCGTTCTCCCTGGCTCTGGCACTGATGTTCGGTACCGCCGGCCTGCCGCACATCCTGATGCGCTTCTTCACCGTGAGCGACGCCAAGGAAGCGCGCAAGAGCGTGTTGTACGCCACTGGTTTCATCGGCTACTTCTACATCCTGACCTTCATCATCGGTTTCGGCGCGATCCTGCTGGTCAGCACCAACCCGGCGTTCAAGGATGCTGCAGGCGCCTTGCTCGGTGGTAACAACATGGCGGCGGTTCACCTGGCCAACGCGGTGGGTGGCAGCATCTTCCTGGGCTTCATCTCGGCTGTGGCGTTTGCCACCATCCTCGCGGTGGTTGCGGGCTTGACCCTGGCCGGTGCTTCGGCGGTGTCCCATGACCTGTATGCCAGCGTGATCAAGAAAGGCAAGGCCAACGACAAAGAGGAGATTCGCGTCTCGAAGATCACCACTATCGCCTTGGCGGTGCTGGCAATCGGTCTGGGTATCCTGTTTGAAAGCCAGAACATTGCGTTCATGGTCGGCC
Source organism: Pseudomonas sp. GV105 (assembly GCF_003058185.1). Lineage (NCBI taxonomy): Bacteria > Pseudomonadati > Pseudomonadota > Gammaproteobacteria > Pseudomonadales > Pseudomonadaceae > Pseudomonas > Pseudomonas sp. GV105. The sequence continues at coordinate 380,110 of NZ_QBUF01000002.1, forward strand.
TGGCGTTCTCTATCGCTGCCAGCTGTAACTTCCCGGTGTTGCTGCTTTCCATGTACTGGAAAAACCTCACCACCCGTGGCGCAATGATTGGCGGCTGGCTCGGGTTGGTCAGTGCCGTGGGCCTGATGGTCCTGGGGCCGACCATCTGGGTGTCGATCCTGCATCACGAAAAAGCCATCTTCCCGTATGAGTACCCTGCGCTGTTCTCGATGTTCATCGCGTTCGTCAGCATCTGGTTCTTCTCCATCACCGACAAGTCGGCGGCGGCAGTCAAGGAACGGGCACTGTACTTCCCGCAGTTTGTGCGTTCGCAGACTGGCCTGGGGGCGAGTGGGGCGGTTTCTCACTAAGGTTGTAGCTTAATAGGAAATGCCCCGGTCGATAGGCTGGGGCATTTTTTTGGCTGGAGTTTTGTGTTGGCTGGGCCATTGCTATCGGGGGCAAGCCCCCTCCCACAGTTGATTGCATTCCAAGGTGGGTAGTCGGTCAGGTTTGGGGGGCTTAATAGGAAGTGTCCCGGTCGATAGGCTGGGGCTTTGTGTTGGTTGGGCTATTGTCATCGGGAGCAAGCTCCCGATAGCTGAATTTCAGACAAAACAGTTTCTTGGTTCCTGCACAAATAAAAACGGCCTCCATGAAGGAGGCCGCTTTTTTATTGCGCGTCGGTCAGATGCTTACTTGCGATCTTCCAACTTGGTAATGTCACGCGACTCGTAGCCGGTGTACAGCTGGCGCGGGCGGCCAATCTTGTACGGGCTGGAGAGCATTTCTTTCCAGTGGGAGATCCAGCCCACGGTCCGCGCCAGGGCGAAGATCACGGTGAACATGCTGGTTGGAATGCCGATCGCCTTGAGGATGATCCCCGAGTAGAAGTCGACGTTCGGGTACAGCGAGCGCTCGATGAAGTACGGGTCGGTCAGAGCGATCTCTTCCAGGCGCATGGCCAGTTCGAGTTGCGGATCGTTCTTGATGCCCAGTTCCCTCAACACTTCGTCGCAGGTCTTCTTCATGACGGTGGCGCGCGGGTCGCGGTTCTTGTAGACCCGGTGACCGAAGCCCATCAACTTGAACGGATCGTTCTTGTCCTTGGCCTTGGCGATGTATTTGTCGATGTTCGAGACATCGCCGATTTCATCGAGCATGGTCAATACGGCTTCGTTCGCACCGCCGTGGGCAGGGCCCCACAGCGCGGCGATACCGGCAGCGATACAGGCAAACGGGTTGGCACCCGAAGAGCCGGCCAGACGCACGGTAGAGGTGGAGGCGTTCTGCTCGTGGTCGGCATGGAGGATGAAGATCCGGTCCATTGCCTTGGCGAGCACCGGGCTGATCGGTTTGATCTCGCACGGGGTGTTGAACATCATGTGCAGGAAGTTTTCCGCGTAAGTCAGGTCGTTGCGCGGGTACATCATGGGTTGCCCCATGGAGTACTTGTAAACCATTGCGGCCAGGGTCGGCATCTTGGCAACCAGGCGGATCGCGGAGATTTCGCGATGCTGCGGGTTATTGATGTCGAGGGAGTCGTGATAGAAGGCCGACAGGGCGCCGACCACGCCGCACATGACGGCCATCGGGTGGGCGTCGCGACGGAAGCCGTTGAAGAACGTCTTCAACTGCTCGTGAACCATGGTGTGGTTCTTTACAGTACTGACAAACTGGGCTTTCTGCTCGGCGGTTGGCAACTCGCCATTTAGTAGCAGATAGCAGGTTTCCAGGTAGTCCGATTTCTCAGCCAGTTGCTCGATCGGGTAGCCCCGATGCAGCAAAATGCCATTATCGCCATCAATATAGGTAATCTTCGACTCGCATGAGGCGGTCGACATGAAACCTGGGTCGAAAGTGAAACGGCCCGTGGCCGTCAGGCCCCGTACGTCGATAACATCAGGACCAACGGTGCCGGTTAAAATGGGCAGCTCGACGGGGGCTGCGCCCTCGATGATCAACTGCGCTTTTTTGTCAGCCATGTGGCCTCCTATTTATGCTTCAAATCATCAGACAGACCCCCCACGCAGGGCCCGCACCACTATAGTGAGATAAATTCAGATGTCAATTTGCCTAAAGTCTTGCCCCAGAAGGCTTTAACCGGACTTTTTCCTCGAAATTTACCGCCATTTACGCCTTTTATCCTGCCAACGCAATGCGCTATTAGGGTGAGGTCAGCGCGTTGTCATTAGTAACCTAACTGTCTATACTCGGCCACCGACCGCCAAGGGCTTTTGGGCTTGCTTTCATTGGGGGTCGCACTCCCTGGGTGGTGTTACCTGACCAGTCCGCTCCCCAACAACTTTGCCCTGATTGTTAGGGGCTCTTCAGTGTGAAAAAAAGCCGTGAATAGCCAACGACCTGTAAACCTAGACCTAAGGACCATCAAACTCCCCATCACCGGCGTTACGTCGTTCCTGCACCGTGTTTCCGGCATCATCCTCTTCCTGGGCCTGGGCTTCATGCTTTATGCATTGAGCAAATCCCTGGGTTCCGAGGAAGGTTATGCCGAGGTGAAGGCATGCTTGACCAGTCCGCTGGCCAAGTTCGTAGCATGGGGCCTCTTGTCCGCTCTGCTGTATCACTTGGTAGCCGGCGTGCGCCACTTGATCATGGATATGGGCATCGGTGAGACGCTGGAAGGCGGCCGCCTGGGCTCGAAAATCGTCATCGCCGTTTCCGTGGCGCTGATCGTTCTGGCAGGAGTTTGGATATGGTAACCAGCGTAACGAATCTGTCGCGTTCGGGCCTCTATGACTGGATGGCACAGCGTGTGTCTGCGGTCGTTCTCGCGGCTTATTTCATTTTCCTGATCGGATACCTCGTCGCCAATCCGGGCATCGGCTATGAGCAATGGCATGGCCTGTTTTCCCACAATGCGATGCGAATCTTCAGTCTGCTGGCCCTTGTAGCCCTGGGCGCTCACGCCTGGGTCGGCATGTGGACCATTTCGACCGACTACCTGACGCCGATGGCGCTGGGCAAGTCTGCGACAGCAGTACGGTTTCTCTTCCAGGCAGTATGCGGCGTCGCGATGTTCGCTTACTTCGTCTGGGGTGTGCAGATTCTTTGGGGTATCTGATCCATGGCTAACATTCCAACTATTTCCTTCGACGCCATCATCATTGGTGGCGGCGGCGCCGGCATGCGCGCGGCGCTGCAACTGGCTCAGGGTGGTCACAAGACTGCCGTGATCACCAAGGTGTTCCCGACGCGTTCCCACACCGTATCGGCCCAGGGTGGCATCACCTGCGCCATCGCCTCCGCCGACCCGAACGATGACTGGCGCTGGCACATGTACGATACCGTCAAGGGTTCCGACTATATCGGTGACCAGGACGCTATCGAATACATGTGTCAGGAAGGCCCGGCCGCCGTGTTCGAGCTGGACCACATGGGTCTGCCGTTCTCGCGTACCGAGCAAGGCCGTATCTACCAGCGTCCATTCGGCGGTCAGTCGAAGGATTACGGTAAAGGCGGCCAGGCTGCCCGTACTTGCGCCGCGTCCGACCGTACCGGTCACGCGCTGCTGCACACCCTGTATCAGGGCAACCTGAAAGCCGGCACCACGTTCCTGAACGAGTACTACGCGGTTGACCTGGTAAAAAACCAGGACGGCGCATTCGTCGGCGTGATCGCCATCTGCATCGAAACCGGTGAAACCACCTACATCCGCGCCAAGGCTACCGTTCTGGCGACTGGCGGTGCAGGTCGTATCTACGCCTCGACCACCAACGCACTGATCAACACCGGCGACGGCGTTGGCATGGCGCTGCGTGCCGGCGTGCCGGTGCAAGACATTGAAATGTGGCAGTTCCACCCAACTGGCATCGCCGGCGCCGGTGTACTCGTCACCGAAGGTTGCCGTGGTGAAGGTGGCTACCTGATCAACAAGCACGGTGAGCGTTTCATGGAGCGTTATGCTCCGAACGCGAAAGACCTTGCCGGTCGTGACGTTGTAGCCCGTTCCATGGTCAAGGAAATCATCGCCGGCAACGGCTGTGGCCCGAACGGCGACCACGTGCTGCTCAAGCTCGATCACCTCGGCGAGGAAGTGCTGCACAGCCGCCTGCCAGGTATCTGCGAACTGTCCAAGACCTTTGCGCACGTTGACCCGGTGGTTGCTCCGGTTCCGGTTGTTCCGACTTGCCACTACATGATGGGCGGCGTGCCGACCAACATCCATGGCCAGGCAATCACCCAGAATGCCGACGGCGTGGACGAGATCATTCATGGTCTGTTCGCGGTGGGCGAAGTGGCTTGCGTATCGGTACACGGCGCCAACCGTCTGGGCGGCAACTCGCTGCTCGACCTGGTGGTCTTCGGCCGTGCTGCCGGCCTGCACCTGGAAAAGGCGCTGACCGACGGCATCGAATACGATGACGCTACCGACGCCAACATCGAAGCTGCCCTGGCGCGTCTGTCCGCTCTGAACGAGCGTACCGAAGGCGAAGACGTGGCTACCCTGCGTCGCGAGCTGCAAAGCTGCATGCAGAACTACTTCGGTGTATTCCGTACCGGCGAATACATGCAGAAGGGTATTGCCCTGCTGGCTGACCTGCGCAAGCGCATCGCCAACGTCAAGATCAACGATAAGAGCCAGGCGTTCAACACCGCTCGTATCGAAGCCCTTGAGCTGCAAAACCTGTTGGAAGTGGCTGAAGCGACTGCGATTGCCGCCGAGGTTCGTAAAGAGTCCCGCGGTGCTCACGCTCGTGAAGACTACGAAGACCGTGACGATGAAAACTGGCTGTGCCACACCCTCTACTTCCCGGGTGAAAAGCGCGTCACCAAGCGTGCCGTTAACTTCTCGCCGAAGACGGTTCCGATGTTTGAACCGAAAATTCGGACTTACTAAGGGTGGCTGCCATGTTGAAAGTCAGTGTGTATCGCTACAACCCTGATCGGGACGCTGCGCCGTTCATGCAGGAATTCCAGGTCAATACCGGTGGTAAAGACTTGATGGTGCTGGATGTGCTGGCCCTGATCAAAGAGCAGGACGAAGGGTTCTCCTATCGTCGCTCTTGCCGTGAAGGTGTTTGCGGCTCCGACGGCATGAACATCAACGGCAAGAACGGCCTGGCGTGCATCACGCCGCTGTCCGCCGTGGTCAAAGGCAACAAGCTGATCGTTCGTCCTCTGCCAGGTTTGCCGGTTATCCGTGACCTGGTCGTCGATATGAGCATCTTCTACAAGCAATACGAGAAGGTTAAGCCATTCCTGCAGAACGATACGCCGGCTCCGGCCATCGAGCGTCTGCAGTCCCCGGAAGAGCGCGAGAAGCTCGACGGTCTGTACGAGTGCATCCTGTGCGCTTGCTGCTCGACGTCGTGCCCGTCCTTCTGGTGGAACCCGGACAAATTCCTGGGCCCGGCTGCTCTGCTGCAAGCATATCGCTTCCTGGCAGACAGCCGTGACACCCAGACCTCCGAGCGTCTGGCTTCACTGGATGACCCGTTCAGCGTATTCCGCTGCCGCGGGATCATGAATTGCGTCAACGTATGTCCTAAAGGCCTGAACCCGACTAAGGCCATTGGTCACATCCGTAACATGCTGCTGCAAAGCGGCGTGTAATTGACGTTGTAGCAAAGCAGGACCGTTGTGCCCGTAAATGCTACGGCGCAGGCTTCAACCGGCGCCGTAGTCTTAACTTGAGCAGCGACTTACAAAGCCGCGGCTCTTATTTTGAAGAAATGAGACAAGCAGGGGCATTCGGGTTGGTACCCGAACTATCAGCGTGATCCTAAGTGGCTTGTTTTGGTCGCTGCACTTGGCCTTTTGCAAGCAAACTCGGTGTCGCCGCCGGTGGTGTCCCCAAATCGAGGGTGACCAAGCATGCAAGAAAGCGTGATGCAGCGCATGTGGAACAGCGGCTATCTTTCAGGTGGTAACGCTGCCTATGTGGAAGAGCTTTATGAGCTCTACCTGCACGACCCTAACGCTGTGCCAGAAGAATGGCGCACCAAATTTCAGACGTTGTCTTCAGACGGCAACGCTGCCACCGATGTATCGCACGCAACAATTCGCGATCAGTTCGTGCTGCTGGCAAAGAACCAGCGCCGCGCCCAACCGGTTTCCGCCGGAAGCGTGAGCAGTGAGCATGAGAAGAAGCAAGTTGAAGTACTGCGACTGATCCAGGCCTACCGTATGCGCGGCCACCAGGCGGCCCAGCTCGACCCGCTGGGGCTCTGGAAGCGTCCTGCACCTGCAGACCTGTCGATCAATCATTACGGCTTGACCAATGCCGATCTTGATACGACCTTCCGTGCCGGAGACCTGTTCATCGGCAAAGAGGAAGCGAGCCTACGCGAAATTCACGAAGCGTTGCAGCAGACATATTGCCGCACCATTGGCGCTGAGTTTACGCACATCACCGACTCCGAACAGCGTCACTGGTTCCAGCATCGCCTGGAAGGCGTGCGTGGCCGTCCGGTGTTGTCTGCCGATGTGCGCAGCCACCTGCTTGAGCGCGTGACCGCAGCCGAAGGCCTCGAAAAATACCTGGGCACCAAATACCCGGGCACCAAGCGTTTCGGCCTGGAAGGCGGCGAGAGCCTGATTCCGATGCTCGACGAGCTGATCCAGCGTTCCGGCTCCTACGGCACCAAGGAAATCGTGATCGGCATGGCCCACCGTGGCCGTCTCAACGTGCTGGTCAACACCTTCGGCAAGAACCCGCGCGACTTGTTCGACGAGTTCGAAGGCAAGAAAAAGGTCGAGCTGGGTTCCGGTGACGTTAAATACCACCAGGGCTTCTCGTCCAACGTGATGACCACCGGCGGTGAAGTTCACCTGGCCATGGCCTTCAACCCGTCCCACCTGGAAATCGTTTCTCCAGTGGTCGAGGGTTCGGTGCGCGCTCGCCAGGATCGTCGTAACGACGCGACCGGTGAGAAGGTTCTGCCGATTTCCATCCACGGCGACGCGGCATTCGCCGGTCAAGGCGTGGTCCTGGAAACCTTCCAGATGTCGCAGACCCGCGGCTTCAAGACCGGCGGTACCGTTCACATCGTCATCAACAACCAGGTGGGCTTCACCATCAGCAACCCGTTGGACGCGCGTTCCACCGAGTACGCCACCGACGTTGCCAAGATGATCCAGGCGCCGATCCTCCATGTGAATGGTGATGATCCGGAAGCCGTGCTGTTCGTGACCCAACTGGCTGTCGACTACCGCATGCAGTTCAAGCGTGACGTGGTGATCGACCTGGTTTGCTACCGCCGTCGCGGTCACAACGAAGCGGACGAACCAAGCGGCACCCAGCCGTTGATGTACCAGCAGATCACCAAGCAGCGCACCACCCGTGAGCTGTACGCCGAAAGCCTGACCAAGGCCGGTGTGGTTGACGAAGCGCGTGTTCAGGCGAAAGTCGACGAATACCGCAACGCGTTGGACAACGGTCTGCATGTTGTAAAAAGCCTGGTCAAAGAGCCGAACAAAGAGCTGTTCGTCGACTGGCGTCCGTACCTGGGCCACGCCTGGACTGCGCGTCACGATACGTCGTTCGATCTGAAGACTCTGCAGGAACTGTCTGCCAAGCTGCTGGAAATTCCTGACGGCTTCGTCGTACAGCGCCAGGTCGCGAAGATCTACGAAGACCGTCAGAAGATGCAAGCCGGCGGCCTGCCGATCAACTGGGGTTACGCCGAAACCATGGCGTATGCGACCCTGGCGTTCGAAGGTCACCCGATCCGCATGACCGGCCAGGACATCGGCCGTGGTACGTTCTCGCACCGTCACGCGGTTCTGCACAACCAGAAAGACGCAGGCACCTACATCCCGCTGCAACACCTGTACGAAGGCCAGCCACGTTTCGACCTGTACGATTCGTTCCTGTCCGAAGAAGCCGTACTGGCGTTCGAATACGGTTACTCGACCACCACGCCTAACGCGCTGGTGATCTGGGAAGCCCAGTTCGGCGACTTCGCCAACGGTGCCCAGGTGGTTATCGACCAGTTCATCACCAGCGGCGAGCACAAGTGGGGCCGTCTGTGCGGTCTGACCATGCTGCTGCCACACGGTTATGAAGGTCAGGGTCCGGAGCACTCCTCGGCCCGTCTGGAGCGTTACCTGCAGCTGTGCGCCGAGCACAACATCCAGGTGTGCGTGCCGACTACCCCGGCCCAGATCTACCACTTGCTGCGTCGCCAGGTCATTCGCCCGCTGCGCAAGCCGCTGGTAGTGCTGACGCCGAAATCGCTGTTGCGTCATAAATTGGCCATCTCGACCCTGGAAGATCTGGCGGAAGGCTCGTTCCAGACCGTTATTCCAGAAATCGATACACTGGACGCGGCCAAGGTCACTCGCCTGATCCTGTGCAGCGGCAAGGTCTACTACGATTTGCTGGAAAAACGCCGTGCCGAAGGCCGCGAAGACATCGCCATCGTGCGTATCGAGCAGCTTTACCCGTTCCCGGAAGATGACCTCATGGAGATCATCGCGCCTTACACCAACCTCACTCATGTAGTGTGGTGTCAGGAAGAACCGATGAACCAGGGCGCCTGGTACAGCAGCCAGCATCATCTGCGTCGCAGCATTGGTAACCACAACAAGGCCCTGGGCCTGGAATACGCCGGTCGCGATGCTTCTGCCGCGCCTGCCTGTGGTTATGCATCGATGCACGCCGAGCAGCAGGAAAAACTCCTGCAAGATGCTTTCACTGTTTAACGCCTTCGCGCTGACTGAAACCGAATTTTAAGGACCCACAGATAATGGCTATCGAAATCAAAGCCCCGACATTCCCGGAATCGGTTGCCGATGGCACCATTGCCACTTGGCACAAGAAACCAGGCGAGGCTGTAAAGCGTGACGAACTGATCGTCGACATCGAGACCGACAAAGTCGTTCTGGAAGTGTTGGCTGAAGCTGACGGCGTGTTGGGCGCGATCATTGCCAACGAAGGCGATACCGTCCTGTCCAACCAGGTACTGGGCTCGATCGAAGCGGGCAGCGCTGCTGCCGCTCCGGCTGCCGCTGCACCGGCTGTTGCGGCTTCTGCTCCAGCTGCCGCTCCGGCGGCGGGTGGCGAAGATCCAATCGCTGCACCGGCTGCTCGTCAGCTGGCCGAAGAGAACGGCATCAACCTGGCTTCCATCAAAGGCACCGGCAAAGACGGCCGTGTGACCAAGGAAGACGTGGTTGCTGCCGTTGAAGCCAAGAAAAACGCTCCAGCTGCCGCACCTGCCAAGGCTGCAGCACCTGCTGCCGCTGCTCCTGTGTTCGCCGCTGGCGACCGCACCGAGAAGCGCGTGCCCATGACCCGCGTGCGTGCCACCGTGGCCAAGCGTCTGGTTGAAGCACAGTCGAACATGGCGATGCTGACCACCTTCAACGAAGTCGACATGACCGAAGTCATGGCCCTGCGTTCGAAGTACAAGGACCTGTTCGAGAAGAGCCACAACGGCGTGCGCCTGGGCTTCATGTCGTTCTTCGTGAAAGCGGCCACCGAAGCGCTGAAACGCTTCCCGGCAGTCAACGCTTCCATCGACGGCAGCGACATCGTTTACCATGGTTATGCAGACGTCGGCGTTGCCGTGTCCAGCGACCGCGGCCTGGTGGTTCCGGTTCTGCGTAACGCCGAGCTGATGAGCCTGGCTGAAATCGAAGGCGGCATCGCCGGCTTCGGCAAGAAAGCCCGTGACGGCAAGCTGACCATCGACGAGATGACCGGCGGCACCTTCACCATCACCAACGGTGGTACCTTCGGTTCGATGATGTCGACTCCGATCGTCAACCCGCCGCAAGCTGCGATCCTGGGCATGCACAACATCATCCAGCGTCCGATGGCAATCAACGGCCAAGTCGTGATCCGTCCGATGATGTACCTGGCGCTGTCTTACGATCACCGCCTGATCGATGGTAAAGAAGCCGTGACTTTCCTGGTGACCATCAAGAACCTGCTGGAAGACCCAGCTCGTCTGCTGCTGGATATCTGATAGAAGCAGCTGCGGGCCTCAAGTGACAGGCTGCCGGATACGGCAGTCGGGCTTGGGGCCTGCGGCTTGACAGCTTGCTGCTAAATAGAGGAACTATTTTCATGTCGCAGAAATTTGACGTTGTAGTGATTGGTGCAGGTCCTGGCGGCTATGTTGCCGCTATCAAGGCCGCACAACTGGGCCTCTCGACTGCTTGCATCGAAAAATACACCGACAAGGAAGGCAAACTGGCACTGGGCGGTACTTGCCTGAACGTTGGTTGCATTCCTTCCAAGGCGCTGCTGGACAGCTCCTGGAAATTCCACGAAGCGCAAAGCGGTTTTGCCATCCACGGCATCAGCCACGCTGGCGTGACCATGGACGTACCCGCGATGGTTGGCCGTAAAGCCAACATCGTCAAAGGCCTGACCTCCGGCGTTGCCACCCTGTTCAAGGCCAACGGCGTAACTTCCCTGCAAGGCCACGGCAAGCTGCTGGCCGGCAAGAAAGTTGAAATCACCAAGCCGGACGGTTCGGTCGAAATCATCGAAGCCGAAAACGTGATCCTGGCTCCAGGTTCGCGTCCGATCGACATTCCACCAGCACCTGTTGACCAGAAAGTCATCGTTGATTCGACCGGCGCTCTGGAATTCCAAGCAGTTCCCAAGCGTCTGGGCGTGATCGGCGCTGGCGTGATCGGCCTGGAACTGGGTTCGGTCTGGTCCCGCCTGGGTTCCCAGGTCACTGTGCTCGAAGCCCTGGACACGTTCCTGCTGGCTGCTGACACCGCAGTGTCCAAGGAAGCCCTGAAAACCCTGACCAAACAGGGTCTGGACATCAAGCTGGGCGCTCGCGTGACCGGCTCGAAGGTCAACGGCGAAGAAGTGGTCGTGACCTACACCGACAAGGATGGCGAACAGACCATCACCTTCGACAAGCTGATCGTAGCCGTTGGTCGCCGTCCAGTGACCACCGACCTGCTGGCAGCCGACAGCGGCGTGAACATCGACGAGCGTGGTTTCATCCACGTTGACGATCACTGCGCTACCACCGTTCCAGGCGTCTACGCCATTGGTGACGTGGTTCGCGGCATGATGCTGGCGCACAAGGCTTCCGAAGAAGGCATCATGGTTGTCGAGCGCATCAAGGGCCACAAAACCCAGATGAACTACGACCTGGTCCCATCGGTTATCTACACCCACCCGGAAATTGCATGGGTCGGCAAGAACGAACAGCAGTTGAAAGCTGAAGGCGTTGAAGTTAACGTCGGCACCTTCCCGTTCGCTGCTTCTGGTCGTGCCATGGCAGCCAACGACACCGGTGGTTTTGTCAAAGTCATCGCTGATGCCAAGACTGACCGCGTATTGGGCGTCCATGTGATTGGCCCAGGCGCAGCAGAACTGGTCCAGCAGGGCGCAATCGGTATGGAATTCGGCACCAGTGCCGAGGACATCGGCATGATGGTTTTCTCCCATCCGACCCTGTCCGAAGCATTGCACGAAGCCGCGCTGGCAGTGAATGGTCATGCCATTCACATCGCGAACAAGAAGAAGCGCTAAAACGAGATAATAAGAAACCACGGCGGTTGCCCGTCGTGAGCCTTGCGCGCAAGACTCACCGCGGAATATCCGCTGGACGCAGTCTTGCGCAGCTTGACCGGGCTTGAGTCCGGCAAGTTGCGTAAGCAGCAGTCACAGGTGGCGCGGCACTCATAATGAGCGCAGCGCCGAATGCGCAGTACCTAACGAAGACGGTAAAAAGCATGAATCTTCACGAGTATCAGGGTAAGCAGCTGTTCGCTGAATACGGCCTGCCAGTATCCCAGGGCTACGCAGTAGACACCCCGGAAGCAGCAGCAGAAGCTTGCGATAAAATCGGCGGGACCGAATGGGTTGTAAAAGCCCAGGTTCACGCAGGTGGTCGCGGTAAAGCGGGCGGCGTTAAGCTGGTTCGCAGCAAAGAAGACGCCAAGGCCTTCGCACAGCAGTGGCTGGGCAAGCGTCTGGTGACTTACCAGACTGATGCCAATGGCCAGCCAGTCACCAAGATCCTGGTTGAATCGTGCACTGATATCGCTAAAGAGCTGTACCTGGGCGCTGTCGTTGACCGTTCGAGCCGTCGCATCGTGTTCATGGCTTCCACCGAAGGTGGCGTGGACATCGAGAAGATCGCTCACGATACCCCTGAAAAAATTCTGAAAGCCACTATCGATCCACTGGTTGGCGCTCAGCCATTCCAGGGTCGCGAGCTGGCTTTCCAGCTGGGTCTGGAAGGCAAGCAAGTTGCCCAGTTCGCCAAGATCTTCGTAGGTCTGGCCAAACTGTTCCAGGATCACGATCTGGCCCTGCTGGAAGTGAACCCGCTGGTGATCAAGGCTGACGGCGATCTGCATTGCCTCGACGCCAAGATCAACATCGACGCCAACGCCATGTACCGTCAGCCTAAGCTGAAGACTTTCCACGATCCGTCGCAAGACGATCCGCGCGAAGCGCACGCTGCCAAGTTCGAACTGAACTACGTAGCCCTGGAAGGTAACATCGGCTGCATGGTCAACGGTGCCGGCCTGGCCATGGGTACCATGGACATCGTCAACCTGCATGGCGGCAAACCAGCCAACTTCCTCGACGTGGGCGGTGGTGCTACCAAAGAACGCGTAACCGAAGCCTTCAAGATCATCCTGTCCGACTCCAACGTCGCTGCAGTACTGGTCAACATCTTCGGCGGCATCGTTCGTTGCGACATGATTGCCGAAGGCATCATCGGTGCAGTGAAAGAAGTCGGCGTGAAAATCCCGGTTGTTGTTCGCCTTGAAGGTAACAACGCTGAACTGGGCGCTAAAGTACTGGCAGAAAGCGGTTTGAACATCATCGCGGCTACCAGCCTGACCGACGCTGCTCAACAAGTTGTCAAAGCTGCGGAGGGCAAATAATGAGCGTCCTGATCAATAAAGACACCAAAGTTATCTGCCAGGGTATTACCGGTTCGCAAGGTAGCTTCCACACCCAGCAAGCCATCGAATACGGCACCAAGATGGTTGGTGGTGTAACTCCGGGCAAAGGCGGCACCGAGCACCTGGGCCTGCCAGTGTTCAACACCGTTAAAGACGCAGTAGCTGCCACTGGCGCGACCGCCAGCGTGATCTACGTTCCGGCTCCTTTCTGCAAAGACTCGATCCTGGAAGCGGCGTTCGGCGGCATCAAGCTGATCGTGTGCATCACCGAAGGCATTCCTACCCTGGATATGCTGGATGCCAAGGTCAAGTGCGACGAGCTGGGCGTGGTCCTGATCGGTCCTAACTGCCCAGGCGTGATCACTCCAGGCGAATGCAAGATCGGCATCATGCCTGGTCACATTCACTTGCCAGGTAAAGTCGGTATCGTTTCCCGTTCCGGCACCCTGACCTACGAAGCTGTGAAGCAGACCACTGACGCCGGTTTCGGTCAGTCGACTTGCGTCGGCATCGGCGGTGACCCGATCCCAGGCTCGAACTTCATCGACATCCTGAAGCTGTTCCAGGAAGACCCGAAGACCGAAGCGATCGTCATGATCGGTGAGATCGGCGGTTCGGCTGAAGAAGAAGCGGCTGCCTACATCAAGGCCCACGTGACCAAGCCGGTTGTTTCCTACATCGCTGGTGTGACTGCCCCTGCTGGCAAGCGCATGGGCCATGCTGGCGCAATCATCTCTGGCGGCAAAGGCACTGCAGACGAAAAATTCGCTGCACTGCAAGACGCAGGCGTAAAAACCGTGCGTTCGCTGGCAGACATCGGCAAGGCCTTGGCCGAGCTGACCGGTTGGGCAGTCAAGTAAGCCTCGCGCTTAACTGACGCTTCACCAGCAAAGGCCACCTTCGGGTGGCCTTTGTGCATTCTGGGCGGCCCATTTATTGAAATGTACTTGGTCCCATGTGGGAGGGGGCTTGCTCCCGATAGCGGTGGCTCAGTCACTGATGATGTGATTGAACCTCCGCTATCGGGAGCAAGCTCCCTCCCACATTTTTTGTCTGTATCGCCACATTAAGTATGAAAACACGACATTCCAATGTCGCTTATCGGACAGTTCGCCCTGCAACAGTGCGTTTATCGGCCAAATTCTGTAACCTTGCCGCCTCTTTAAGCGCTCGCATCCCAAAAGGAAGCCGCGCGCTAGACCGGTCGGTGCCCACAAGGGCCGGCAGCATTTCCCTCATCCATAGGGAAGCCCTCTCTAAATTCCGATTCAGTAGTGTGGTATTTCCTCAAATGAAAGTGTTGAAAAGTCAGGACATCCTGGCGTTGGGCTTCATGACTTTTGCCCTGTTTGTAGGGGCCGGCAACATCATCTTCCCGCCTATCGTTGGTTTGCAGTCCGGGCCCCATGTCTGGATGGCGGCGTTGGGTTTCCTGATCACCGCAGTCGGGCTCCCGGTGGTCACCGTGATCGCCCTGGCCAAGGTCGGTGGTGGTATGGATGCGTTGAGCAGCCCGATCGGCAAGATCGCCGGTGGCCTGCTGGCGGCGGCAGCGTATCTGGCGGTAGGGCCGCTGTTCGCCACCCCGCGTACTGCGACCGTGTCCTTTGAAGTGGGCCTGGCGCCGTTGACCGGTGAAAGCCCGCTGGCGCTGTTCCTCTACAGCTCGGTGTACTTTCTGGTGGTGTTTTTCGTCTCCCTGTACCCGGGCCGTCTGTTGGACACCGTGGGCCGTTTCCTTGCGCCGCTGAAAATCATCGCGCTGTCCATCCTTGGTATCGCCGCGTTTGCCTTGCCGGCCGGTGATGTGGGCGTCGCCAACCCGGAATACGTGGCCGCGCCGTTCTCCCAAGGCTTTATCAATGGTTACCTGACCATGGATACCCTGGGCGCGCTGGTGTTCGGTATCGTGATCGTCAACGCGATCCGTTCTCGTGGTGTCGAATCGCCTAAATTGATCACCCGCTACGCGATCATTGCCGGGCTGATTGCCGGCGTCGGCCTGGCGTTGGTGTATGTCAGCCTGTTCCGCCTCGGGGCGGGCAGCCATGAGATCGCCGCCGGTGCCGCCAATGGCGCCGCTGTCCTGCATGCCTACGTGCAACACACCTTTGGTTCCCTGGGCAGTGGCTTCCTGGCCGTGCTGATCTCCCTGGCCTGCCTGGTCACCGCCGTCGGCCTGACCTGTGCCTGCGCCGAGTACTTCAGCCGGATCCTGCCGCTGTCCTACAAGACCCTGGTGGTGATCCTGGCGCTGTTCTCGCTGTTCGTGTCCAACCTGGGCCTGACCAAACTGATCGCGTTTTCGATCCCGGTGCTCACTGCGATCTACCCGCCATGCATCGTGCTGGTGGCTTTGAGCTTCTGCAAAGACTTCTGGCAGGAGCAGAGCCGCATCGTTGGCCCGGTGATGTTGGTGTCGTTCATCTTCGGCTGCATCGATGCGCTCAAGGGCGCCGGCCTGGCGGGCTGGATGCCGTCGCAATTGGCCAACCTGCCGTTGAGCGAGCAGGGCCTGGCGTGGCTGGTGCCATCGGTGATGATGCTGGTGGCCGCGGTGGTGGTTGACCGCATGCTGGGCAAGCGCAGCGAAGCGGTCGCGTAACCCCCGGCTTCAGGCTGTATTGAAATGCCCCGTATCGATTGATACGGGGCATTTTTTATGGGCGGCGGGCAGTGTCTTTTTCCGTGGGCTAACGTCGAAGGAGTAACGCAAAGCTCAAGCTGGAACCCGGCGCCCACACTTAACCGGGTTCATGAAATCTGTCGTGTATAAGGACCCGCATGCCGTTTATCGAAGCCAACCTGATCCACTTGCTTGCCGCCCTCTGGTTCGTCCTCTGTTGGGGCGGCTACACCCGTTATGCCACCTGGAAAGCCCGCGACACTGCCTGTCTGGCCAGCGTGCTGCACCTGTATCGCGAAGACTGGATGCGTCGCATGCTGCTGCGTGACAACCGCATCGCCGACGCCAGTGTGATTGGCAATCTTGAGCGCAACGCGTCGTTCTTCGCCTCCAGCACCTTGATCATCCTTGCGGGCATTCTCACCGTGTTGGGCGCCTCGGAGCGGGCGGTTTCATTGCTGGCCGATATTCCGCTGGTGCAGCAGGCATCCCAGGGTATGTCGGAGATCAAGCTGCTGTGCCTGGCACTGGTGTTCGTCTACGCGTTCTTCACGTTCAGCTGGTGCATGCGCCAGTACAACTTTGCCGCGGTGCTGGTGGGGTCGGCGCCGATGATCGGTGAGCGGCACGTGTCGGAGCAGGAGCGCAAGGCGTTTGCCCTGCGGGCGGCGCGGGTGATTTCGATGGCGGCCAACCAGTTCAACTTTGGCTTGCGCGCTTATTACTTCGGGATGACCATGCTGGCATGGTTTGTCAGCCCCTGGCTGTTCATGTCGATGAGCGCCGGGGTGGTGTTGGTGCTGTATCGCCGAGAGTTTCATTCCGACGTACTGCAAGTGATGGTGTATACGCAGACCGATACGTCGCTGCCGGACGTGGCCAAAGACTCGGTGGCGTAAAGCGCTGCGGGCATAGCGCCGGTTTATCGCACTGCGCGCCAACAGCAGACAAAGTAAAGCCCGCTATCTAAGCGGGCTTTCTTTTTGCAGCCAAGCTATTTCAAGCCCCGGTATCAAGAACCGGTTGCTGGGGTAGCAGGTGCTGCTTCTTGTGCTGCGGCTTTGTTCGATTCGGCCTGAGCTTTGGCAGCATCGCCGTTTTCTTTCGCAGCTTCGTTCACTTTATCCTGTGCTGCAGCCATATCTTTCTGAGCTTGCTCAGAGTGCGCGGCGGCATCTTGGGCTTTGTTTTCGGATTTCTTGTCGCAGGCAGCGAGACCGAGGGCAGCGGCCAGCATCATGGAAATAGCTAAAGTCTTGCGCATTGGGTGTTTCTCCTTAGTGAAGATATCTACTGGCCTTTCGAGCACATGGGGCCAGCATTAGTTCCTTATATCCCACAGATATATAAAGCATTTTCCCAAGGAACTTTTTCCGACGGTCCATACTGCGCCGGACCCACATTCATCAGAGTCTGAACCGAATGACCGAAAATCCCTTGTTAGAGCGTGCCAAGCGCTTTATTTCAGCGTTGCGCCATTGCCAGGTGCTGAGCATTACCGTTCATCAAGCCAGCGAAGAGGGGATTACCCTGGTTCTGCCCTACAGCCCGATGATCGTGGGTGATCCCCAGACGGGCGTGATCCATGGTGGCGCATTGACCTCGCTGATGGACACCGCCTGCGGCATGGCCACCCTGTGCGTGTTGCCGGAGTTCGAGGTGTGCCCGACCCTCGACCTGCGCATCGACTACATGCATCCCGCCGAACCGCACAAGCCGGTGTATGGTTTCGCCCAGTGCTACCGGGTGACCACCGACGTGATTTTCACCCGTGGTTTCGCTTACCAGGATGACCCGCAACAACCCGTCGCCCACACGGTGGGGACGTTCATGCGTATGGGCAAGCGCCTCAAGGGCGCGCAGGGGCTGGGCAGTACAGTCACGGGAGAACAGGTATGACACATCACTTCAAGACACGTCTGGAGCAGGCCCATGAGCACGGTAACTACAAGGCGCTGCTCGATCTGATCCCCTACGCCAAGCTGATCGGCATCGAATGCACGCGGATAGGCGATGAGCTGCTGTTCCGCCTGCCGGCCAACAAGGACAACATTGGTAACCCGATATTACCGGCACTGCACGGCGGTGTGATTGCAGGCTTTATGGAACTCTGCGCCGCGTTGCACCTGCTGGTGTTCACCGGCGCACCGGGCCTGCCGAAAATTATCGACTTTTCCCTGGATTACCTGCGCGCCGGCCAGTTTCGCGACACTTACGCCAAGTGCCAGGTCTGGCGCCAGGGTCGACGGGTGGCGAACGTGTCGATCACCGCCTGGCAAAGCACCGCGGCCGAACCCATCGCCACCGCCCGCGCGCATTTCAAGATCGGAGAAGTGTCCCGCCCTTGAAATCCTGGTCTTAGCCCCCAACTTTGATGACAACCCGCCGCCAACCCTTCAGGGCGCGGCCACTGCCATCCAATTGGAGTTTGATGACCATGAGTGTGGAAACTCAAAAGGAAACCCTGGGCTTCCAGACCGAGGTGAAGCAACTGCTGCACCTCATGATCCATTCGCTGTATTCCAACAAGGAAATTTTCCTTCGCGAGTTGATCTCGAACGCCTCTGACGCTGTCGACAAATTACGTTTCGAAGCCCTGTCCAAGCCGGAGTTGCTGGAAGGCGGCGCCGAACTGAAAATCCGCGTGAGCTTCGACAAAGACGCCAAGACCGTCACCCTCGAAGATAACGGTATCGGCATGAGCCGTGAGGATGCGATCACCCACCTGGGGACCATCGCCAAATCCGGCACTGCCGATTTCATGAAGCACCTTTCGGGCGACCAGAAGAAAGATTCGCACCTGATCGGCCAGTTCGGCGTGGGCTTCTACTCGGCCTTCATCGTCGCCGACAAGGTTGAAGTGTTCAGCCGCCGCGCCGGCCTTGACGCCAGCGAAGGCGTGCATTGGTCTTCGAAAGGCGAGGGCGAGTTTGAAGTCGCTACCCTCGACAAGGCTGATCGCGGTACGCGCATCGTGCTGCACCTGAAACCCGGTGAAGACGAATTTGCCGATGGCTGGCGCCTGCGCAACATCATCAAGAAGTATTCCGACCACATCGCCCTGCCGATTGAATTGCCGAAAGAGCAGGCCGCCGCCGAAGGCGAAGAAGCACCGGCCGTTGAGTGGGAAACCGTCAACCGCGCCAGCGCCCTGTGGACCCGTCCGCGTACCGAGATCAAGGACGAGGAATACCAGGAGTTCTACAAGCACATCGGGCACGACTACGAAAACCCGCTGAGCTGGAGCCACAACAAGGTCGAAGGCAAGCTGGAATACAGCTCGCTGCTCTACGTACCGGCCCGCGCGCCGTTCGACCTGTACCAGCGCGAAGCGCCAAAGGGCCTGAAGCTCTACGTGCAGCGCGTGTTCGTGATGGACCAGGCGGAATCGTTCCTGCCGCTGTACCTGCGCTTTATCAAAGGCGTGGTCGACTCCAACGACCTGTCGCTGAACGTGTCGCGGGAAATCCTGCAGAAAGACCCGATCATCGACTCCATGAAGTCGGCGCTGACCAAGCGCGTCCTCGACATGCTGGAAAAACTGGCGAAGAACGAGCCTGAGCAATACAAAGGCTTCTGGAAGAACTTCGGCCAGGTCATGAAAGAAGGCCCGGCGGAAGATTTCGCCAACAAGGAAAAAATCGCCGGCCTGCTGCGTTTTGCCTCCACCCAGGGCGAAGACGGCGAGCAGGTGGTGTCCCTGGCCGAGTACCTGGCACGCGCCAAGGAAGGTCAGGACAAGATCTACTACCTGACCGGCGAGACCTACGCTCAGGTCAAGAACAGCCCGCACCTGGAAGTCTTCCGCAAGAAAGGCATCGAAGTGCTGCTGCTGACCGACCGTATCGATGAGTGGCTGATGAGCTACCTCAGCGAATTCGACGGTAAGACCTTTGTCGACGTGGCGCGTGGCGACCTGGACCTGGGCAACCTGGATTCCGAAGAAGACAAAAAAGCCGCTGAAGAAGTGGCCAAGTCCAAGGAAGGCCTGGTTGAGCGGATCAAGGCCTCCCTGGGCGACGCCGTCAGCGAAGTGCGGGTTTCCCACCGTCTGACCGACTCCCCGGCGATCCTGGCCATCGGCGAGCAGGACCTGGGCATGCAGATGCGTCAGATCCTCGAAGCCAGCGGTCAGAAGGTGCCGGACTCCAAGCCGATCTTCGAATTCAACCCGGCTCACCCGCTGATCGAGAAACTCGACGGCGAACAGAGCGAAGAGCGTTTTGGCGACCTGTCGCACATCCTCTTCGACCAGGCAGCCCTGGCTGCCGGCGACAGCCTGAAAGACCCGGCCGCCTATGTGCGCCGACTGAACAAGCTGTTGGTTGAACTGTCGGTTTAACCCCGTTGTAGAAAAACCCGCTTCGGCGGGTTTTTTCGTTCTTGTGCAACCTCAACTGGAGTAAATGATGAGCCAAGTCACTGTGCGTTCCGTGGTCTATCAGATTGATGGCCAGTCTTATGAAAGCCGCCTGGCCTTCGATGCCAGCCAAACCGGCCCGCTGCCGGGCCTGTTGATGGCACCGAACTGGATGGGCGTGAGTGCAGGGGCCGAAGAGATTGCCAAGCGCGTCGCCAGCAAAGGCTACGTGGTGCTGATCGCCGACCTGTACGGGCAAACCGTGCGCCCGTCGAATAACGATGAAGCCGGTGCGGCGATGATGCCGTTGAAGAATGACCGCCCGTTGCTGAACAAGCGCATGCAGGCCGCGTTAGCGCAACTGCAAGGCCAGAGCGAAGCTGCGGTGGATACGTCCAGGTTGGCCACCTTCGGTTTCTGCTTCGGCGGTTGCTGTGCGCTGGAGCTGGCGCGCACCGGCGCAGCGTTGAAGGCTGCGGTGTCGTTCCACGGCACCCTCGACACGCCAAACCCGGCGGATGCGAAGAACATCAAGGGTTCCGTGCTGGTGTTGCATGGTGCTTCCGACCCGCTGGTGCCGAAAGCGCAACTGCCGGTGTTCGAAGATGAGATGAACGCGGCCGGTGTGGATTGGCAACTGCTGAGCTATGGCGGTGCGGTGCATTCCTTCACCGACCCGCACGCCAACGTGCCGGGCATGATGATGTACGACGCGAAGACCGCTGCGCGGGCGTTCCAGTCGATGCATAACTTGTTGGATGAAGTGTTCAAGGGCTAAGTCTCTGGCCTCTGTCCTGGCCTCATCGCGAGCAAGCCAGCTCCCACATTCGAGCGCATTCCTACAGGGTAAACGCGGTTAAATGTGGGAGCAGGCGGCTATCTCACCGGCAACTCAATTCTTTCGGTTTCACCGGGCACCGTTGGCCAATCCCCAGCCGCCCAACGCTGCCGGGCCTGCTCGATCACGGCCGGGTCGCTCGCGACAAAATTCCAGTTGATCCGGCGTGGCCCATCCAGCGGCGCGCCACCGAACACCACCAGGTGACAATCGCTGTCGGCAGACAGGGTCATCGCCTGTCCGCTCGGCAACACCACCAGGCTGTGTGCCTCAAGCGGCTCACCGTCCAACTGTACGTCACCCTCCAGCACATACACCGCGCGTTCTTCATGCTCGTCGGGGATCAGCAGGGTGGTGGCCGTCTGCATCTGCACATCGGCGTACAGCGTGGGCGACAGCACCGGCACCGGTGATTTGAGGCAGAAGCCATTGCCGGCGATCAGGCGGATCTGCACGCCCAGGTTGTCGCTGGTGGGCAAGCTGGCTGCCGGATGGTGGCTGTAATGCCCCGGGCCGCTCTCGTGGTCCCTGGGGGAGGCGAGCCACACTTGCAGCCCATGCAGGCTGAACCCCTTGCTCTTGATTGCTTCGGGCGTGCGCTCGACGTGGGCAATCGCGCTGCCGGCGGTCATCCAGCTCACATCGCCGGCCTGCACCATTTGGTCCGAACCGAGGCTGTCCTTGTGCTGCAAGGTGCCTTCGAACAGGTAGGTGAGGGTCGACAGGCCGATGTGCGGATGCTGGCGGATATTCATGCCGCTGCCCGGTGCATAGCGGGTCGCCAGCATATGGTCGAAAAACACGAACGGCCCGACGCTACGGCATTCTCGCGATGGCAGCGGGCGCAGGATGGGCTGGCCTTCGACATCTTCGAGGCGAGGGCGGATCACGGTGAGGGTGGTCATGGTGCGTCCCTGTCGGAGCGGGTTGGATAGCCCTGAGCATAACCCGCTCGACCGGAGGTTGCCGCTATTGGCTGAAGGCACCTTCCGACAATTTCGTCTCGATACTCACCTCGGCGGTGGTCATCAACTTGTGTATCGGGCAGCGGTCGGCGATGCGGTGCAGTTCGTCGCGTTGCTGATCGGTGAGCACGCCCTTGAGCGTCAGCTTGACGTTGAGGTGGTACTTGCCCTTTTGCTCTTCGCTGTCGTCGTGGGTGATTTCCACGGTTACGCCGGTCAGCGGGATGCCCTTTCTCTGCGCATACAGCTTCAGGGTCAGGGCCTTGCACGACGCCAGGGCTGCGTCGAAATAGTCGTGGGGCGAGGGCGCGGTGTCGTCACCGCCCAGGCTTTTGGGCAGATCGGTGAACAACTCGTGGTTATCGATGTTGAGGCTGTGGCGGAAGTTGTCGGCATTCAGGGTGTTGACGGTAACAGGCATGGCGAACCTCTCAAGCGTGGCAGGAAGAAAGTCATGCAGTTATAGAACATGCTGGCACTCAAGTGTTCCAGGATTTTTTCCAGATGGCGGGGCGGCAGGATTCCCCGCATCAGTTCGAGGCAGCGGAGCAACACCCGCGTACAGGCGAGGCGACCCCGAATTCAAGCGCAAAAAAAACGCCCCGAACCAGTCGGGGCGTTTTCATCTGATCAAGCTGCGGGGCTTACTTGCCCTGCCAGCGTTTCAGCACCAGGGTGGCGTTAGTGCCACCGAAGCCGAAGCTGTTGCTCATCACGGTGTCGACTTTTACGTTTTCGACGGTCTTGGTCAGGATCGGCATATCGGCCACGACCGGGTCCATCTCTTCGATGTTGGCCGAGCCGGCCATGAAGTTGCCTTCCATCATCAGCAGGCAGTAGATCGTTTCGTGAACGCCGGCGGCGCCCAGGGAGTGACCCGACAGGCTCTTGGTGGAGCTGATGGCCGGTGCCTTGTCGCCGAATACCGCGCGCACGCCTTCCATTTCCTTGGCGTCGCCGACCGGAGTCGAGGTGCCGTGGGTGTTCAGGTAGTCGATCGGGGTATCCACGGTTGACATGGCCATCTGCATGCAGCGGATGGCGCCTTCACCGCTTGGCGCAACCATGTCGTAGCCGTCGGAAGTGGCGCCGTAGCCGACGATTTCCGCGTAGATCTTCGCGCCACGGGCCAGAGCGTGTTCCAGCTCCTCGACCACCACCATGCCGCCGCCGCCGGCGATGACGAAACCGTCACGCTTGGCGTCGTAGGCGCGGGAGGCCTTTTCCGGGGTGTCGTTGTACTGGGTGGACAGCGCGCCCATGGCGTCGAACAGGAACGATTGGCTCCAATGTTCTTCTTCGCCGCCGCCGGCGAACACGATGTCCTGCTTGCCCAGCTGGATCTGCTCAACCGCGTTACCGATGCAGTGAGCACTGGTGGCGCAAGCGGAGGAGATCGAGTAGTTCACGCCCTTGATCTGGAACGGCGTGGCCAGGCAGGCGGAAACGGTGCTGCCCATGGTCCGCGTGACACGGTACGGGCCAACGCGCTTCACGCCTTTCTCGCGCAGGATGTCCAGCGCTTCCATCTGGTTCAGGGTGGACGCGCCGCCGGAACCGGCGATCAGGCCGGTACGCACGTTCGAGACCTGATCGTGGCTCAGGCCGGAATCGGCGATGGCGTCCTTCATGGCCAGGTAGGCGTAGGCGGCAGCGTGGCCGACGAAGCGGTAGATCTTGCGATCGATCAACTCTTCGAGGGGCAGGTCGATGGAGCCGGAAACCTGGCTACGCAGACCCATTTCGGCATATTCCGGGTTGAAGCGGATGCCAGGGCGACTTGCACGCAGGTTAGCGGTGACGGTCTCTTTGTCATTGCCCAGGCAAGAAACGATGCCCAGACCAGTGATAACGACGCGGCGCATGCGGATAACCCTTAAAAGTTGTCAGTGGAAGTGAATACGCCGACCCGAAGGCCTTCGGCAGTATAGATCTCGCGACCGTCGACAGTCACCGAACCGTCGGCGATCGCCAGGTTCAGCTTGCCCTTGAGGACGCGCTTGATTTGAATGTTGTAGGTGACTTTCTTGGCGCTCGGCAGAACCTGGCCAAAGAACTTCACTTCGCCCGAACCCAGGGCGCGACCGCGGCCCGGCAAGCCTTGCCAGCCGAGGTAGAAACCGACCAGTTGCCACATGGCGTCGAGGCCCAGGCAGCCCGGCATGACAGGGTCGCCTTCGAAATGGCAGGCGAAGAACCACAGGTCCGGGGTGATATCCAGCTCGGCGACCAATTCACCTTTGCCGTACTTGCCACCCTCTTCACTGATATGGGTGATGCGATCCACCATCAGCATGTTCGGGGCGGGCAGTTGCGCGTTACCTGGGCCGAACAGCTCACCGCGACTGCAGCGCAGCAGGTCTTCCCGAGTAAAGGCGTTTTGTTTGGTCATGCGAGCTCCTCAATAATCCCATGCGGCAGGGTAGGGCAAATCTTCCCGAACCGACTGAAGCGTTCATGCCTCACATCGGCAGCCTACACATAGACTATTGCGTTGTAGTGAAAGTCACAGCGTCAAGGCACTGAATGTACACTTGTTCACTGAAATTTTAAACCGGGCCTGTTTATCGGTCCGTTCGGGTGCCTAAGACTGCCGCACTTTCGTCTTTCACGCCAGTCGCAGTTGGCTGATGGCGCGGCGCTATTGCACCCAACGCTGCAGGATTTGCTGCAAATCCGTGCGTTTGAACGGCTTGGCCAGGTAATCGTTCATTCCGGCGGCCAGGCAGAGTTCCCGATCGCCCTGCAAGGCGTTGGCGGTGAGGGCGATGATTGGCAGGTCGGCGCAGCCCGGCAGTTGGCGAATCTGGCGGGTGGCTTCGTAGCCGTCGATCAGCGGTAGCCGGCAATCCATCAGGATCGCGGTGAAAATCAGGCTCTCGGCGCTGCGGATCGCTTCGGCGCCGTCGGTGGCCAGGCTGACTTCAAAGCCCAGGCTGCGCAGCATGGCTTCGACCACGGTGCGGTTGACCGGGTTGTCTTCCACCAGCAGCACATGGCGGCCGTCGCCCGCGCTGGTTTTGCCTTCGGCGTTGGCGGCGATGGCCGGCACGCTGTGCTGGTCGATGGCCAGCGGGATTTCCAGGGTGAACACCGAACCGCGACCTTCTTCGCTCTGCGCGCGCAGGGTGCCGCCCATGCGTTCGGCCAGGGTGCGGGCGATGGGCAGGCCCAGGCCGGTGCCGCCGTAACGTCTTGAAATGGAACTGTCGGCCTGCTGGAACGCATCGAACATCAGTTCCAGGCGCTCGGCGGAAATGCCAATGCCGCTGTCGCGCACGGTGCAGGTGAACCACACCAGTTCATGGTCGAGGGGTTGCCAATGGGGCTCGACGCTGACGCTGCCGTGCTCGGTGAACTTGAGCGCGTTGCCGATCAGGTTCACCAGAATCTGGCGGATACGCGTCGGGTCGCCCTGCACGCGCAACGTGTCCAAGCCCGGCGGGATCGGCAGTTCGAGGCTCAGCCCGCGCTGCTGGGCGCTGTGCTGGAAGGCCTGGGCGCAGCTGTTGATCAGGTCTGCGAGGTTGAACGGAATGTGTTCCAGCTCCAGGGCCGCGCGCTCGATGCGCGAGAAGTCGAGGATGTCATTGATGACCTTGAGCAAATGTTCCGTGGACTCGGAGGCCAGTGCCGCATATTCGGTCTGCTCTTCGGTCATCTCGGTGGTTTCCAGCAACTGCAGCATGCCCAGCACGCCGTTCATCGGCGTGCGCAGCTCGTGGCTCATCATCGCCAGGAAGTCCGACTTGGCGTTGTTCGCCCGTTCGGCTTCCTCGCGGGTCTGGATCAGTTGCGCCATGGCCTGCTGCTGTTCGCGGCTGGCCTGGTTGAGGCCTTCGGCAAGGTTGTTGATGTGCCGCGAGAGGTCGCCCAGTTCGGAGTCATCGACAATCGGCAGCGGGGTCTTGTAGTCGCCTTGCTGGATCGCCTTGACTGCATTGCCCATCGCGCTGATCGGCTGCGACAGGCTGGCGGCCAGGCGCCGCGCGAGCAAAAAGGTGAACAGCAGGGCGAACAGCGCGAGCACGCCGGCCTTGAACAGAATCTCCTGTTGGCGCTGGCTGAAGGCATCGTTGGACATGCCGACGATCACCCGGCCCAGGTAGTCGGCACGCGGCGCCTTGGGTTCGTTGAGGTTGTCCTGGAAAAAGTCATTGCCCAATTGAATATGTTGCAGGCGGATCGGGGCCTGGAACACTTTGACCGACAGCGAGCGGTCGTGGTTTTCCGACGGTTGCTCGACGTACACCAGGATGTTCTCGGCGCTGTCCTGGATCTCCAGGAAGCGCACATGGGGCGTGGCCAGCGTCGCGCGCAGCAGGCTGTCGAGCACGTCGTTGTTGCCGGAGATCACCCCGTATTCGGTGGCCGGGGCCAATTGGTTGGCAATCAACTGGCCGGTGTGGTCGAGTTCCTGGCGCAGGTCCTGGATCCGCACGAAGGTGAAGAAGCTGATCAACAGCAACGTCAGCAACAGCGCCGGCCCCAGGGTGATGAGCTGGGTGCGGGTGTTGATGTCCCAACGACGACGTAAGGTCATGGGCGTTGTTCTCCTTCGGCCAGGCGGGCGGCGACGTTGGCTTCGTCGACCTGTTCGATGCCCAGTGAGCGTGCGACTTGCGGGTTGCCCACGACTTTGAAACGCTCCGGGTACACGGCGCGCGGCCAGCCGGCCGGCGGGTGATCGAGCAGGCGGTCGAGCACGGCCAGCCAGTCGGTCTGGTCGCTGTAAGTACTGGCCAGGCTGCCGGCCTTGACGAAGCCGGCATTGGGCCCCACCAGCGGCAGTTGCCGGGCATAACTGCTCAGTAGCAGGTTCTTCGCGGTTTTCGGGTTGTATAACTGCGGGTCGTCAAGGCCGAGCAGCACATCGCTGTTTCTGAACAAATGCTGCAGCGGGCGACTGTCGTTAATGTCGTCCCAGCGCTGGGGCACGATCTCCAGGCCCATCGGCGCGGCGTACTGGCGCAATTCGCGGAGCAGGAATTCACTGTCGGCGCCGTAGAGCACGCCGATGCGGCGGGCCTGGGGCAGGATTGTGGCGATCAGCCGCAGCTGGCGCTCCAGCGGCGGGTCACTCCACAGCAGGCTGATTTTGCCCGGCACGCCCTGGCCCATGCGCTGGTGGGCCTGCAGGCGGCTGATGCGCAACACCAGGGTCGACGGCCCCTGGGCGTCCTGCAGGCGCCAGTCTAGGCTGGGCAGGTCCAACAGGATCAGGCGCGTATTGGCCGGTAGGCGGCTGGGCACGGGCAGGTTGGCGAGGGGGGTGAAGGTTACGCGGTCGTCGGGGCGCTGCTGGGTGAGCGCCTGGACGAAGGCCTGCACCCCGGCGCCGTCTTCGGCGGCGGTCAGCAGGATATCGGCGCTCCAGGCCGGTACGCTGAGCAGCAGGCACAGCAGCAGCAGGCCGCGTTGCCAGCGTCTGGGGAGAGATAGGAGGGTCATCCGTGACTGAGCGCCCATGTCAGAACTCTAACTCCGCGCTGAAGTAGAGCACTTGGCGATGGTCGTAGTTGTTGTCGGCCCAGGTGGTGGGCTGGTTGTCCAGGCGTTGTTGCAACATGCCGGCCAGTTCCACGTTGGCGTTGCCCAGGGCCATGCGCTTGGCGACCCGCAGGTCGACCCGTTCGAAGCGATAGCGGTTAAGGGCGTCGTCGCCATAGTAGAACAGGGCGCTGGACCAGCCTTGCCCCCATTCGCGCAACCAGCCGGCCGAACCGCTGTTGCGTGCGGTTTGCGCCTTGTCCAGCGGGTTGCTGGTGCTGGCGTCGACGTAAGCGTAGGTCAGCCGCAGGCGGTCGGCGTTGCTCATGCGCCAGTCGAATTGGGATTCTGCGCCGGTAAAGCGCGAGCTGTTGGCGTTGCTGGCAATGTACTGATTGTTGCGCAGCGGCGAACTGATCATGTCGGTGATTTCGTCGTAGAACAGTTTCACGTCCATGTTCAGCCCGATGTCGGCAAAAAAGCCGTTATAGCCCAATTCGCGGGATTTCATCAGTTCTTTGTCGAGGTTGCCCGGACCGCGCGTGACCACGAAGTACTGCCCGGAATTCTGCCCGTAGGCCGGCGAGTCGAGGTTGGTGACGCGATAGCTCCAGTTGACGTTGTTCTCGAACATGTCCGGCGAACGGATCGCCTCGGAGTACACCGCGCGCAGGCCGTGGCGCGGGTTGATCAGGTAGTTGACCGCCACCCGCGGCGTCAGCGAGTTGCCGCTCAGGTGGGTGTCTTCGTACATGGCGCCGCCC
This sequence comes from Pseudomonas sp. GV105, assembly GCF_003058185.1. NCBI lineage: Bacteria > Pseudomonadati > Pseudomonadota > Gammaproteobacteria > Pseudomonadales > Pseudomonadaceae > Pseudomonas > Pseudomonas sp. GV105. The sequence goes on from NZ_QBUF01000002.1 coordinate 407,999, forward strand.
TGCAGCAACCAGTGCTCGCTGGCGCGCCATTCAAGCTGGCCGAACAGGCGCCAGGTGGTGTCATCCAGAGTGCCGTTGAAATAGGTGTCGGAGTCGGCGCGGTCATAGCGATAGTTCATACCGCTGACCAGGCGCAGGCTGTCGGACAGGCTCAGGGTGTCCTGGATCTCCAGGTCGTAGCGGCTTTCGCGGGTGCTTTGGTCGATGTCGCCGCATACCGGGTCTTTACCGCCATCACCCCATTGCTTCAGCACTTGCTCGGCTAGCGCCTGCTCGGCGCTACTGCCTGGCGGCGGTTTGTCTGGGGTGTAAGCGTCCATATGCCGGGCCAATCGCTCGGCATAATTGGGGTTGAGCTGCCACAGCCGGGTCAATTCCGGGCTGAACGACACCTTGGCGTCACAGGCTTTCCAGATCTGCCGGCGGTCCCATTGTTGGGCCGAGCCCTGGATATACAGGCTGTGTTCGGGATTGAAATCGAAATTCCAGCGCAGGGAGCCGGCATAGTCCTTGGCGGTAACGTCGGAATTGTTGCCGCCCTCGGTAATCCCGGCGAATACCGGCGTGTAGGTATAAGGACGCTGGTTGGTCCCTTCCTTGGCATTCAGTTGCCAGTCGATGCTCTGTTGTGTGTTCAGCGTCTGGCTCACCGCCAGGCTGAAGCGGTTGAGACGCCGGCCGTCACGACGGTCGGCGCCCACCGCGTTGCTGTCAAAGCCATCGTCCTGCTGCCCGGACATCGACAGGCGCAGGTCGCCGGTTTCCCAGCCTACGCCCTGGCTGGCATAGAAGTCGTTGATCCCGCGTTCGCCGCGTACCACTTTTACCCTTGAACCGTGGCTGTCGGCCGGTGAGCGCGTGAGGATATTCACCACAGCCATCAACGCATTGGCGCCGTAGCTGACGGTGTTGGGCCCGCGGAACACTTCGATGCGCTCGATGTCTTCCATGGCCACCGGAATATCGCTCCAGTCCACCGTGGCCAGGCCTGCGCGGTACACCGAGCGGCCGTCGATCAAGACCTGCATGCGTCGCGCATCGCTGGCATTGGTGCCGTGGTAGTTCACCGCCGCCTGGTTGCCGCTGGTGTAGCCGACCATCATGCCCGGCACCAGCCGCAGCAACTCAGCGATGTCCCGCGCGCCGCTGGCCTTGATCAGTTCGCTGTCGATCACGGTCATGCTGCCGGGCACGGCGGCGGCCGATTGTTTGAGGCGAGTGGCAGTCAGCACCTGTGGCAGCGGTTGGTTGTCGAGGAACAGGTCGTCGGCGAACACCGCGCCGCTGCACAACAGCATCAACCACAACGATGAACGGGGAGGAGGGCCCAAATACACGGCACGGCCTTGATAATTACGGATAGCCGACCATGTTAACCGAGGCCGGGCCATTTGCCAGTCGTCGCCTTTGCAATTACCCCGCGTCGCTATGGCATTTTCCGACAGGCGTGTGAATTGATACGGGGGCTGGCCGCAAGCGGGGGGCTCCGTATAATGCGGCCATCGCCACTGGTATGGATTAACGGATTGCATATGACTGAACAGCGCCCTATTGCGGTCCTGGGAGGCGGAAGTTTTGGTACCGCCGTGGCTAACCTGCTGGCTGAGAACGGTCATGCGGTGCGCCAGTGGATGCGCGATCCCGAACAGGCCGAGGCCATTCGCGTCCATCGAGAAAACCCTCGTTACCTTAAAGGCATCAAGATTCATCCGGCGGTCGAGCCGGTCACCGACTTGCAGGCGACCCTGGAGGCCTGCGAGCTGTGTTTCGTCGCGCTGCCTTCGAGTGCGTTGCGTTCGGTACTCGCGCCTCACGCCGAACGCCTGGCGGGCAAGCTGCTGGTCAGTTTGACCAAGGGCATCGAGGCGCACACCTTCAAGCTGATGAGCGAAATCCTCGAAGAGATCGCCCCGCAGGCGCGCATCGGCGTGCTGTCCGGGCCGAACCTGGCGCGGGAAGTGGCCGAACATGCGCTGACCGCCACCGTGATCGCCAGTGAAGATGAAGCACTGTGTGAGCGGGTCCAGGCCGTGCTGCATGGGCGCACCTTCCGCGTGTACGCCAGTGGCGATCGTTTCGGCGTCGAGCTGGGCGGTGCGCTGAAAAACGTCTACGCGATCATTGCCGGGATGGCGGTGGCGCTGGGCATGGGCGAGAACACCAAGAGCATGCTGATCACCCGCGCGCTGGCGGAAATGACCCGCTTCGCGGTGAGCCAGGGCGCCAACCCGATGACGTTCCTGGGCCTGGCGGGCGTGGGCGACCTGATCGTCACCTGCTCGTCGCCGAAAAGCCGTAACTATCAGGTCGGTTTCGCCCTCGGCCAGGGCCTGAGCCTGGAGGACGCCGTGGCGCGCCTGGGCGAAGTGGCCGAAGGGGTCAATACCCTCAAGGTGCTCAAGGCCAAGGCCCAGGAGGCCGGCGTGTACATGCCGCTGGTCGCCGGGTTGCACGCGATCCTGTTTGAAGGGCGCACCCTGAATCAGGTCATCGAATTGCTGATGCGCGCCGAGCCGAAAACCGATGTCGACTTTATTTCCACCAGTGGTTTCAACTGAGGAACGCGTCATGAACGATCCGAAAGCAGCTCCCAAGTACGAGTCCATCGCCCTGCGCATCTTGTGGATGCTGGTGTTTGCCCTGGTGTGGCAAGTGGCGCAATTCCTGCTCGGTGCGTTGGTGGTGGTGCAACTGATTTACCGGCTGGTCTACGGCGCGCCGAACCTGGGCCTGATGAATTTTGGCGACAGCCTGAGCCAGTTCCTCGCGCAGATCGGCCGCTTCGGCAGTTTCCACACCGAGCAAAAGCCCTGGCCATTCGCCGACTGGCCGACGCCGCGTGCGCCGGAAGGCGAAGCCGCCCACAGCGTGCCGCCAGCACCGCACCCGGTGCGCGATGAAGAGCCAAAACTGTGAAACTGTGGATTTTGCGGCACGGTGAGGCCCAAGCGCATGCCCGCACCGATGCCGAGCGCGAGCTGACCGAGCATGGCCGCGCCGAAGTCTTGCGCAGCGCGGCGCACCTGATCGGCCAGCCCATCAGCGCGATCATTGCCAGCCCGTATGTACGGGCGCAGCAGACCGCGCAGTTGGTGCGTGAAGCGCTGGGCTTCGTGCCGGACATCCGCACCGTGCCCTGGCTGACACCGGACGGCAATCCGCAGCAGGTGCTGGAAAAGCTCGACACGGATGAGAATGTGCTGCTGGTCAGCCATCAGCCGCTGGTCGGCAGCCTGATCAGCTTTTTGCAGCATGGTCATCAGCGTCAACCGCTGCCGATGTACACCGCCAGCCTGGCGGAGTTGGAGGGGGAATGCCCGCTGGCGGGGCTGATGAGCCTGGTCAGTGTGAAACACCCGTAGGCGCTTTCACTGCTTTGTGTGTGCTATATAGTCAGCCGAGCAAGTGCTTGGTTGGCTATCATCGGACCACAAAGGAGCGCGTCCCATGCCCGTCGCTTTTCGTTTGCCGTTGCAGGTCTTCTTCGAACGTGAAGCGCGGCATCCGCGCAAACCCTTCCTGGTGCAGCCCGTCGGCGGCGACGAGGTACAGACCCTCACTTGGGCCGAGGTCGGCCACCAGGCCCGCTGCGCCGCGCATTGGCTGCGTGCGAGGGAACTGCCCCAGGGTTCGCACGTAGCCCTGATCTCGAAAAATTGCGCGCACTGGATCATCGCCGACCTGGCCATCTGGATGGCCGGGCATGTCTCGGTGCCGCTCTATCCCAACCTCACCGCCGATTCCGTCGCCCATGTGCTGAAGCACTCCGAGGCGGCGCTGGTGTTCATCGGCAAGCTCGATGACTGGCCCGCCATGGCGCCCGGGGTTCCGGCCGACGTGCCCACCATCGGCCTGCCGCTGTGTCCGGCGGGCGACTTGGATTTCAGCTGGGCCGAGCTGCAAGCCTGTTCACCGATCCAGGATCAGCCGCTACCTGCCGCGTCGGATCTGGCCACCATCATCTACACCTCCGGCACCACCGGCCTGCCCAAGGGCGTGATGCATAGCTTCGGCGCCCTGGGCTTTGCCGCCACTGGTGGCACCGAATTGTTCGGCCTGGGGGAGGGTGACCGGCTGCTGTCGTACCTGCCCTTGTGCCATGTGGCGGAGCGGATGTTTGTGGAATTGGCGGCGATCTATACCGGGCAAACCGTGTATTTCGCCGAAAGCCTTGAGACTTTTCTGAGGGACCTGCGTCGGGCACGGCCGACGGCGCTGTTCGGGGTGCCGCGTATCTGGACCAAATTCCAGATGGGCGTCTACGGCAAGATCCCGGCGACGCGCCTGGAGCGCCTGTTGCGGCTGCCCTTTATCGGCAAACGCGTGGGCCGCAAGGTGCTGGCCGGCCTGGGCCTGGACGCGCTACGCATTGCGCTGTCCGGCGCGGCGCCGGTGCCCGAAGCCTTGTTGCGCTGGTATCAGCGCCTGGGCCTGGATGTGCTGGAGGTGTACGGCATGACCGAGAGTTGCGGCTATTCCCATGTGTGTCGCCCCGGCCAGCAGACAATCGGCTGGATCGGCCTGCCGTGCCCGGGCGTTGAAGTGCGTATCGACCCGCTCGGCGAAGTGCAGGTGCGCAGTGGCGCGACCATGCTCGGTTACTTCAAGGACCCGGAAAAAACCGCCGAAACCCTCACCCCGGACGGCTTCCTGCGCACCGGCGACAAGGGCGAGCAGGACGCCGAGGGCCGTCTGCGCCTGACCGGGCGTCTCAAGGAAATCTTCAATACCAGCAAGGGCAAGTACGTGGCCCCGGCGCCAATCGAAAACCGCCTGGCCGAACATGCGCGGATCGAACAGGTGTGTGTGGTCGGCGACGGCCTGCCTGCGCCGATGGGCCTGTGCGTGCTGTCGGCGGCGGGCCCGGCGGATGCGCGCCAGGCCTTGCACGGCAGCCTTGAACGCTGGCTGGAGCAGGTCAACGCGGCGTTGGACAAGCATGAGCGCCTGCGTCAATTGGTGGTGGTGAAAGACAGTTGGGCGGTGGAAAACGGCTTCCTGACACCGACCTTGAAGATCAGGCGCAATGTCATCGAATCGACCTACGGCCCACAGTTTCAGGTGTGGAGCGAGCGCACCGAAGTCATTCTGTGGCAGGATTAGGGTCATCATAAAACCAATAGGGACAACGGTATGAGCCTGTGGCGCACCCAACCCAATATCGAACAACTCAACGCTCTGCAGAAAAACACCATCGGTGAAGTGCTGGACATTCGCTTCGAAAGTTTCGACGAAGAATCCCTGACCGCCAGCATGGTGGTCGATCAGCGTACCCATCAGCCCTACGGCCTGCTGCACGGCGGCGCGTCGGTCGTGCTGGCCGAAAGCGTCGGCTCCATGGCGGCCTACCTGTGCATCGATGCGAGCAAGTTCTATTGCGTCGGCCTCGAGGTCAACGCCAACCACCTGCGCGGGGTGCGCAGCGGGCGGGTGACGGCGGTGGCGAGGGCGATTCATATCGGCCGCACCACCCAGGTGTGGGACATCCGCCTGACCAACGATGATGGCAAGTCCAGCTGCGTCTCGCGCCTGACCATGGCCGTAGTGCCCCTGGGCGAGAACCCGCCGGCGCGATAGGCGTGGCGAGAGTGTCATCATTCCTGGCGGTTACGGTCATTGCCGTAACGGTCGGGCGTGGTGACAATCAATGTCTGTTTTTATAGATGGAACCGGTATGTCGCAGCACGTGTTTTTTGCCCACGCCAATGGCTTCCCTTCGGCTACCTACGGCAAGTTGTTTGCCGGCCTGGCCCCGGAATATACCGTCGCGCACCTGCCGCAGCACGGCCACGATCCACGGTTTCCGGTGGACGACAACTGGCAGAACCTGGTGGACGAACTGATCCACCATCTGCAACAGCAGCCCGAGCCGGTGTGGGGCGTGGGCCATTCCCTGGGCGGCGTGTTGCATTTGCACGCGGCCATGCGCTGCCCGCAGTTGTATCGCGGCGTGGTGATGCTCGACTCGCCGGTGCTGACCCGTGCCGACCGCTGGGTGATCCGCGCCGCCAAGCGCTTTGGTTTTATCGACCGCCTCACCCCGGCCGGGCGCACCCTGGGCCGCCGTGAAGAATTCGCCGACCTGGACGCCGCGCGCAGTTACTTCGCCGGCAAGACCCTGTTTCGCGGCTTCGACCCGGAATGCTTCGACGCTTACCTGCAACATGGCCTGTATCAGGTCGGCGATCGCCTGCGCCTGCGTTTCGATCCGGCCACTGAAATCAGTATCTACCGGGGCGTGCCCCACACCAGCCCGGGCCAGGTGCGCCAGTTGAAAGTGCCGCTGGCGGTGGTGCGCGGGCGCCAGAGCCGGGTGGTGATGCGCCACCACGCCAGCGGCGTCGGGCGCCTGCCCATGGGAGAAATGCTCACCATGCCCGGCGGCCACATGTTCCCCCTCGAACGCCCCCAGGACACCGCGACCTTGCTCAAGCAGCTGTTCGCCCGTTGGGAAGCCCGCGAGCGCAGTTGCGCATGAGTACACCGGTCGAAGAAGTGCGCCTGAGCCTGCCGCATATCGAATTGGCCGCGCATCTGTTCGGTCCCGAAGACGGTCTGCCGGTGATCGCCTTGCATGGCTGGCTGGACAACGCCAACAGCTTCGCGCGGTTGGCGCCGAAACTGCAGGGCATGCGTATCGTCGCCCTCGACATGGCCGGCCACGGGCATTCGGCGCATCGTCCGACGGGGGCCGGTTATGCCTTGTGGGATTACGTCCACGATGTGCTGCAGGTCGCCGAACAACTGGGCTGGAAACGTTTTGCATTACTTGGCCATTCCCTCGGCGCCATCGTCTCCCTGGTATTGGCCGGTGCCTTGCCGGAGCGGGTGACGCACCTGGGTTTGATCGACGGTGTGATCCCGCCGACCGCCTCCGGCGAGAACGCCGCCGAACGCCTGGGCATGGCGTTGCAGGCGCAATTGAACCTGCAGGGCAAGCGCAAGCCGGTCTACAGCAACCTTGATCGCGCCGTCGAAGCGCGGATGAAGGGGCTGGTGGCCGTCAGCCGCGAAGCCGCTGAACTGCTGGCCCAGCGCGGTTTGATGCCGGTGCCGGGCGGTTACACCTGGCGAACGGACAGCCGCTTGACCCTGGCATCGCCGATGCGTCTGACCGACGAGCAAGCCATGGCTTTCGTGTGCCGCGTAGGTTGCCCTACTCAACTGGTGGTGGCCGCTGACGGCATGCTGGCGAGACATCCCGAATTGCTTTCCCAGCTACCGTTTACCGTGACGACCCTGCCCGGTGGCCATCATTTGCACTTGAATGACGAGGCGGGCGCGGTCCTTGTTGCAGACTGTTTCAATCGGTTCTTCTCTGCACCTTGACTTGGCGCGGTCAACTGCCGAGGCTGGGCGGATTGAAAGGGAGTCAACCATGAACGATCTCAACACCGATCTTGAAACTGCTGCGACCTCCGATGGCCAGGGCTCAACTATCCGATGAGCGTGCGTAAAGGCTGTATCCGTGCCCTCGGGCTGTGTGTGTTCAGCCCGTTGGTGTTCGCCGCCGATGTTCCGGGTAGCCAGGACTTGCCCGCCGTGGCCCGTCAGGTCGACGCGCAAATCGTCGATTATCGTCCCGCCGAAGAAAAAGAGCGCATCTACCCCATGGGCGCGATCCGCAAGATCAGCGGCCAGTTGCGTTACGAAGCCCAGGCCACCGCGCGCGGCCAGGCCACCGCCATCACCTATGAACTGCCCGCCGAGCACACCTCCAGCGCTGCGTTCACCGCCACGCGCGAAGCGCTGCAGCAGCAGGGCGCGCAGCTGTTGTTCTGGTGCCAGGCCCGTGACTGCGGTGAAAGCAGCCTGTGGGCCAATGAAGTGTTCGGTAATGCCAAGTTGGTCGGCGCCGATGGCCAGCAGGAATACCTGCTGTTGCGTCTGGCCGCCCCGCAGGACAATTCCCTGGTGGCGTTGTACGGCATCACCCGCGGCAATCGCCGGGCTTACCTGCATGTCGAACAGATCGATGCCGGCACCCCGCTTGGGGAGCTGCTGCCGACCTCAGCCACGCTGTTGCGCGAACTCAAAAGCACTGGCGAGCTGGATTTCCCGGCTTTGGGGACGGACCCCGATGCCACCTGGTTGACCCTGATTTCCCGCGGTTTGAACCTCGACACCACCCTGCGTGTCAGTTTGACCGGCCCCCATGCCGAAGCGTGGCGCCAGGCCCTGATTGACAAGGGCGTGCGGGCCGCACGCTTGGAAACCGGTACCGAGCCAGCCAAAGGCCTGCACCTGCATCTGATACGCTGACCGAAACAGGGCGAACGGACCCGCGCCGTTCGCCTAAACTGACTGCCTTCAGCCTTTTCCTAGAGAAACTCCATGCTCAATAACGATCGCCTGCTGGTGCAAATCCTGCTGCTGGTGCTGTTCGGTGCCAGCTTCTGGGTGATGGCGCCGTTCTGGTCGGCGCTGTTCTGGGGGGCGGTGCTGGCGTTTGCCAGTTGGCCGCTGATGGTGTTGCTGACCCGCTGGCTGGGCGGCCGCGAATCCCTGGCCGCTGGCATCCTGACCTTGGGCTGGATGCTGCTGGTGGCGGTGCCGCTGGTATGGCTGGGGTTCAACCTCGCGGACCATGTGCGCGACGCGGTGACGTTGATCAAGGATATTCAGGTCGACGGTTTGCCGGCGGCACCGGCCTGGTTGGGGTCGATTCCCTTTGTCGGAGAACGGCTGGTGGCGATGTGGGACAGCATCGACCAGCAGGGCGCGGCGCTGATGGTCAGCCTCAAGCCGTACCTGGGGCAGGTGGGCAACTGGCTGCTGGCGCGCAGCGCGCAGATCGGCGGCGGCATCCTGGAACTGACCCTCAGCCTGGTGTTCGTGTTCTTTTTCTACCGTGACGGGCCGCGCCTGGCGATGTTCGTCCACCGCCTGCTGGAGCGCTTGATCGGCGAACGTGCCGGTTACTACATCGAACTGGTGGCCGGCACCGTGCAGCGCGTGGTCAATGGCGTGATCGGTACGGCCGCCGCCCAGGCCGTGCTCGCGCTGATCGGCTTCCTGATCGCCGGGGTGCCGGGCGCGCTGGTGCTGGGTATCGTCACGTTCCTGCTCAGCCTGATCCCCATGGGGCCGCCGCTGGTGTGGATTCCGGCCACGGCCTGGCTGGCGTGGAAGGGCGATTACACCTACGCAGTGTTCCTCGGCGTGTGGGGCACGTTCATCATCAGCGGCGTGGACAACGTGCTCAAGCCGTACCTGATCAGCCGTGGCGGCAACCTGCCGCTGGTGATCGTGTTGCTCGGGGTATTCGGCGGCCTGATCGCGTTTGGCTTCATCGGCCTGTTTATCGGCCCGACCTTGCTCGCCGTGGCGTACAGCCTGCTGATGGATTGGAGCGCGACCCAGGCCCAGAGCCGCCGCGAAGACGAACCGCTGTAGCTGAGTGGCCAAGATTTATGGGGGAGTTGGACGGCGTTGGCCGTCAGGCGCGGGGCAACCACATCACGGCAGTCAACCCACCGCCCGGGGTTTCCTCGAGGCTCAACCGTCCGCCCAGGCGTTCCACCGCGTCCTTGGCGATGGTCATGCCCAGGCCCACGCCGCCGGAGTTGCGGTTGCGCGAGCCTTCCAGCCGATAGAACGGTTCGAACACCGCCTCGCGCTTGTCGGCGGCAATCCCGGGGCCGTGGTCAATCACGCGGATGGTCAGGGCCTCGCGGCTGTCCTCCAGTTCCACGCGCGCGCTGCCGGCGTAGCGCAAGGCGTTGTCGATCAGGTTGTTGAGGCATGAACGCAACGCCATCGGCTGCACCTGCAAAGGCGCACAGGTGCCGGCACATTGCACATTGGAACCTTGGTCCTGGGCGTTCTCACTGATCGACTCCACCAGCGCCTGCACATCCAGCCAGTGCCGGCTTTCGCTGGTGCGTTGTTCGTGCAGGTAGCTCAAGGTGGCGTCGAGCATGCCGATCATGTCGTTCAGGTCCTGGCGCATCTGGCCTTGCAGCTTGGCGTCTTCGATCTGCTCCAGGCGCAGCTTGAGGCGCGACAGCGGGGTGCGCAGGTCATGGGAGACCGCGCCGAGCATGCGCGCGCGCTGACCGACTTGTTCGCGAATACGTTTTTGCATCAGGTTGAAGGTTGACGCGGCCTGCTGGGCTTCCCGGGGGCCCGATTCGTCGAGAGGCGGGCTGTCGAGGTCCAGGCTCAAGCGCTCGGCGGCCTCACTCAGGCGCTGGATCGGCCGGCTCAACAATTTGGCGCCATACCAGGCGGCGATGATCAACGAGAAAAACTGAAACGTCAGCGGCACCACCGGGCCGCCAAACCATGGGCGAGGGCGTTTAGGCAGCGGCCTCATCGTGCCGTCCGGTTGCTCGACGAAGGTGTCCTTGCGCGGCGGAGGAGGCGGGTCATAGTGGTGGAACCAGAAAAATGCCAACGCATGGGCCAGTACAATCGCCAACAGCAACACACCGAACAAGCGGCCGAACAGCGTGTTGAGGGCGTTGCGCATCAGCCGATATCCCGTGCGTCGAACAGATAGCCTTCACCGCGCACGGTCTTGATCAACTGCGGTGCTTTGGGGTCATCGCCCAGCTTCTGGCGCAGGCGCGAGACGAGCAGGTCAATGCTGCGATCGAAGGCCTCGATGGAACGACCGCGGGCCGCATCCAGCAACTGTTCGCGGCTCAACACCCGGCGCGGCCGCTCGATAAACACCCATAGCAGGCGGAACTCGGCGTTGGACAGCGGCACCACCAGGCCATCGTCGGCCACCAATTGGCGCAACACGCTGTTGAGCCGCCAGTTATCGAAGCGGATATTGGCGCGCTGCTCGGTGCGGTCGTCGCGCACCCGGCGCAGGATGGTCTGGATGCGCGCCACCAATTCACGCGGCTCGAACGGCTTGGACATATAGTCGTCGGCGCCCAGTTCCAGGCCGATGATGCGGTCGGTGGGTTCGCAGCGGGCGGTGAGCATCAGGATCGGAATGTCCGACTCGGCGCGTAGCCAGCGGCACAGTGACAGGCCGTCTTCGCCCGGCAGCATCAGGTCGAGCACCACCACATCAAAGGTTTCGGCTTGCATCGCCACGCGCATCGCGGTGCCGTCGGTGACGCCGGTGGCGAGAATGTTAAAGCGTGCCAGGTAGTCGATCAGCAGTTCGCGGATCGGCACATCGTCGTCGACAATCAGCGCGCGGGTGTTCCAGCGCTTTTCATCGGCGCTCACCGCGTTTTTTTGCTCGTCGTTCAGCGGGACGGAAGTATGCATAGTGCGATCATCTGCCTGGTGGTAGCGGTCAGCATAGGCGCCCAGCCCCATGGCTGGTAGTGCTGGTCGGTGGGTCGTGCGGGCGAGGCTAGCGGTAGGGCGTGTTGAGGGCATGTCGTGAATGTATCTGCTTTGATACAAATGGCCGAAAGGTCCGCCTGAGTGCGCTTGGTCAGTATTTACCGATCATCGGATCCCGCAACGGCGTCGCTTGCGCTACAATTCGCGCCGATTTCGACTTGCCTGAGAGCCCATTCCAATGTCCGTCTGCCAGACTCCTATCATCGTCGCCCTGGATTACCCCACCCGTGACGCCGCACTGAAGCTGGCTGACCAGTTGGACCCGAAGCTGTGTCGGGTCAAGGTCGGCAAGGAACTGTTCACCAGTTGCGCCGCGGACATCGTCGGCACGCTGCGTGACAAAGGTTTCGAGGTGTTCCTCGACCTGAAATTCCACGACATCCCCAACACCACCGCGATGGCGGTCAAGGCTGCCGCCGAAATGGGCGTGTGGATGGTCAATGTACACTGCTCCGGCGGCCTGCGCATGATGGCCGCCTGCCGTGAAGTGTTGGAACAGCGCAGCGGCCCTAAACCCTTGCTGATCGGTGTGACCGTGCTGACCAGCATGGAGCGCGAAGACCTGGCCGCGATCGGCCTGGATATCGAACCTCAGGAGCAAGTGCTGCGCCTGGCGGCCCTGGCGCAAAAAGCCGGCCTCGATGGCTTGGTCTGTTCAGCGCTGGAAGCCCGGGCGCTCAAGACCGCCCACCCGTCGCTGCAATTGGTCACCCCGGGGATTCGCCCGGCGGGCAGCGCCCAGGATGACCAGCGCCGTATCCTCACGCCGCGTCAGGCCCTGGACGCCGGCTCGGACTACCTGGTGATCGGCCGCCCGATCAGCCAGGCGGCGGACCCGGCCAAGGCATTGGCGGCAGTGGTCGCCGAGATCGCCTGATCGATCACCGATCAACCATGTGGGAAGGGGGCAAGCCCCCTCCCACATTGACATCTGCTGTGTATCAGCTGACTTTGAGCACCAGCTTGCCGAAGTTCTCCCCGTTGAACAGCTTCATCAGCGTCTCCGGGAACGTCTCCAGTCCTTCCACAATGTCTTCCTTGCTCTTGAGCTTGCCCTGCGCCATCCAGCCGGCCATTTCCTGCCCGGCGGCGGCAAAGTTCGCCGCGTGATCCATCACCACGAAGCCTTCCATGCGTGCGCGATTGACCAGCAATGACAGGTAGTTGGCCGGGCCTTTTACCGCGTCCTTGTTGTTGTACTGGCTGATCGCACCGCAGATCACTACGCGGGCTTTCAACGCCAGGCGGCTGAGCACGGCGTCGAGAATGTCGCCGCCGACGTTATCGAAATACACATCCACGCCCTTGGGGCACTCGCGCTTGAGCGCGGCGGGCAGGTCTTCGTGTTTGTAATCGATGGCGGCGTCGAAGCCCAGTTCATCCACCAGGAACTTGCACTTGTCGGCGCCACCGGCAATGCCCACCACGCGGCAGCCTTTGATCTTGGCGATCTGCCCGGCAATGCTGCCCACCGCCCCGGCCGCGCCGGAGATCACCACGGTTTCGCCGGCCTTGGGTGCGCCGGTCTCGAGCAGGGCGAAGTAGGCGGTCATGCCGGTCATGCCCAGCGCCGACAGGTAGCGCGGCAGGGGCGCAAGCGTGGGGTCGACCTTGTAGAAACCACGCGGCTCGCCGAGGAAGTAATCCTGCACCCCCAGGGCGCCGTTCACGTAGTCCCCGACGGCGAATTTAGGGGTGTTCGAGGCGATTACCTTGCCTACACCCAGCGCCCGCATCACTTCGCCGATGCCGACGGGCGGAATGTAGGATTTGCCCTCATTCATCCAGCCGCGCATGGCCGGGTCGAGGGACAGGTATTCGTTGCGCACCAGCACCTGCCCATCCTGTGGCGTGCCCACCGGCACTTCCTGGTAGGTGAAGGTCTCCCGCGTGGCCGCGCCGACCGGGCGTTTGGCGAGCAGGAACTGGCGGTTGGTCTGGGCAGTCATGGCAAGGACTCTTGAGAAATGAAGCCTGATTGATAGACCCATAATGGCCTGCGAGCAAGGTCGGCCGAGGGCTGCGAATGCTTGGCGATAGGCTTCGATGATAGTCAGCCGGGCGGTCTTATCATTGTGATTCATGCAGCGCTAACCGGCCTTCTGATAGTGCTGACGCGCCCGTGTCGGGCTTGGCTAGACTCGGCCCACGGCTATCTCTCCCATAGGACATCCCCCATGAGCATGACGTTTTCCGGCCAGGTCGCCCTGGTCACCGGCGCCGCCGCCGGTATTGGCCGCGCCACCGCGCTGGCGTTTGCCGCCGAAGGTTTGAAGGTAGTGGTTGCCGACCTCGACGTAGCGGGCGGCGAAGGCACTGTCGCGCTGATCCGCGAGGCCGGTGGCGAGGCGCAGTTCGTGCGCTGCAACGTCACCCTGGAAGCCGATGTGCAGCAATTGATGGCGCAGACCATTGCCGCGTATGGCCGCCTGGACTACGCCTTTAACAACGCCGGGATCGAGATCGAGAAAGGCAAGCTGGCGGACGGCACCCTCGATGAGTTCGACGCGATCATGGGCGTCAACGTCAAGGGCGTGTGGTTGTGCATGAAGTACCAATTGCCGTTGCTGCTGGCCCAGGGCGCTGGTGCGATCGTCAACACCGCGTCGGTGGCGGGGCTGGGCGCTGCGCCGAAGATGAGCATCTATGCCGCGTCCAAGCACGCGGTGATCGGCCTGACCAAATCGGCGGCCATCGAGTACGCGAAAAAGAACATCCGCGTCAACGCGGTATGCCCGGCCGTGATCGACACCGACATGTTCCGCCGTGCCTATGAAGCTGACCCGCGCAAAGCCGAATTCGCCGCGGCCATGCACCCGGTCGGGCGCATCGGCAAGGTCGAGGAAATCGCCAGTGCGGTGTTGTACCTGTGCAGTGACGGTGCGGCGTTCACCACCGGCCACGCCCTGGCAGTGGACGGCGGCGCCACCGCGATCTAGGACTCCAAGCCGCACCTCATTCGAAAAAGTTTGAGGTGCTGTGGGGCATTTCCATAGCTGGCAAAACGCCGTGATCCAATGTGTATCAGGAGGTAAATAAGTCAATAAAATCAATACTTTAGTTACTGTTGGCGACCGGTTGGAGCGGGCTTCTGTGCTTAACTGTTTTGGGTTGAATAACAGATAGTTAAGTGAGTGGCTCATGGATTTAGGGATCGATCGACAAGCCCTTGTACCGGTGGTGCAGCAAATCGTCAGCGCGGTGGCGGAATGGATTCGCAAGAGCGGGGTCAGCCCCGGTACACGCTTGCCGTCCATCCGCCAACTGGCCCTCGACAACCTGCTCAGCCAGTCCAGCGTGATCGAGGCATTCGAGCGCATGGAGGCCCAGGGCCTGCTGACCTCGAAGCAGGGCTCCGGGTTTGTGGTGGCGCAGCCGCCAGTGGCTCAGGAACGCCACTGGTATGAAGGCGCGGAGCGAGAGTGGGGCGCTTTCACCGACAGCCCGTTGGGCGAGTTGAAACTCGGCTGCGGTTGGCTGCCGGACGCCTGGCGCGAAAGCGATGACATCAGCTACGCGATCCGCGAAGTCAGCCGCATCGATACCGGCGGCCTGTTCAACTACAGCACGCCACTGGGGCTGCCGGCGCTGCGCGAGCAACTGCTCAAGCGCCTGACCCAGATTCACGTGGCCACCAGCCTCGACCGCATTCTCACCACCCATGGCGCCAGCCATGCCCAGGACCTGCTGATCCGCACCTTGCTCAAGGCCGGCGACACGGTGGTCGTGGAAACCCCCGGTTATGGCAACCTCTTTCGTCAGTTGGCCTTCCACGGCGTCACGCTGCTGGAAGTGCCGCGTACCCAGGGCGGCCCGGACGTCCCGGCGCTGGAAGCCCTGCTGCGCTGCCATCGTCCCAAGTGCCTGTTTATCAACAGCCTGTATCACAACCCCACCGGCACCAGCCTGTGCCGCAAGGTGGCCGAGCGTTTGCTGGCGCTGGCGCACAGCGAAGACTTTCTGATCATCGAAGAAGATGTCTACGCCGACCTGCAACACGCCAGTTGCACGCGGCTCTCGGCGCTGCCCCATGATGACCGGGTGATCTATGTCTCGAGTTTTTCCAAGACCCTCAGCAGTGCCCTGCGCGTCGGCTACCTCAGCGCCAGTTCGCCGATCATTGCGCAATTGGTACACCTCAAGACACTCACCGGCATCGGCACCTCGCGTTTTGCCGAAGCGGTGATGGCCACGTTGCTGGCCAACGGCACCTATCGCAAATGGGTGCAGCGCCTGCGCAAACGCCTGAACGCGCAAATGGCCGCGACCTTGCAGGTGCTGGAGGATGAGGAATGGCAGGTGTTCGCCGTGCCCGCCGGCGGCATGTTTGTCTGGGCGCGGCCTCGCATGGCCGACCGTTCACGCTTGCAGGCGTGTGCGCGGCAACTCGGCGTGTTGATGTCGCCGGGGGCGCTGTTCAGCCCCACGGGTGAACACAGCGAGTGGCAGCGCATCAATGTGGCCTATGCTGCTGATCAGCGGGCCCTGGCGTTGTTCCGCGCCGCGGGGCCCGCCAGATCGACCTCGACCATTCTGAAAACGACGAGTGTGTAGCTTTTTGCCATTATTGTGGCGCCAACGACTTGTGTTCAGGGCCTTGGGGTTGCGAATCTCGCTGCTGGGAAACCGGACTTGATGGCATCCGCCATTGCAAGAGGATTCAAGTGCAATGATTTCGGCCGTGCAACGACGTTTCGCCAACCTCGGTATGGCGAAAAAACTGGGTTTGGGCTTCAGCCTGGTGCTGCTGTTGACTGCGTTGGTCGCAGCGATTGGCGTGTGGTCCCTGCAAACCGTTGGCCTGCGTTTCGAGGGCCTCAAGAGCATGTCTTCGCTCAACAGCGGGCTGCTCAAGGTGCGTTTGATCGAGCAGGACTACGCGCTGCACGCCGACCCCAAGTCCGTCGACGCCCTGCATGAGCAAGTCGACGCCTTGGCCGCCCTGGCCGCCAGCCTCAAGGCCGAGTCTGCGACCAACGTGCCGTTGATGACCGAGGTCGAGCAGGCCCTGGCGGCTTACCGCAAGGCGTTCGATGAGTTCGTCGAACTGACCCAGACCAAGGACCTGGCACTGGAAATGGCCAGTTGGTCGGTGTCCAGCGTGGCCAATAACCTCGATGTGTTGCAGGCCGGCCTGGCCGACGATGGCGCCTATGGCCTCAAGGAAAGCCAGGGCAAGGAGGGCGCCGAGTTTATCGAGCAGGCGGGGCAGGTCAGCCAGGTTTCGCGGTTGATGCTGCAAGCCATGAACGAGGCCCATGTGCGCCTCGATCAGAGCCGCAAAGGGCAGGAAGACAACGCCGAACAAGGCAAGATCGAACAGGCCGAGCAGGCGCTGGCCCAGGTCGAATTACTGAAGACCTCGGTCAAGGACGCCGGTTACCAGACGGTGCTCAATGAGGTCGGCGGGCATATCGCTGCGTTCAATGAAAAGCTCGGCGAATACACCGGCCTGCTGGCCCAGGAAAAAGTGGTCTACAAACAATTGCATGATCGCGCCGACCAAGTGGTCGGCCGCGTCGACCAGGCGTATGCCGCCGAAGATCAGTCGATGCAGGCGCAGTTGAAGAAAAGCGCGCTGCTGATCATCGGCTCTTCGGCCCTGGCGCTGTTGATGGGCTTGATTGCGGCCTGGGTGATTACCCGGTTGATCGTCGCGCCGCTGCGCCGGGTGATCGCGGTGGCCCAGCAGATCGCAGCCGGTGATTTGAGCGGGCGCATGGACGTCAGCCGCCGCGATGAAATCGGCCAGTTGATGCAGGCGATGCAACAGATGGGCAGCGGCTTGAGCGATATGGTCAGCAGGCTGCAAGCGGGCATCGAGCAATTGGCCAGTTCGGCGCATTCGCTGTCCAGCGTCACCGAGCAGACCAACATCGAGGTCAGCAGCCAGAAGGAAGAAACCGAGCAGGTCGCCACGGCGATGAACCAGATGACCGCCACGGTCCACGATGTGGCGCGCAACGCCGAAGAGGCCGCACAGGCTGCGCAGACCGCCGATGACAAAGTCGACAGCGGCCAGCAGGTGGTGCGCCAGAGTTTGCAGCGCATCGAACAGCTGGCCACGTCCAGCACCAGCGCGAGCGCCAGCATCGACAGCCTCAGCAGCGAAATCCAGAACATCGGCAGCGTGTTGAGCGTGATCAAAAGCGTGGCCGAACAGACCAACCTGCTGGCGCTCAACGCAGCCATCGAGGCCGCGCGCGCCGGTGAGCAAGGCCGTGGTTTTGCGGTGGTGGCCGATGAAGTGCGGGCGCTGGCCAAGCGCACCCAGCAATCGACCGAGGAGATCGAGCGCCTGGTCGGCACCTTGCGCAGCGCGGCGCAAGCGTCGGTGCAGCAGATCCAGCAGAGCGGCGAGTTGGTGAAGCTGGCCGTCAGCGATGCGCTGGAAACCGAAAGCGCGCTGGGCAGCATTGCGGTCGCGGTGTCATTGATCCAACAAATGAATCAGCAGATTGCGGCGGCGGCCGAGCAACAGAGCTCGGTGGCCGAAGAGATCAACCGCAGCGTCACCAGCATTCGCGCGAGTGCCGATCAATCGGCGTTGAGCATGCAAGGCAATGCCGCGTCGAGTATTGCGCTGGCGCGGTTGGGCGCGGAACTCAAGGGCATGGTGGGGCACTTCCGCCTTTGATCGCCGCCGCCGGGCCGCGATCAAAGGGCCGGGGCGCGATCAGGCGTGGTTGGCGAGGAAGGTCAGCAGCGCTTCATTGACGAAGTCCGGGTTCTCGCGGCTGGAGATATGCCCGGCGTCGGGAATCAGGCTCAGGCCGCAGCCGATCAGGCTGGCCATCTGCTCGGACTCGGCGGGTGGGCGAGGCGTGTCCTGTTCGCCGCACAGCACCAGGGTGGTGTCGGCGTCCAGGCGTGACAACTGCTCCAGCACATCTGCGCGGCTGAAGATCAGCCGGCCCAGGGGCACGACGCTGTCCAGCAGGCGCGCCGTGGGGTAGCCCTGCAAGACTTTGCGGAAATCCTGGTACAGCGCCGATGCGCGGTCGATACCCGGGCGGAAAAAGATCGGCGCGACCACATCCAGCAGCGGCTCGGGGATGGCGCCGGCGTCTTCGATCATCTTGAACAGCGAAAAGTAGTGTTGGCGCGTGGCCTCGGGTTCGGCGCCGAGGTAGGTGTCCATCAGCACCAGGCTGTTGACCCGCTCGGGCGCCAGCAGGGCCAGGCGTGCGCCCCACATGCCGCCGACCGACAAACCCACCAGATTGACCTGGGCAATCTGCAATTGGTCGAGCAGTGCCAGGGCCTGGCGCGCCAGGTCGTCCAGGGAGCGCGTGTGCGCCGGCAGCGGCCCGGACTCGCCGTGGCCCCACAGTTCGGGGACGATCACGCGGTATTGCTGCGACAGCGCTTCGATCTGCGGTGCCCACATGGCGCGGTCCCACAGGTAACTCGAACCCAGCAGGACGACCGGGCCGCGGCCCTGGTCAACATAGTGCAGCGGTTGTCCATCAATCACGGCGACAGGCATAGCGGGCCTCTAACTTCACGGAGTGAGGGGGACTTTTGTACGCGAGTCGGCGGCGAGGGGATAGATGCTAAATGATGGCATGTGGCGAGGAGCGCTCGCCACATGGGGTGGGGGAGGTCAGTCGTAGATGACTTTTTTCTTCCATTCGGCATCGGTGTCGGCGACTTTCAGGCCTTCGGTCAGTTCGTTGACTTCATCTTCCGCCGGTTTGCTGTTGGTCAGCACCGTGGAGTTGGCGCGCGCCAATTGACTCTCCAGCAATTGCAGTTGCTCTCTGTAGATCGCCGGCTCAGGCTGTTTGCGCAGGTACTGCACGCCGCGCTCGAAGGCCAGGCGCGCCTGGCCCGGCTGGTTCTGTTGCAGGGCATGCTGGCCGAGGTTGTTGAAGAACTCGATGTGCAGCAGGACCAGGATGTGGCGAATCTCCCTGATCCAGTGCTTGGCTTCATTGGCCGGCAGGAAACCGTCCTGGGCGGCGCGGGTGACCTGGCCGTGCAGGGCTTCGAGCAGGAAGCGCACGTCCTTGGCCTTGGCTTCGGTCTGGATCGGGCCGGGCGGGTTGTTGACCGGGATCGATTCGCCCTGGGCCACCAGCGCATTCAGTTCGGCGATCCGCGCCTTGAGCGGTGCGCTGGACTTGTTGAGGTGCAACAAGCGCTGGTTGACGTTGAGTTCCAGGCGGGTCAGCAGCAGCTTGAGTGCCGGAGTCATCAACTGGCCGGGGAAGGTCTCGGTGATTTCACCACAGCGACGCAGCCGGTCATTAAGCTCGATCACGGTGCGTTGCTTTTCCAGTTTGTTGTTTTCCACCACATGGTTCATATAGCCAATGGCGATCAGTATTGCGATCCCGGCTATTACCAGCAGGGTGATCATGAGTGGTGTCACCGGTGCGACCTCTTTATAGGGTTTGCTGTGGAGTGTAGTGACTGAGACATCTGCCGGATAGGACTGTTCGACCAGTTGCCCAGGTAGTTTCTTCTATATACGTAAGCATTCCCTGCGTAGATGCACAATGCCATCAGTTGCTGAGCGAACTATAGCGTCTTGTCGGGCGCCAGAATATAGGCGTCAAGGCGCGGACGCGCAGAATGCCCGCACGGGCCTGGAAAGGGGGGCGAAGTCATTGATTTAAATAAATTTATCCTGGGGGGTTGACGACCTTTCAATCCATCCATAGAATGCGCGCCACTTGCAGCGTAAAGCACACAGCGAAACGCGGCAGGGAGTGAATGTTGTACGTGTGTCCCCTTCGTCTAGTGGCCTAGGACACCGCCCTTTCACGGCGGTAACAGGGGTTCGAGTCCCCTAGGGGACGCCAATGCGGGAATAGCTCAGTTGGTAGAGCACGACCTTGCCAAGGTCGGGGTCGCGAGTTCGAGTCTCGTTTCCCGCTCCATTTTTAAGCAGTGTTGCCTTCGGGCGGCATTGAGTGAAACCAGGACCAAGTCTTCGGACGAGGCCTCTGGGCACTGAAATACACACCATGTGTTTCAGTAGCGTGTCCCCTTCGTCTAGTGGCCTAGGACACCGCCCTTTCACGGCGGTAACAGGGGTTCGAGTCCCCTAGGGGACGCCATTTGCGGGAATAGCTCAGTTGGTAGAGCACGACCTTGCCAAGGTCGGGGTCGCGAGTTCGAGTCTCGTTTCCCGCTCCAATTTTTGATTCGCAGTGTCCATGGGCCTGGGAGTCAGCGAAAAAAAGACGCTTCGGCGTCTTTTTTCGTTTCTGCGATAAATCAAATATTGCATCTGCTGAGGGTGGCTTGAGCGCTTCGGGCTATCCGGCACACCTCAACCGCACCTGCACAAAAAACAATGCCCTCCATAGAGGAGGGCATCGGTTTGAGGTTGGCTGCATCAGTCCCGTCAGCTAGCGTCCATGCCGTTCAATCGGACACGAGCGTGTGCGCGCAGCGTTCGGGCTTGATGGAAACGGCCTAGAGCTTTTTCGCCATGTCGCGCAGCATGAACTTCTGGATCTTGCCTGTCGACGTCTTCGGCAACTGTGTGAACACCACCGTGCGTGGCACCTTGAAGCCCGCCAGGTGTTCGCGACAGAAGCTGATGATGTCGGCTTCGCGGACGTTCTGGTGGTCGGCCTTGAGGGTGACGAAGGCGCACGGCGTTTCACCCCATTTTTCATCGGGGCGGGCGACGACCGCGGCTTCGAGGATTGCCGGGTGGCGGTACAGCACACCTTCGAGTTCGATGGTGGAGATGTTCTCGCCGCCGGAGATGATGATGTCCTTGAGCCGGTCGCGGATTTCGACATAGCCGTCAGGATGGGTCACCGCCAGGTCGCCGGTGTGGAACCAGCCGCCTTCGAACGCTTCGGCGGTTGCCGTCGGGTTCTTCAGATAGCCTTTCATCACCGTGTTGCCCCGCATGAAAATCTCACCGATGGTGTGGCCATCATGGGGGGTGGGTTCGAGGGTTTTCGGGTCGGCGACCATCACGCCTTCCAGGGTCGGGTAGCGCACGCCCTGGCGCGCCTTGATCTGGGCGCGTTCTTCCAGGGGCAGCTCATCCCATTCCGAGTGCCAGGCGCACAGGGTCACTGGGCCGTACACTTCGGTCAGGCCGTAGACGTGGATCACCTTGATGCCCATTTCTTCCACGGCGCCGATCACCTTGGCGGGTGGCGCCGCGCCGGCGACCATCGCGTTCACCGGGTGGTCGATGGCAGCCTTGGCCGAGTCGGGCATGTTCACCAGGGCGTTGAGCACGATTGGCGCGCCACACAAGTGGGTGACCTGATGCTCGCGGATCAGGTTGAGGATTCTCTGTGGGTCGACGCGGCGCAGAAACACATGGACCCCGGCCAAGGCCGTGATGATCCACGGGTAGCACCAGCCGTTGCAGTGGAACATCGGCAGCGTCCACAGGTACACCGGGTGGTTGCCGATCGCCCAGATCATTTGGTTGCCCAGGGAGTTCAGGTAGGCCCCGCGGTGGTGGTAGACCACACCCTTGGGGTTGCCGGTCGTGCCCGAGGTGTAGTTCAGCGAGATGGCTTGCCATTCGTCTGCAGGCCACTGCCAGGCGAAATCCGGATCGCCCTCTGCGAGAAACGCCTCGTAGTCCAGGTCGCTGACCGGCTGGCCTTCGCCGTATTCCGGGTCGTCGACGTCGATGACCAGCGGCGGATGGTCAAGCATGCCGATGGCCGCATGCACCACATCGTGGAACTCACGGTCGGCGATCAGTACCTTGGCTTCGCCATGCGCGAGCATGAAGGCGATGGCCTCGGCATCCAGGCGCACGTTGAGGGCATTGAGTACCGCGCCAATCATCGGCACGCCAAAATGCGCTTCGAGCATGGCCGGGATGTTGGGCAGCATGACGGCCACGGTGTCGTTTTTGCCGATCCCGCGACCGGCCAGGGCCGAGGCCAGGCGCCGGCAACGGCTGTAGGTTTGCGCCCAGGTGGCGCGTATCGATCCGTGGATCACGGCAGGGTAATCGGGATAAACGCTGGCAGTGCGTTCAATGAAGCTTAAAGGCGAAAGAGCAATGTGATTAACGCTGGTCGGCTCGAGGCCTTGGTCGAAAATGGACATGGTGCGGATACCCGGTGGCTGATTATTAGCTCTATTGTTCGAGACGCTGGTAACGGCAGTTAAGCTGACGGTGCCGGCCTTGAGGCTTTATCGTTGGCACGCCGGTCCCTGCGGGAAAAGCTCAATGACTTCTCCGGCGGCTTTTATATACTGTCCGCGCAGATATATGGAAGTACTACCTGTGTTGTATAGTATATGTACTATATCTTGATGAAACGCTTCCGCTGACCTCGACGTTCCCCTCCCTGTATAGGTTCCATGATGATCGGCAACTCCGTGCGCTTGACAGGCGGTTCGCCGCTGCTCAGGCATGACCCGCAGCCGAGTCTGCTGCTCGATGCCCAGGCTCGGCCGCTGGAGTTCAACGCCGCGCTGCTGGCGTTGCTTGAGCAGTTGTCCCTGGTCGATTGTATGAACCTGTTGCCGATCAATTGCTTGCCGCTGGTGCAGGCGTGCCTGGGGCAGCAGCGGGCGATCGAAAACGTCGAGGCACAGTTCGCCGAGCGCATTCTGGTGTGGACGTTCATTCCCGACCCGGGTGAAAACCGCGTGCTGGCGCGCTGCCGGGAAGCCAGCGCGCAGATTGTCGCCGAGCGCGAATCCACCAAGGCGCGGCGCCTGTATCGGCTGATCATCGAAAACACCACCGACCTGATTTCCCGGCACACCCCGGATGGCGCTTTTCTCGACGCTTCACCGGCTTCCTGGGCCTTGCTGGGCTATTGGCCGGGGGAATTGCGCGGGACTCGGGCACAGCGCCTGTTCCATCGGCAGGGCTTGGCGGGGTTGGTGCGGCGCGCCCGGGAGGGCCTGGAGCAGGACGGTTATTACACCATGACCTATCGCATCCGCCATCGCCAGGGCCATTACCTGTGGTTCGAAACCGCCTGCCGGGCGATCCGCGAGACCTACACCGGCGCGGTGGTGGAGGTGGTCAGCGTGTCCCGCGACATCACTGCCAGGGTCCAGGCCGAGGAAACCACCCTGACCGAACGCGAGCTGCGCGAGGCCCAGCAACGCCATCATCAGGACGAACTGGCGCACACCGCGCGCGTGGTGACCCTGGGTGAACTGGCATCGGGTATCGCCCATGAAATGAATCAGCCGCTGGCGGCGGTGGTCAATTACGCCAACGCCAGCCAGCGTTATCTGGCCGCAATGGGCAGCGATTCGCCGGCGGCCGAACGGGTGGCTCAAGGCCTGGAGCGGATCTCGGTGCATGCCAATCACGCCGCGCAAGTGATCAAGCGCTTGCGTGCGTTTCTGCGCAAGGGGCGCCGCCGCATGGAGGCGCTGAACCCCGGCGAGGTCGCCCGCGAAGCGGTGCGCCTGTGTGCCTGGGAGGCCAGCGATTGTCAGGTGACGATCGAGGATCGCCTGCCGGATAATCTGCCGCTGATTTACGCCGACCGGGTGTTGCTGGAACAGGTGCTGCTGAACCTGCTGCGCAATGCCATCGAGGCGAATCGCGAAGCCCATCCCGGCCAGCCCTCGCTCATCGTCATGAGTGCCTTGGCGCAGCGTGACGGGTGGGT
This sequence comes from Pseudomonas sp. GV105, assembly GCF_003058185.1. NCBI lineage: Bacteria > Pseudomonadati > Pseudomonadota > Gammaproteobacteria > Pseudomonadales > Pseudomonadaceae > Pseudomonas > Pseudomonas sp. GV105. The sequence continues at coordinate 431,902 of NZ_QBUF01000002.1, forward strand.
GCAGATCGACGTGAGCGATCAGGGCCCCGGTGTCTCGCCGGCGCAGTTGGAACAGATATTCACGCCGTTCTATACCAGCAAGGCCAATGGCCTGGGCCTGGGCTTGTCCATGAGCCGCAGCATTATCGAAGGCTTCGGTGGCGAGTTGCAGGCCGAACCGATGCCGGTCGGGCTGCAAATGTGCTGCCGCTTGCCCACGCTCGCGCAGAGCGGCGCTCCACAATAAGAAGAGGAATCAAGCGATGGTGAGCGTGACGGAACAGGTGGTGTATGTGGTGGATGACGACCAGGGGATGCTCGACTCGACCGTCTGGTTGCTCGAATCGGTGGGCCTCAAGGCGCTGCCGTTTACCAGTGGCCGCGAGTTTCTCGACGCCTGCGACAGCCGCCTCAACGCCTGTGTGCTGCTGGATGTACGCATGCCGGGCATGGGCGGCCTGAATGTTCAGGAGCACATGCGCAGCCGTGATTTGCACCTGCCGGTGATTTTCGTCAGCGGCCACGCCGATGTGCCGATTGTGGTCCGCGCGTTCAAGGCCGGGGCGCATGACTTTATCGAGAAACCCTACAACGAACAGTTGCTGCTGGACAGTGTCCTGCAGGCCCTGAGCAAGGCCGATCATCGCCAGAGCCTCGGTGAAGGGCCGGCGCGGGTACAGGCGCGGCTGCAGCAACTCACGCCACGCGAGCGCGATGTATTGCTGCCGTTGGTGCAGGGTTATACCAACCGCGAAATCGCCGAGCAGTTGGGCGTCAGCGTCAAGACCATCGATCTGTATCGCGCGCGGGTCATGAAGCGCATGGCGGCCAGCCATTTGCCGGAGCTGGTAGGGATGGCGATTGCCGCCGGCCTGGTGGACCCCCTGCAATTGCGCTGATAGGCCTCAGGCCACGGCAATCTGCAGGCTCGGCCGGTCGCTGGCCCTTGTTGCCAGCACGCGCTCGATGGCGCCGGTCAGCAGGTTTTCCAGTAACTCGGTGCGTTCGGCATCATCCAGCGCCTGCCCGGCCAGCCAGCTCGGCGCATTGTTCAGCAGCGTGGCGATCGCGTGGCCGGCCGCTTGCAGGGCGTGGACACTCAGCCGCCGCGGTCGCCCGAGCATTTGCAGCAGTCGGCGCTCGTATTGTTCGCGCAACTGCCGGACCCGTAGCTGCTGGTCTTCCGTGAGGCAGCCGCAATCACGCTCCACCAGGCGGAAGTGCCATGGCATCTCTCGATGCAAATTCAGGTGGGCGTGGATCAGCCGTTGCAGGTTGTCCTGGCGTGAGCGCGGCCGTTGCTCGACGCGCCCCAGGGTGGTCAGCAGTTCTTCGTAGAACTCTTCGATCCAATCCAGCAGCAGGTGCTGCTTACTGGGGTAGTGGTGGTACAGCGAGCCCGGGGTCAACCCCAGGCTGCTGGCCAGCTCGCGCATGCCGACTTGACCGAAGCCTTTACTGGCGAGCAACTCCAGGGCCTTGTTGCGGTGTTCGCACAAGCGCGAGCGATACTCAGCCATAGGTATGGAAGCCGCGCCCGGTCTTGCGCCCCAGGTAACCGGCGGCCACCATTTCCTTGAGCAGCGGCGCGCTGCGGTATTTGCTGTCCTGGAAGCCCTCGTAGAACGCTTCGAGGATCGCCAGCAAGGTGTCCAGGCCGATCAGGTCGGCCAGGGCCAGCGGGCCGATCGGCTGGTTGCAGCCCAGGCACATGCCGGCGTCGATGTCTTCGGCGCTGGCCAGGCCTTCCTGGAACACCAGGATTGCTTCGTTGATCATCGGCACCAGAATCCGGTTGACCACGAAACCCGGGCGGTTGCCGGCGGTGATCGCAGTCTTGCCCAGGTGCTGCGCCAGCTCGATGGCCTGGGCGTGGGTCGTGTCGCTGGTCTGCAGGCCACGGATCACTTCGATCAGGCCCATCACCGGCACCGGGTTGAAAAAATGCAGGCCGATAAAGCGCTCGGGGGCGTTAACGCCGGCCGCCAGTTCGGTGATGGACAGCGAAGACGTATTGGAGGCAATCACGCATTGCTCATCGACATGAGCGGCGATCTGTTGCAGCACGCGCCGCTTCAGTTCGAGGTTTTCCGTGGCCGCCTCGATGACCCATTGGGCATTCGCCAGGCTGGCGTAGTCGGTGCTGGTGCGGATCTTGCCCAGCGCCGTATGCTTCTGGGGTTCGCTGAGGATGCCCTTGCTGACTTGGCGATCGAGGTTCTTGCCCACGGTGGCCAGGGCTTTTTCCAGGGCGCCGGCGGAGATGTCCAGCAAGGTCACGTTGATGCCGGCCACGGCGCAGATCTGGGCGATGCCGTTACCCATGGTGCCCGCGCCGATCACGCCGATATTCTGCAGATTCATCGTCAGTCTCTCTTCAATTGTGCGCTGCCGTCGCACGGCAGACATGCCTTGCAATACGGTCCATTGGGCGAGAGTCTAGGGCCCGACAATGTGGCGGCCTATGCCGAAACCTGTCAGTTGTATTGGCGTTTCTTACCATGTGTCCGCTACAGGAACTCAGAATGATGCCCACCCGGGAAAAGGATTCGGTTGCCGTCTACTTCGTGCAGGTCATGATCCATGCACTGCGCGATCAGCCCGAGCGGCTCGCCGCGGTGCTGTGCGAAGCGGGCATCGCGCCGGCGTTGCTGACCCAGCCCGAGGCCCGGGTGCCGGCCAGCGCGTTTGCGGCGTTATGGCTGATTCAGATCCGTGAGTTGAACGACGAGTTCTTCCGCCTGGACTCCCACGGCATGCCGCCGGGCAGTTTCGCCCTGATCTGCCGTGGCCTGATCCAGGAGCCGAACCTGGGCAAGGCGCTCACCCAGTGCCTGGCCAGTTTCGCCCTGTTCCTGCGCGACTTTCGCGGCAGCCTCAGCGTGCATGGCAAGCGCGCGGTACTCAGCCTGGAAGTTGGCGGCGGCGATGAGGACACCCGGCGTTACGGTGAGGAAACCTTCCTGGTACTGATGATCAGCCTGCTGTGCTGGCTGGGCGGACGCCGCGTGCCCATCGATCGCGCCGACTTTCGCCATGTGCGTGCGCCGCTCAGCGACGATCAATTGCTGTGGGGCTACAACCTGACGTTTGGCGCGGCCCGCACCGAAATCGAGTTCGCCAGCAGCTACCTGCGTCTGGCCGTGGTGCAGGACCTGGCGTCGCTCAAGGTGTTTCTGCGCAGCGCGCCGCAATGGCTGGTGATCCGCTTTCGCAACCAGGACGGCATGGCGACCCAGGTCTACCAACGCCTGCGTGGCAGCCACTACAGCCAGTGGCCGGCGCTGGAGGATCTGGCCGTGGATTTGCACATGAGCCCCAGCACCTTGCGCCGCCGATTGGAGCGCGAAGGTTGCTCGTTTCAGGAGATCAAGGACGAAGTGCGCCGCAGCCTGGCGCTGGAACTGCTCTGCCAGACGCGCGCCAGCATCGGTGAAATCGCCGCGCAATGCGGTTTTCAGGAACCCAGCGCATTCCATCGCGCGTTCAAGAAGTGGACCGGCGAAAGCCCGGGGCGTTACCGCGAGCGGGTCCAGGGCAAAGTGTCGCGGCCTGCGCGCCTGGACGCCTGAGTCATTTTCGGTTGAGCGCCGCGTCGCGGTAAGTCCTGGGTAACTCGCCGGTCCATTGGCGAAAGGCCCGGGTGAACGCCGAAGGGTCCGAGAACCCCAGCTGTTGCGAGGTCTGGTTGATCGACATCGACGTCTGGCTCAAGTAATGAATGGCCATGTCGCGGCGTACCCCGTCCTTGAGTTTCTGGAACTTGCTGCCTTCGGCCAGCAGCTTGCGCCGCAGCGTTCTTTCCGTCAGGTGCAGCTCACTGGCGGTGCTCTGGATGGTGGCCTTGGCGAGATCGCTGACGTTCTCCAGGTGGTCCAGCACCCGTCGCGTGTAAACCGGGTAATAGGCGGGGCGGGTGAACCAGTCCACCGGTGCGCGCTGCAGGTGGTAGGCCAGGGTTTCCGCGGTTTGTACCAGCGGCGCGGTGAGCATCCGGGCGTCGAACACCAGGCAGGTCTCGGGTTGGTCAAAATGCGTGGGGCACGGAAACATCAAGCGGTATTCCGCTGAATGGGCAGGCTCGGGATGGTCGAACGTCACCCGCTTGAGCGTGATCCGCTGGCCGATCAGCCAACTGGGGAAACGATGCCAGAGCAAGAGTAAAAACCCCCTCAACAGGTAACCGGGGTCCAGGCTCGGGTCGCTCAAGGCCATGGAAAACATGGCCTCATCACCGACGACTTTCAGCTCCAGGTGCAGGGAGTCGTTCATCACGTTGTAGAAATGGCTGAGCTTGTAATACACCGAATGCAGGTTGTGCGAGTGGATCACTTGCTTGGCCATTATCGCGAAGCAGCCCTTCGGGCAGCGCTGTGAACCTGCGCCGAAAAACTCATCATCACTCAAGCGCCACACGGCCTGCATCAAGCGACTGAACTGGTCGGGGGTGATGCGCAGGTGCAGGTTGTCCAGGCGCTTGCGGCTGATGCCGGCTTCCTTGAGCAATACCTCTTCGTCCAGCGCGAGGCGGCGCGCAGCCGCCATCAGGATGTGGGCGAAGTACATGGAGATGGAATAACGCTCGATGCCCATCGTTCAGGAGTCCGGCAGCAGGGGAGGTTAGTTTAGCCAAAAGTGACTGTCCGTTTATGTCTGTTTTTCGACTGATTTGGTAATTGCCACGCGGGGCTGGATCGGAGGAAGCTGAATAGAGCTTTGCGCTGCTGGCGCCGTCCCTGCTTGCTACCGACCCAGGTTTTTAAGGTAATGGCCGTTTTGGTCAATTACCTGGCATGGGGTAGCGGGCGAAGGGTGTAGCGGCCTGTCTAACGAGTGAATGAGGAAAGTAACAATGAGTGGTTATGCCCATCCGTACCGCGACACCGAATTCGTGCTGGAGGAACTGGTCGGATTTGAGCAGTTGTGCGCGAGCGCCCAGCTTCAGGATGTCAACAGCGAGTTGGTCAGCGCCATCTTGAGCGAGGCAGGCCGCTTGGGCTCCGGCGTGCTGGCGCCGCTCAACCGGGTCGGTGATACCCAAGGTACGCACCTGGGGGAGCAGGGTGTGCAAGAGGCACCGGGTTTTGCCGAGGCATATCGGCAATTCCAGGAAGGCGGCTGGCCCTCGTTGACCGCTGCGGAGCAACATGGCGGGCAGAACCTGCCGAACGTGATCGGCACGGCCGTCAATGAGATCTGGCACTCAGCCAATATGGCGTTCGCCTTGTGCCCCATGTTGACCCAGGGCGCCATCGAAGCCATCGCCCATCACGGCTCGGCCGAACTGCAAGGCGCCTACCTGGAAAAACTGGTGAGCGGCGAGTGGACCGGGACGATGAACCTGACCGAGCCGGATGCCGGCTCCGATCTGGCGGCCATCAAGAGCCGCGCCGTGCCCCAGGGCGACCACTATCTGATCACCGGGCAGAAGATTTTCATCACCTGGGGCGATCACCAGATGACCGACAACGTCGTGCATTTGGTCCTGGCACGCTTGCCGGATGCGCCGGCGGGCGTCAAAGGCATTTCGCTGTTCGTGGTGCCCAAGTTCCTGCTCGATGCCCAGGGCCAGCCGGGTGTGCGCAACCGCGTGCAGTGCATCTCCCTGGAACACAAACTGGGCATTCATGGCAGCCCGACCTGCGTGATGAATTTCGGCGATCCCGAAGGGGCCGTCGGTTATCTGCTTGGCGAGCCGCACATGGGCCTGGCCTGCATGTTCACCATGATGAACCACGCCCGCCAGAGTGTCGGCCTGCAGGGGCTGTCGATTGCCGAGCGCGCTTACCAGCAGGCCCGTCAATACGCCAAGGACCGTCTGCAGGGCACGCGCAAGGATGGCAGCCGTTTCTCGATCATCCACTTTCCCGATGTGCGCCGGATGCTGTTGCAGATGAAAGCGTCCATCGAAGCGATGCGCGCGTTGTCGCTGGTGGCCGCCGCCGAAGTCGACCGTGCCGCGCATGCGCCCACGCCGGAACTGGCGCGCCATCACCAAGGGCGGGTCGATGTGTTCACCCCGATCGTCAAAGGCTGGCTGACCGAACTGGCCCAGGAAGTCACCTCCCTCGGCGTGCAAATCCACGGCGGCATGGGCTTCATCGAAGAGACCGGCGCGGCGCAGCATTATCGCGATGCGCGCATCCTGACCATTTATGAAGGCACCACCGGCATTCAGGCGCTCGACCTGGTGGGGCGCAAGACCCTGCTGAACCAAGGCGCGTTACTGAACAGCCTGCTCGAGGAAATGGATGAAACCGTCGAGCAACTGCGTCACATCGATGCCCTCGACTATCAGGCCGTGGCACTGGCCGCTGCGCTCGGCGCCGGGCGCGAGGCCTTGTCGCGGTTACTCGACAACGCCAAGCACGATGCGGATTGGGCCGGCAGTGTCAGCGTCAACTTCCTGATGCTCTTCGGCTACCTGTCGGGCGGCTGGCTCATGGCGCGTTCTGCTGTGCAGGCGCATGCGCAGTTGGAAGCCGGCACGGGCGATGCGGCCTTCCTCAAGGCCAAGGGCGTCAGCGCACGCTTCTACGCGGAGCAATTGTTGCCGCGGGTACACGCATTGTTGGCGGCGGTCAGCGCTGGGAGCGCGAGCATCATGGCGTTGGATGAAGAACAGTTCTGACAGCGCGTTGGTTTTTGTGCCTAACTTTTTTGAGGTTCACCCCATGCATCACCAGCGCATCCGCCTGGATTCCTTGCACGAAAAAATCATGAGCGCGGCGCAGGCCGCCGCGTTCATTCAAGACGGCATGACCGTGGGCATGAGTGGTTTCGGTGGCGCAGGGGACGCCAAGGCCGTGCCGCTGGCGCTCATCGAACGAGCGCGGCAGGATCCGCTCAAGATCAACCTGATCACCGGCGCGAGCCTCGGTCGTGGCCTGGACGGGCAGATGGCCGAGGCCGGGCTGCTGGCGCGGCGCATGCCGTTTCAAGGCGACCCGGTGCTGCGCAAGGCGATCAACGAAGGCCGTGTGGTGTTTATCGACCAGCACCTGAGCGAAGTGGTCGAACAACTGCGTGACGGCAGCCTGCCCAATCCGGATATTGCGGTGATTGAAGCGGTGGCGATCACTGAGCAGGGCCATATCGTGCCGACGTCTTCGGTCGGCAATTCGGCCAGTTTCGCCCAGACGGCACGGCAGGTCATTGTTGAGCTGAACCTGGCCAGCAGCCCCTATTTCGAAGGGATGCACGATATTTTCCTGCCCCACGGGCGCCCTGGCCGCGGGCCGATTCCGGTCATCCGCGCGGATGATCGCGTCGGCACCCAGGCCATCGAAATTGACCCTGCCAAGATCGTCGCCATCGTGCTCTGCGACACGCCGGAATCTGCGATTCCGATGCTGCCGCCCGATCATGAGACCCAGGCGATTGCCGACCATCTGGTGGCTTTCTTCGAGCAAGAAGTGGAGCACAAACGCTTGGGCAGAAGCCTGGCGCCGTTGCAGGTCGGCGTCGGCTCCATTGCCAACGCCGTCATGTGCGGGCTGATCGATGCGCCGTTCACCGACCTGGTGCAGTACTCGGAGGTGTTGCAGGATTCGACCTTCGAATTGCTCGACGCGGGCAAGCTGAAGTTTGCCTCCGGCTGTTCGATTACCTTGTCCGGCCCTTGCGGCCAGCGGGTGTTCGGCAACCTGGGAAAATACGCTGACCGCCTGGTGTTGCGGCCCCAGGAAATCTCCAATCACCCGGAAGTGATTCGACGCTTAGGTGTGATTGCCATCAACACCGCGCTGGAGTTTGACCTGTACGGAAACGTCAATTCCACCCACGTCTGTGGCACGCAGATCATGAATGGCATCGGCGGTTCGGGAGATTTCGCCCGCAACGCGCTGCTGTCGATTTTCGTGACCAAGTCGATCGCCAAGGACGGTGCGATTTCCCGCGTGGTGCCGATGGTCAGCCATGTCGACCACACCGAGCATGACGTCGATATCCTGGTGACTGAGCAAGGGCTGGCCGACCTGCGCGGCCTGGCGCCGAAAGAACGGGCCGAGTTGATCATCAACCACTGCGTGCATCCGGATTATCGCGAGGCGTTGCGCAGCTACTTCAAGGCCGCGTGCGCCAAAGGTGGGCATACGCCGCATGTGTTGAGCAAGGCCTTGAGCTGGCACATCAACCTGCAGGAAACCGGTTCGATGCAGGCGGCCGCCGTCGGCGTCTAGGGTGTCTGCGCCAACTGAAACAAGCCCGCCATTGCGGCGGGCTCCTGCCGCATTCAGAGCTGCGGTAACTGACCGACCCGCGCCATCATTTCGGTGACGATTTGCAGGTCGAGGAGGAACTGCTCGACGGTCTTGAACTCATTGTCGGTGTGCCCGGTGTACTTCTCTTCCGGGCGTGCCAGGCCGAACTGCACGCCGTTGGGCAGTTCATGCACGGAGGTGGCGCCGGCCGAGGTGCCGAACGCGTGTTTCATGCCCAGGTTTTCCGTGGCCACCGCCAACAAGGCCTTGACCCACTCACCTTCCGGGTTGCGGTACATCGGTTCGGCGATCGAGTAGGTGAAGTTCACGTTGACCTTGGTTTTCTTGTCCCAGGCGCTGAGCTTGTCGGCAATTTGCGCTTTGAGTTTCTCCGGCGACTGACCCTTGGGCACGCGCAGGTTCACCGCCAGCTTGAAGCTCTTGTCGTCGAGGTCGACGAACGTCAGCGAGGTGGTCAGTGGGCCCATGAAGTCATCGGCGAAGCCCACGCCCAATTTGCCGCCCAGGTAATCCAGGCCCCAATTGTCGGCGGCATAACGCGCCGCGTCGGTGATGTGGTTGTGCTTGAGGGCGATCTTGCCATCGACGCTGTGGATCAGCTCCAGCATGCGCGCGACCGGGTTCACCCCGGATTCCGGTTCGGACGAATGCGCCGAGACCCCGGTGACCGTCAACTGCACCTGTTTGCCGACCACCTTGGCGCTCACCTGGAAGTCACCGCCATTGCGCTCGGCGTATTGCGTACCGGCCTCTTGCAGGCTGGCCGCCAACTCGGCGGGCTTGTCGCTGAGCAACGTGGCGACCGACGCCGAGGGAATCTGGTTGGTGGCCTTGCCGCCGGTCATGGCGATGATCTCTGCGCCTTTGCCTTCGCCTTTGCGGCGTGGGAAGGTGGCCATGATCGTGCCGTAACCTTTTTCGGCAATGACCACCGGGTAGCCGCCATCCAGCGCCAGGTTGTACGGCGGCGTCGGGTTGCGTTCGAAGTAATAGGGGATCGCGTCGCCGGAGGTTTCCTCGGTGGTGTCCACCAGCAGCTTGAACGTGCGCGCCAGCGGCAGCTTCTCTTCCTTGATCACCTTCATGGCGTACATCGCCACCACGATGCCATTTTTGTCGTCTTCAGTCCCGCGGCCGTACATGCGGTCGCCAATCAGCGTGACCTTGAACGGATCGAGCCGGGTGCCGTCTTTCAACACCCAGTTTTCCGGCGTCACCGGCACCACATCCGCATGCGCGTGGATGCCCACCACTTCATCGCCGCTGCCTTCCAGGGAGATTTCGTACACGCGGTTATCGATGTTACGGAAGTTCAGGTTGAAGGCTTTCGCCAGGCCCTGAAGCTTGTCGGCGATCTTGAGGAATTGCGGGTTTTTGTACTGCGGCACGCCGTCGACGTTGAACGTCGGAATTTCCACCAGCTCGCGCAGGGTCTCGGTGGCGGCCTTGGCGTATTTCAGCCGCGCATAAATGCCCAGCAGGCGATTGATTTCGTTCTGTTGCTCGGCGCTCAGGGGTTTGTGCTCGAGAAAGGCGCTGATCGCCGGCCCCGTATCGCTGGTTTTGCCCAGCTCGCCCTGGGCCAGGGTGCCGAGGAAACCGTTGAAGTCAGTGACCGAGGTTTGGCTGAAGTCCTTCAGAATCGCCGTGCTCTGCTGTGGGGTGATATTGGCGAAAGCCGGGCTGACGAAGGTCGAAAGGCTCGCGGCGAACACGCTGGCGGCAGCCAATTGCTTGAGTGGAAAGTACATGGCGGGACGCATTCCTTTGCTGGTAGTGAGTGGGGGATTTCTGATCATTAAGTCAGAAATATTTCCACACACTACCACCACAGGGACTGAGAATGGCAGACCTTGGCGTAGGAAATTTCTCAGTCAAACGCCCCCGCGTCGAAGGGTACATCCCTGTGCGCGCGGGCGTTGAATCGTGTTCAGGTCAAGGTTGGCCAGGGTGCGGCGCAGGGTAATCGGCCGTTACGTCCAGTGCTTTGGCGTAGGGCCCATCCCACAACTGCTCATGCAATTGGCCTATACGCTTGGCCATCGCTTCGCTGTGCATGACCACCTCCAGGTTGCGCGAATTATCCAGATAACCGCCCAGCCAATTGCTGGTGCCGACCCAGGCCACTCGCCCGTCGATCTCCAAGGTCTTGCTGTGGATCACCCGTGCGTAGGGGATAAACCCTTGCTTGGCCTGGGGCAGGGTGACGATCTTGATCTGCACGTTGGGCAGCACTGCGAGGCTTTTCAAATAGGGCAGTTCCAGCGCATCGGTGTTCCAGTTGGACACCATCAGCTTGATCGACACCCCGCGTGCGGCGGCGGCACGCACCGCGTTGTCGATCACCGCATAGTAGGGCCGGGTTTTATCCGGGCCGTAGGACAGCGGCGCGTAGTCCAGCAGTTGCACGCGCACTTCGTGCTTGGCTTCGCCGAGCAGGCGCGGCAGTTCGAGTTGGGAGTCGCCCACCCCGGGCGGGTTGTAGCGTTGCGGGCTGGCCACCAGGTAATTGCCGCTGCGCGCAGGCGCCTGGCCGGCCATCGGCAGCGGTACCGGGCTGTGTGCGCTCAGCGCCGCCTGGGCTTGCCAGTCCTGATCGAAAATCGCCTGGACCTGGCCGACCACCGTGGCGTCGGTGATGCGCAGCCCGGTTTCGTGGATATGTTCCAGGGACCGCCAGTCGAAATTCTGGCTGCCGACAAACGCCTGCTGCCCATCCACCACCATGTATTTGGCGTGGATGATGCCGCCACTCAGTTGCGCGTAGGGCAGCACGCGCAAGGTCAGGTTGGGAATCGCGCGCAGGCGTTCCAGGGTGGAGGCTTCTGATAGGCGAATGCCTTTTTCCTCCAGCAGGAAGCGAATTTTCACGCCGCGTTTACCGGCGGCCTCCAGGCGCTCGATCACCCGCTCCAGCACCGAGCCTGGATGGTCGGCGGCATAAAACTGGCCGATGTCGATCGCGCTTTTCGCGCCGTCGAACAGCTCGATCCATACCGGGCCCGGCTGGCGTAGATCGGCGCTCGCCAGGTCGGTGTCCAGCGGCACGGTGTGTACCAGTTCGAACCCCGGAATTGAAAAGTCCGCCTGGGCCAGCGGACTGAGCAGCAAGCCGGCGAGGCCGGCGATACGGCATTTCATCGATAGGGACATAGGCATCTCGTCAGGGAAAAAGACAGGGCGGGCGCCTCACGCGCCCGCCCTGACAGTCATGCCGTGCGGCTGTGCAACGAGGTCGGCACCAGGTGCGGCACTTCGCCTTGCACGCGGGCCCCGGTGGCAGCGCGGATCAGCAGGATCTTCAACTGATCGTTGATGCGTTCCAGGCTGTCCTGGAAGAAGTTGTGGAACACCACGCAGAACAGCGCGATGGCGATCCCCAGGCCCGTCGCGAACAACGCGGTGCCGATACCGCCGGAAATCTGCCCAGGGTCGGACACCCCCGCGCTGGCCAACGCCTTGAAGGTGTCGATGATGCCGAGGATGGTGCCGAGCAAGCCCAGCAACGGCGCGGCGGTGGTGATGGTTTCGATGATCCACAGGCTGCGGGCCAGTGGGGCGCGGGTGGTCAGGTACTGGGTTTCGATCACATCATCCAGGTCCTTGCGCGAACCCTGCGAGGCTTTCTGTGCCAACACCGGCATCACCATGTTCAGCGGCAGGCTGTCGCGGCGGCTCAGGCTTTCCGGCAGGTCACGTTCGCTGTGTACGTGGGCGCCCAGCACCTCGGTCAAGGCACGGGCCTGGCGGCGCACATAGGCGAAGTAAATACCGCGCTCGATGGTGATAAAGATGGCGATGGCCATCGCGGCGTACATCACATAGAAGGTGATGTCGTGGAGCAGGTTCATGTTCATGTTCGATTACCTCGCCGTTAGAAATTGGCTTCCAGGGACACCGTCACGGTGCGTTCCAGGCCAACGATGTAGGCCGGGTCGCCGTCGCGGAAACCGCTGTAGCTGGCCGCGTTGGTCTTGGTGGTGTACACGCCGTCCAGGTACTTCTTGTCGAACAGGTTGTCGACGTTCAGGCGCAGGGTTGCGTCCTTCACCACTTTCTTGTCCACCGGCAGGTAGATACCGGCGCCGGCGTTGAACACGGTGCGGCCGGAGATGGCTTCGTCGTTGGTCAGGTCACCGTAGAGCTTGCTGGTGTATTTGCCGCCGAAGGTGCCGTAGAAGCGTCCGTCGTCATACCCGATGTTGGCGGCCAGCATGTTTTTCGGCACGTTGGCGAACTGCTTGCCGCTGGTGGGCAACAGGATGGCTTTGCCCGCGTTGTACACGGTCAAGTCGTCCTGTTGCTCGGCCTTGGTATAGGTGTAGGAGGTGTAGTAGTTGAAGTGGTGGGGCAGCAGGCCGCTCCATTCCAGCTCCAGGCCGCTGTTGTTGACCGATCCGGCGTTGATGTCGGCGAAGTCGCCGTTGACGTCCTTGGACGAAACCTGGCGATCCTTGAACTGCATGTAGAACAAGGTGGCGGCCACGGTCATGTCGTCGCCGGTGAAGCGCCAGCCCAGCTCATGGTTCCAGCTGGTTTCCGGCTTGGAGTTGATCGAGTCCACGCCCTTGTCGTACAGCACGTAGTTCTGCGGGATACGCATGTTGCGCGACAGGCTGTAGAACAACTGGTCGCGTTCGTCGAGCTGGTACTTGAGGCCGGCGTTGGGCAGCAGCTTGTTGTAGGTCTGGTGACGTTTTTCCGGCTGCTCGGTGAGGCTGCCGTTGTTGGTGCCGTCGCGCTTGACGTTCATGTAGGCCAGGCCGGCCACCAGGGTCCAGTCCGGGTTGATGTACCAGGTGTCCTGGGCCCAGACTTTCTGCGCCGGCGTGACGGTGAAACGATCGCGGCCTTGCACGGTGTTGCCGTTGGCATCGACCACGGAAGTGCCGTCCGGCCAGGTATCGGTAGGCTTGCCGTTGCTCTTGAGCGCGATGAACGGTTGGGTCTGGCTTTGGCGCGCGCGCTCGTACCAGTAGCCGAATTGCAGGCTGTGATCGCCCAGGTCCCAGTTCAGTTTGGTGGTAATGCCGGGGCGCCAGGTCTGGGTGCGGGAAGGGCGGTAGTACACGCCGGTGGTCGAGGAACCGTCGGCATTGTATTGCGCGGCGGTGGGCAAGTTGCCCAGGTCGAAGACGCCGCCTGCGTTCGAGCCGCGGTTCAGCGCGTAGCTCGACGAGTTGACGCCGCTGCCGTTACCCCAGAAGTAATATGGGATCACCGACAGGGCCAGGTTGTCGGCCAGTTTGAACTGGGTATTGAGCACGCCGGTAAAGGTCTGGAACGGGTTCTGCGCGAGGGCGTAGTAGCTGTTGAGCTTGCCGTTGCTGCCGACCGTCGGTGTGGCGGGGTAGGGGTCGAACTTGCGGCCGTTCTGCTGGAACTGCGATTTGGTCAGTTGGCTGTAACTGTTGTTGTCCTGCTCGTGGTACTTGAGGATCAGGTTGGCGGTGTTGCCGTTGCCGGCGTCGAAGAAGCTGTTCCACTCGACCTTGTCCGCACGCACGGCGCCCGAGCCGCGCCACATCTGCCCTTCGGTATGGGACGCCGACAGCCAGTTGCTCAGGCCGTTGACCTCGCCGGTGTTGAGCCGGGCAAAGGTCTTGCGGGTGGCGTTGCTGCCGATGGTCTGTTTGACGAAGGCCCCGGTTTCCTTGGTGGGGCGAATGGTCACGATACCGATGTTGCCGCCGCTGGAACCGATGTGCGGGCCGTCGGCCTCCGACGAGCCTTGGGTGACGAAAATCTGGTCGATGTTTTCCGGGTCGCCCAACAGGTTGGAGTACAGCGCGTAGTTGCCGGAGTCGTTGATCGGCATGCCGTCCACCGACATCCCCACCTGGTCGGAGTTAAGCCCGCGCATGGTGAAGCGAAAACCCGACAGGCCGGTGGCATCTTCGCTGGAGATGTTCAGGCCCGGGGTGTACTTGAGCTTGTCGATGGCGTTGCCGGTGGCGGTTTGTTTATCCAGTGCTTCCTTGGTTATCGTGGAGCGCCCCTTGATGCTTTCTTCCTGCACCATGTAGCCGCCACCGGCAGTGGCCTTGCCCTGTACGCCGATGGTGCCGACGTCGCTGTCGCCGGTGTCGGCCATGACCATGCCATGCCCCATGCTCGCGGCAACGAGTGCCAGATGAATCCGTGTGAACCTCATCAGTGTCGTCCTAGTGTCGGGTGCTTATTGCACGCTGTAGTTGAAGGTGGCGGTGAAGCGCTGCTCGTTGCGCCCCCCGAAGGCTTGCTCGGGGAACGGCTTGACCTGCTTGATACGCCGCAGGCTGTTGGCGGCGGCCCGGTTGAGCAACATGCTCGAGGCCGGGGTCTGCACGCCGGAGTCGAGTACCCGACCCTGGCGGTCCACCAGCAGCCAGACCACCACGTCGCCACTTGGGCGTTCGAGGGAGGCCTGGCGTCCGGTGGGGTATTGCTTGTAAGTGTCCAGCTCGTTACGCAAACCCTTGAGGTAACCGCCCTCCAGGGCCTGGCCGTCGACCTTGGGCGGTGCGGGCGGGGCCGGAGTCGGCGCAGCCTGGGCGACCGCCGCCGGCGCGGGTTTGGCCGCCACCGGGGGCGGCGTCGGCGTGGGTTTGGCGACCACGGGCTTGGGCACCGGCTTGGGCTTGGGTTCAGGTTTCGGCACCGGCTTGGGCGGTGGCGGGGGCGGTGGTGGAGGGGCCGGCTCGGCCTCTTCATCCTCGATCACCGGCGGTGGCGGTGCTTGCTCCGCCACGGGTGGCGGCACCACCTCGGGCTCCGGCTCGACCAATGCCAACTCGACCGCCGACTCGTCGTACACCGGTTCGACCTTCAACGTCTGGGACTGGATACCCAGTGCAATCAGCACCAGGGCGATCAGGGCCGGGACACTGCCCAGCAGCCGACGCGCACGAAACAGGACATACATGATCAGGACTTACGCGTGGCGATGGACACGGAGGTAAAGCCACCCAGACGCAGGGTGTCCATCACCTCCACCAGGCGCGAAACCTCCACGCCCTTGTCGCTGTTGACGATGATCGTCGACTTGGTATCCGGCTTTTCAGCCGCCTTCAGCGCCGGTACCAGAGCGTCGACCGTGAGGTCCTTGCCATCCAGTTGCAACTGGCCTTCCAGGCCCAGGGTGAGGATGAATTTGTTCTGCGGCTTGAGCTGCTGCGAACTGCTGGCGCTGGGCAGTTGAGTCTTCATGCCGAGTGCCGGAATCACGTTCAGACTCACGAGTACGAAAAACACCAGGAGGAACATCATCACGTCGATCATCGGGATCAGTTCGATGTGTGCCTTGCGTTTTTTCGGTTCGTCCCAGGTTCTCATTCCGCTACCCCGTTATTGAATTAGGGGCGACACGCTAACAACGAAAAATGACCGAACGGTTAACTTTAATTTACGTTTTGACGTGTCTAGGACGTGTCTTACAGATCGGTTTCCGGTCAATTTCACGACGTAATGAAACTGAAACGCCGGGGGTACATTCTCGAAAAATTTACACCGAGAGCCGTCTTGTATGAGTCAGTCATTGCCGCATTTGTTGACTTCGCGTTTGCTGTTGCGGGCGCTGGAAAGCGAGCAGGCCGCGGTACTTTCCAGCCTCGCCAACGGGCCGAAGATTGCTGACAACACGGCCAACATTCCATCGCCCTATACCCTGGAAACGGCCCGGACGTTTATTGACGGGATGCAAGACAAATACCGCGCCGGCAACCTGTTGAGCCTGGGCATGCACCTGCGCGAAACCGGCGAATTGATCGGCATCGTCAGCCTGCGTCTCAATGCGCGTCACCACTACGGGCACCTGGGCGGATGGGTGGCGGCGCACTGTCGCAACCAGGGCTATGCCGCCGAGGCAGCGCGTGCGGTGATGGACTTCGGGTTCGCCGAACTGGGCCTGTACCGAGTGGGCAGCCAATGCTTTGCCCGCAACAAGGAGTCGGCGCGGGTCATGGAGAAAATCGGCCTGCTGTACGAAGGCTGTATGCGCGCCGCGTTTCTCAAGAATGGGGTGTATGAGGACTTGCTCGGGTTTGCGACCGTGCGCAATGACTGGGAGCGCCGGGCGTGAGTCGCGCGGTTGACCATGATCGGCGCCGGGTACTGGCCGGGCTGGCGCTGGCCACCACCTTTTCGATCCTCAGCCCGTTTGCCCGCAGTGCGGGGATCGATTATCCGTTCACGTTGGGCGTGGCCTCGGGTGATCCGTTGCCGGATGGTTTCGTGATCTGGACGCGCCTGGCGCCGTTGTTCAATGCGGCGGACGGTCGCGGCGGGTTGGCGCGTGCGGTGCCGGTGCGTTGGCGGGTCGCCAGCGATGCGGGGATGACGCGCATTGTGAGGCAGGGTGAGGTGATGGCGAGCGAGCGCTTTGCCCACTCCGTGCATGTGGAAGTCGCGGGGCTGGAAGCCGGCAGGCCGTATTGGTATCAGTTCGAAGGGCTGGGGGCGCAGAGCGCGGTCGGGCAGTCGCGTACCGCGCCGGCTTTGCATGCCCTGGCGACGGCGCGCTTGGGGTTCGTGTCGTGCTCCCACTGGGAACGCGGGTACTTCAGTGCCTATCGTCACCTGGCGGCGGAGCAGCCGGACCTGGTGTTTTTCCTCGGTGACTATATCTACGACAATTCCTACGCGGCAGATTCGGGAAAAGTCATTCGTTCCCACGGCAGCGGCAACGCGCTGACCCTGAGCGACTATCGCAACCGCTATGCGCTGTACAAGACCGATCCGGATCTCCAGGCCTTGCACGCGGCGGCGCCCAGCGTGGCGACCTGGGACGATCACGAGGTGCAGAACGACTATGCCAACCGCTGGTCCCAGGACCCGAAGGTTGCCGTGGCGCAGTTTCTCAAGCAGCGGGCGGCGGCGTATCAGGCCTATTACGAGCATATGCCGCTGCGCGTGAGCAGCCTGCCCAACGGGCCGGATATGCGCGTTTATCGGCGCCTGGACTACGGCCGCCTGGCACGTTTCCATGTGCTCGACGGTCGACAGTATCGCTCCGAGCAACCGTGCATTCAGGCCAACGGCAGCCATCAGGGCCACATCGCCGCCATCACCTGCAGCGACTTGCGCGACCCCGCTCGCACCATGCTCGGTTGGCAGCAGGAGGCCTGGCTGGACCAGGGGTTTGCCCAGTCGAAAGCGCAATGGAACGTGATCGCCCAGGACTTGCTGGTGGCGCCGCTGCTGCAGCGCGACCTGACCCAGCACACGCTGGGCCATTGGACCGATGGTTGGGATGGCTACATGGCGAACCGTTCACGGATGCTCGCGTCCATCGCGCGCCACCAGGTCAACAACCCGGTGTTCTGGGGCGGCGATATACATTCATTCTGGGCCACCGATTTGCATGCCGATGCCAACAACCCGGACTCGCCCGTGCTCGCCACCGAGTTCGTCGGCACCTCGGTGACCTCCGATGGGCCGCCTTACGACGCCTTCACCCAGATGCTGCCGCAGAATCCCCATGTGAAGTTTTTCGACAGCCGCCAGCGCGGGTATGTATCGGTGACGTTAGATGCCCAGCGCATGCTCACGGACTTTCGTGTGATTACCGATCCGCGTGACCCGGCCGCCACGGTGTCGACGCTCAAGTCGTTCGTGGTGGAACCGGGGCGGGCCGGGGCGATCGCGGTTTAATCCAGGCTGTAGCGCACCGACAGCGTGCCCTTTTTCTCCGCCACGGCCAGGATCGTCACCTGGCCCAATTCGCCCAACGCCTGCACATGCGTGCCACCACAGGCATACGCGGGCAACTCGCCGAAGCCGACTTCGCGGATGCCGTCTTCCAGGCGCATCTGGCGCGGGTAGTCGGCGGCGATCCAGTGGTCGAGTTGTTGTTGAAGCGTGTCGGCCTCCATGGCTTGTGCGCTTTCGCCGCGGATAAAGGTGATCTTGCCTTCGCCCGGCCAGTGGTGAGCCTTGATCGGCATCCAGCCCAACGCCTCGCCGGCGTTGCCGATCAGGTGTCCGGCGGAATGCAGGCGGGTGTGCAAGGCACGGCGTGGTGCATCGACCCGTGCGTTGATCGGGCCCGGTTCTACGGGCTGGTCGAGGTAATGCACCACGCGCTCCGCCTCCTGGGTCACCCGCAGCACCCGGCTGTCGCCCAGCCAGCCGGTGTCGAATGGCTGGCCGCCGCCCTGGGGGTGGAAAATCGTCGACTGCAGCGTGACCGCAAACTGCTCTTCGTGGGCGGTGCAGCTCAGCACTTCAAGCTCGGCGGTCAGGTGGTCGTGGGTGAAAAACAGGCGCTCGGTCATCGTCTACATCCGCATCAAGGTTCTGCGGGCAGTATAAATAGTGCGCAGATGGGTGATAATCCGTTCAATTATCAATGGACTTGTGCGTCATGAGCATCAATCTTCCTTTGCCGCTGCTGGGTGAAATGGCGATTTTCGTCAAAGTGGTGGAAGCCGGCAGTTTTTCTGCGGCAGCGCGACAACTGAGCGTGTCGCCTTCGGCGGTGAGCCGCAGCATCTCGCGTCTCGAACAGGCGTTGGCCACGCGCCTGCTGCAACGCACCACGCGCAAACTGCGTTTGAGCGAGGGCGGCGAAGAGGTGTTCAAGCGTTGCCAGGAGATGGTCAACGCGGCGCGCTCGGTGATGGAAATCAGCGGCCAGTTCACCCACGAGGCCGAGGGCCTGGTGCGGGTCAGCGTGCCCAAGGCGGTGGGGCGGTTCGTGGTGCATCCGTATATGCCGGAATTTCTGCGGCGCTATCCCAAGGTCGATGTGCAACTGATCCTCGAGGACCGGCAGGTGGACCTGATCGATGACAACGTCGACCTGAGTATCCGTATCACCGACAGCCCGCCGCCGGGCCTGGTGGGGCGGCAATTACTGCCCATCGAACACGTATTGTGCGCGACGCCGCAGTACCTCGCCGAGCACGGCACGCCGAGTCATCCCCATGATCTGCTGGCGCACAGTTGCATCTACCTGGGCGAAACCCCGGGGGACTCGCGCTGGAAGTTTCGCCGGGCGGGCAAGGCGGTCACGGTGGGCGTTCGGGGGCGGTATGCGGCGAACCACACCGGCGTGCGCCTGGATGCGGTGTTGCAGCATGTGGGGATTGGCAGCTTGCCGTATTTCACGGCGCGGCATGCGTTGGATGAGGGGCGCCTGGTGCAGGTGTTGCCTGAGTGGGACTTTATTGCGTCCTACCATGGCGAGGCCTGGCTGCTGCACTCGCCGACGCGGTACCTGCCGCCGAAGGTGCGGGTGTTCATTGATTACCTGGTGGCGTGCATGGCCACCGAGCCGACGCTGCGCCGACGGTAGTGTGGGAGGGGGCTTGCGCCCGATAGCGGTGGATCAGTCATGCATGTATTGGCTGACACACCGCCATCGGGGGCAAGCCCCCTCCCACATTGAATGATCAGTGCTTGCTCTGGTCCTGCGGCATCGCCAGCAGCTGTTTTTCCTGGTTCCAGTCGAACGGTTCGTCGTTCTGTTCGGCTTCAAAGCGACGCTCTTCCAGGGCCTGGTACAGGTCCAGTTCTTCGTCGGGCATGAAGTGCAGGCAATCACCGCCGAAGAACCACAGCAGGTCGCGTGGCACCAGATGGGCGATTTGCGGGTAACGCAGGATGACCTGGCTCATCATGTCCTGGCCCAGGTACTGGCTCTCGGTAGTGTGGGAGGGGGCTTGCCCCCGATAGCGGTGGATCAGTCATGCATGTGTTGGCTGACACACCGCCATCGGGGGCAAGCCCCCTCCCACATTGAATGATCAGTGCTTGCTCTGGTCCTGCGGCATCGCCAGCAGCTGTTTTTCCTGGTTCCAGTCGAACGGTTCGTCGTTCTGTTCGGCTTCAAAGCGACGCTCTTCCAGGGCCTGGTACAGGTCCAGTTCTTCGTCGGGCATGAAGTGCAGGCAATCGCCGCCGAAGAACCACAGCAGGTCGCGTGGCACCAGATGGGCGATTTGCGGGTAACGCAGAATGACCTGGCTCATCATGTCCTGGCCCAGGTACTGGCTCTCGATCGGATCGATCGGCAGCAGGGCGCGCAGTTCATCGAAACGCTCCAGGAACAGCAGGTGGCTTTCCTCGGGCACCTGTTCGGCTTCGCCGACGGCAACCAGGATGCTGCGCAGGTGGTCGAGCAAGACGAGATGATCGGCAACGACGTTGGACACGAGATAAGTCCTCAAAGCAAAAACGGGCGCGAGAGTATATAGCTCAAGCGCCCGTAATTATATGGCCTGGGGGATCAGCGGACTTTACCCGCGGCCTGGGCCAGTTCTTCCTTGCTGAAATCATCCACGTCGATCACCTTGCGCCGTGCCGCTTCGGCTTCACGCAGGGTTTGCGCCTCGGCCGGTTGCAGCACCCCGGCGTGCAGTGCGGCGTCGATGGCCGGTTCGCCGGCAGCCGGTTTGACCTGGCCGCTTTTGAGGGCCGCATGCAGTTTTTTCTGCAGCGGATGGCTGGCGGCGAGCAGGTCGCAGGCATGTTGCAGGGCGCCCACCGGGTCTTGCGCCGATTGCGGGCGGTAGCAGCCAGCCAGCAGTTCTTCGAGGGTCGGATCGCCCTTGGCGCGACCGATCACCGCGGCCACTTCGGCATCCAGCGCATCGGACGGGCCGGTATGGCGACGGCCGAACGGGAACACGATGACCCGCAGCAGGCAACCGAGCAGCTTGTTCGGGAAGTTGCTCAGCAGTTCATCCAGCGCGCGTTCGGCTTCGCCCAGGCTTTCTTCCATGGCCCAGGTGAACAGCGGTTCCAGGTGGTCCGGCGAATCCAGGTCGTGATAACGCTTGAGCGCCGCCGAAGCCAGGTACATATGGCTCAGCACATCGCCCAGGCGTGCCGACAGGCGTTCGCGGCGTTTCAACTCGCCGCCCAGCAGCATCATGCTCAGGTCGGCGAGCAGGGCGAACGCCGCAGCTTGGCGGTTCAGCGCGCGGAAGTAAGCCTGGCTCAAGCGGTTGCCGGGGGCTTTTTCGAAGTGGCCGAGGCCCAGGTTGAGCACCAGGGTGCTGGCGGCGTTGCTCACGGCAAAGCCGATGTGCTGCATCAGCAGGCCATCGAATTCCTTGAGCGCCTGGTCGTGGTCTTCGCGGCCGGCCAGGGCCATTTCCTTGAGTACGAAGGGGTGGCAACGGATCGCGCCCTGGCCAAAGATCATCAGGTTGCGCGACAGGATGTTCGCGCCCTCCACCGTGATGAAGATCGGCGCGCCTTGCCAACTGCGGCCCAGGTAGTTGTTCGGGCCCATGATGATGCCCTTGCCGCCGTGGACGTCCATGGCGTGGCTGATGCATTCGCGGCCGCGCTCGGTCAGGTGGTACTTGAGGATCGCCGACAGCACCGAGGGTTTTTCGCCGAGGTCCACCGCGTTGGCGGTGAGTATGCGTGCGCTGTCCATCAGCCAGGCGTTGCCGCCGATGCGGGCGAGGGCTTCCTGGATACCTTCGAAGGCCGCCAGCGGCACGTTGAACTGCTCGCGTACCTGGGCGTATTGGCCGGTCACCAGGCTGGTGAACTTGGCTGCGCCGGTGCCGACCGCCGGCAGGGAAATCGAGCGGCCCACCGACAGGCAGTTCATCAGCATCATCCAGCCCTTGCCGAGCATGTCCTGGCCACCGATCAGGTAGTCCAGGGGGATGAACACGTCCTTGCCGGAGTTGGGCCCGTTCATGAACGCGGCGCCCAGCGGCAGGTGACGACGGCCGATGTCAACGCCCGGCGTATCGGTGGGAATCAACGCGAGGCTGATGCCCAGGTCTTCTTCTTCGCCCAGCAAGTGGTCCGGGTCATGTGCCTTGAACGCCAGGCCGAGCAGGGTCGCGACCGGGCCCAGGGTGATGTAGCGTTTTTCCCAGTTCAGGCGCAGGCCGAGGGTTTCCTCGCCTTGCCATTGACCTTTGCAGATCACCCCGGTGTCGGGCATGGCGCCGGCGTCGGAGCCGGCCAGCGGGCCGGTCAGGGCGAAGCAGGGAATATCGTCGCCACGGGCCAGGCGCGGCAGGTAGTGGTTGCGTTGTTCATCGGTGCCGTAATGCAGCAGCAGCTCGGCCGGGCCGAGGGAGTTGGGGACCATCACGGTGGACGCCAGGTCGCCGCTGCGGGTCGCGAGTTTCATCGCCACCTGGGAGTGGGCATAGGCGGAGAAGCCTTTGCCGCCGTACTCCTTGGGAATGATCAGGGCGAAGAAACCATGGGTCTTGATGTGTTCCCAGGCGGCGGGCGGCAGGTCCATGGCCTGGCCGATTTGCCAGTCGCTGACCATCGCGCACAGTTCTTCGGTCGGCCCATCGATGAACGCCTGCTCTTCTTCGGTCAGGCGTGCCTTGGGGTAGGCCAGCAACGTGTTCCAGTCGGGGCGGCCGCTGAACAGCTCGCCGTCCCACCAGACGGTGCCGGCGTCGATGGCATCGCGCTCGGTCTCGGACATTGGCGGCAAGACCTTCTGAAACCAACTGAACAGCGGCTTGGTGAAGTATTCGCGGCGCAGGTCGGGCAGCAGCAGCGGCGCGGCCACGATGGCAATCAACACCCAGCAGATCAGCAGCAGCCAACCCGGTGCGTGGCTCCAGGCGCCCATCGCCAGCAGGTATACGGCGACCACGCCGAGGGCGGGCAGGGGCGCGGTGCGGCGGTGTGCCAGGTAGGCAATGCCGACCACCAGAACCAGTATCCACAACAACAACATATTCAATCCTCCGTGAAACCAGGGGCGAAACCACCGTTGAGCTTAGTCGGCATCCGAGAAAGCGCGGTGATCAGGGTGTGGCGAGTTGTACTGGAAGCACCTTGGGATCACCGATCACCAGGCGCCGACATTTGGCCGAATCGTCGTTATCGCTGTGGCGGACCTGTCGTTAGACTCCAGGCTTCCCCCGGAGATCAAACCCATGGAAACGTACCTGAATCCCAGCCGCTTCATCGATAGTGACCACCCTGCGGTGGTGGAGTTCGCCGAAAAACATCGCGGTTCCAGCGCGGATTCAGGTGACCAGGCAGTCAGTCTTTATTACGCCGTGCGTGAGGCGGTGCGCTACAACCCCTATACCTTCAGCCGCGACCCCAACACCCTGAACGCCAGCTTCGCCCTGGCTGCCGGCCAGAGCTACTGCGTGCCCAAGGCCACCTTGCTCGCCGCCTGCGCACGGCACTGCGGGATTGCGGCGCGCATCGGCCTGGCGGATGTGCGCAATCACCTGTCGACGCCACGCCTGATCGCGCTGCTCAAAAGCGATGTGTTCGCCATGCACGGTTATACCGAGCTGTACCTGAACGGGCGCTGGGTCAAAGCCACGCCGGCGTTCAACCAGCAATTGTGCGAGCTGTTCGATGTGCCGCCGCTGGCGTTCGATGGGATCAACGACAGTGTGTTCCACGCCTTCAATCGCCAGGGCAAGCGCTCGATGGAGTACCTGGTGGACCATGGGCAATTTGCGGATGTGCCCGAAGATTTCTTCTTTGCCCACCTGGAGAAATGTTACCCGCACCTGTTTGGCGAGCAGATGCCGAGCGTGCTGGGTGACATGCAGG
Source organism: Pseudomonas sp. GV105 (assembly GCF_003058185.1). NCBI lineage: Bacteria > Pseudomonadati > Pseudomonadota > Gammaproteobacteria > Pseudomonadales > Pseudomonadaceae > Pseudomonas > Pseudomonas sp. GV105. The sequence goes on from NZ_QBUF01000002.1 coordinate 455,601, forward strand.
ACGATTTAAGCCGCCCGTGAACCGGCGTATGCTGCTGCGTTCATCAAGCCATGTTCATCAACAATAAGGCGCGGTCATGCTGAAGATCTGGGGGCGTAAAAATTCATCGAACGTCAGGAAAGTCCTGTGGTGCGCCGAGGAACTCGGCCTGGACTATGAGGCCATCGATGCGGGCGGGGCGTTTGGCGTGGTGGACACGCCGCAATACCGCGCATTGAACCCGAACGGCCGGGTGCCGATGATCGAAGACGGCGACTTCGTGCTGTGGGAATCCAACACCATCGTGCGTTACCTCTGCGCCAAGCAGGCGTCGAACTGGTACCCGAGCGACGTGAAGGCGCGGGCCAGTGCCGAAAAATGGATGGACTGGACCACCTCGACCCTCGCCGAGCCGTTCAAGGCGGTGTTCTGGGGCGTGGTACGCACCCCGGCGGAAAAACAGAACTGGGACAGCATCAACGCCGGGCGCCAGGCCTGCATCGATGCACTCGGCACCGTGGAGAAGGCGCTCGCCGAACAGCCCTACCTGTCGGGCGACGCCATCGGCATGGGCGATATCCCCTTGGGCTGCTTTGTTTACGCCTGGTTTGAAATGCCCATCGAACGCCCGGCCATGCCCCACCTGGAGGCTTGGTACCAACGCCTGCAACAGCGCCCGGCGTACCGCAAAGCGGTGATGACCGCGTTGACCTGATACTGACTATTAATACAGGTGACTGTACTTGTGCGGCGCGGGCAAGCACCATGTTTGTCATGCGCCGCCGTTGAACGATGCACGGTGTGCCCTCATCTATTGTCCCTATTCCCTTCTTTGGTGCGTATTCCGCTATGAGTTCCGCTCTGTCCATCCGGCAGCTAACCAAAACCTACGGCAACGGTTTCCAGGCCCTGAGTGGTATCGATCTGGACGTTGCCGAAGGTGATTTCTTCGCCTTGCTCGGCCCCAATGGCGCCGGCAAATCCACCACCATTGGCATTCTCTCGACCCTGGTCAACAAGACCAGCGGCACGGTGAATATCTTCGGCCATGACCTGGACAAATCCCCGGCGGCGCTCAAGCGTTGCATCGGCGTGGTGCCCCAGGAATTCAACTTCAACCAGTTCGAAAAGACCTTCGACATCGTCGTGACCCAGGCCGGCTACTACGGCATCCCGTCGAAAGTCGCCAAGGAACGCGCCGAGCAGTACCTGACCCAACTGGGCCTGTGGGACAAGCGCGACGTGCCTTCGCGTTCGCTCTCCGGCGGCATGAAGCGACGCTTGATGATCGCCCGCGCGCTGGTCCACGAACCGCGCCTGCTGATCCTCGATGAGCCCACCGCGGGGGTGGACATTGAACTGCGTCGCTCGATGTGGACCTTCCTCACCGAGCTGAACCAGAAAGGCATCACCATCATCCTCACCACCCATTACCTGGAAGAGGCTGAGCAACTGTGCCGCAACATCGGCATCATCGACCACGGCACCATTGTCGAGAACACCAGCATGCGCAACCTGCTGGGCCAGTTGCATGTGGAAACCTTCCTGCTCGACCTGAAGACCGAACGGTCGGCGCCGCCGCAATTGCTCGGCTACCCATGCCGCCTGGTGGACAGCCGCACCCTGGAAGTCCAGGTGGATAAAGCCATGGGCATCACCGCGCTGTTCGGCCAATTGGCGACCCAGCACATCGAAGTGCTGAGCCTGCGTAACAAAACCAATCGCCTTGAGGAGTTGTTCGTGTCCCTGGTGGAAAAAAACCTGGCGAAGGTGGCGGTATGAATTCTGAACTGCAACCCAACCTCATCGCCCTGCAAACCATCGTCTACCGCGAAGTGAAACGCTTTACCCGGATCTGGCCGCAGACCCTGCTGCCGCCGGCGATCACCATGGTCCTGTACTTCGTGATCTTCGGTAACCTGATCGGCCGGCAGATCGGCGGCATGGGCGGTTTCACCTACATGGAGTACATCGTGCCGGGCCTGATCATGATGTCGGTGATCACCAACTCCTACGGCAACGTGGTGTCGAGTTTCTTCGGCAGCAAGTTCCAGCGCTCCATCGAAGAACTGATGGTTTCGCCGGTGTCGCCGCACACCATTCTGATCGGCTACACCTTGGGCGGCGTGCTGCGTGGCTTGATGGTCGGCGTGATCGTGACCTTGTTGTCGTTGTTCTTCACCCAACTGCAAGTGCATCACCTCGGCATCACCCTGGTGGTGGTGGTGCTGACGGCGACGATCTTCTCGCTGCTGGGCTTCATCAACGCGGTGTTTGCCCGCAACTTCGATGACATTTCGATCATCCCGACCTTCGTGCTGACGCCGCTGACCTACCTGGGCGGGGTGTTCTACTCCATTACCTTGCTGCCGCCGTTCTGGCAGACCGTGTCGCTGGCCAACCCGGTGCTGCACATGGTCAACGCCTTCCGCTACGGCATCCTGGGCGTGTCGGATATCCGGATCAGCGTGGCGATCACCTTCATGGTCGTGGCCACGGCGGTGTTGTACATCGGTTGCGCGCGGTTGCTGGTGAGCGGGCGCGGGATGCGGACGTAACGCCGGATTACACGCCGTAAAAAATGTGGGAGCGGGCCCCGTTCCCACATTGGTTTCTGAATAACGTCTTTACCCTTGCAGCGCCAACTCGATCAGCGCGTGCAGCTCATCCACCGCCAGTGGCGCGGGGGAGAACAGAATGCGAAACACCGTCGGCGCCGCGAGCAGGTTGATCAGGCGGTCCGCGCTCGGCGGTGGCGGCGTGGCGTTCGGGTAGCGCTCGACGATCGTTTGAAGCTGCCCGCTAAGGATGCTCACGCAATACCCCGGCGTCTGGCTGGATTGCACATCGCGCATCATGTTGCGCCCCGGCTCCGAACTCATCTCATCCAGGTATTGCTCGGCCCACGCCCGCAGGTCGCCGCGCAGGCTGCCGGTGTTGGCCGGCGCGCTGTCCGGGCGCATGCGCGCCAGGGCCACATCGGCGAGCAACACCGAGAGGTCGCCCCAGCGGCGGTAGATGGTCGACGGCGTGACGCCCGCGCGCGCCGCGATCATCGGTACGGTGACGCTGGACCGCTCATGGGTTTCCAGCAGTTCGCGCACCGCCGAATGGACGGATTCTTGTACCCGGGCACTACGGCCCCCCGGGCGGAGGCCTTCTTTTATCGCCATGCCTGTGACCTTAACACAAAGAATTTGCTTTAAGCGGCGAGCAGTAGCACACTCGACAAAAGCAAAATATTAGCTTTAACGGAGCGTGCCCATGTCCAGCCTCACTTCTCATCGTTCCAGCCTGGTGTTCCTGGCGATCACCTTGCTGACGTTCCTGGCGGCCTCCAGCGCGCCGACGCCGTTGTATCACCTGTACCAGGAGGGCCTGCATTTTTCCTCGGGCATGCTCACACTGATCTTCGGGGTCTACGCCTTGAGCCTGCTGGCGGCGCTGTTGACCGTGGGCTCGCTGTCGGATCACCTGGGGCGCAAGCCGGTGATTTTTGCCGCACTGGCCCTGAATATGCTGGCGATGCTGCTGTTTATCAATGAGAGCAGCGTGGCCTGGCTGATCGCCGCACGGACGCTGCAGGGTTTCGCCACCGGCATGGCCACCGCGGTATTGGGCGCGGCCCTGCTCGACACCGACCGCCAACAGGGGCCGCTGGTCAATAGCGTCGCGCCCTTGCTGGGCATGGCTTGTGGCGCGATGGGCAGCAGCCTGCTGGTGGAATTCGCGCCGCTGCCCACCCAGTTGATCTACTGGACACTGCTCGCGTTGATGCTCGGGCAGGCCATGTATGTGTGGCGTTTGCCGGAAACCGTCAGTCGCATCCCCGGCGCGCTGGCGTCATTGCGCCCGACTTTGCACGTGCCGCCGCAAGCGCGCCGGGCGTTGTGGCTGTCGTTGCCGGTGGACGTGGCGGTGTGGGCCATGGGCGGCTTCTATTTGTCCCTGGCGCCGTCGCTGGTACGGGCGGCGACCGGCTCGACCTCCAACCTGATCGGTGGCGGCCTAGTCGCGGTGTTGACCTTGAGCGGCGCGCTGATGATTTTCAGCCTGCGCAATCGCCCGGCCCACAAGGTCCTGCGGTTGGGCGCCAGCCTGCTGGCCGTTGGCGTGGCACTGATCCTCGCGGCGGTCCACAGCGCCAGCCTGCCGCTGTTTTTCATCGCCACGTTGATCGCCGGCAGTGGTTTTGGCGCGGGCTTTCTCGGGGCCTTGCGCAGTGTGGTGCCGCTGGCCTTGCCCCATGAGCGGGCGGGGTTGATGTCGGCGTTTTACGTGCTGAGCTACCTGGCGTTCTGCCTGCCGTCTTTGCTGGCGGGCAATCTGATCCGCAGTTTTGGCCTCATCGCCACCACGGACGGCTATGGTGTCGTGCTGATCATGCTGACCCTCGGCGCCCTGGCCGGGTTGCTGCGCCAGGATGCATTGCGGGTCGGGTGCAAGGGCAGCGCCTGATGCTATATTGGTAAAATAGATAACAGTTAGAGATATTACCCGTTATATAGATATGCGCTCAGGTTCTACCATGGCCCCAACCTCCTACGAGGAAGAGGATTGCCATCATGACCTGCTCGACCACCCTGAACTACAAACCCTTCAGCCACCTGGCCCGTCCGCGGGAAGTGATCCGCCAGTTCACCCCGAACTGGTTCGCCGCCACCATGGGCACCGGGGTGTTGGCGCTGGCGCTGGCGCAACTGCCGGTCAATCTGCCCGGCATGTACGCCATCGCCGAAGGGTTGTGGCTGTTCACCATCGGCCTGTTCATCCTGTTCAGCGCCTTGTATGCGGCGCGCTGGGTGATGTTTTTCGACGAAGCGCGACGGATCTTCGGGCACTCCACGGTATCGATGTTCTTCGGCACCATTCCCATGGGCCTGGCTACGCTGCTCAACGGTTTGCTGCTGTTCGGCCTGCCGCGCTGGGGTGCTGGCGTGGTGCCGCTGGCCGAAGCGCTGTGGTGGCTGGACGTGGCGATGGCAGTGGCCTGCGGTGTGCTGATTCCGTTCATGATGTTCACGCGCCAGGAACACAGCATCGACCAGATGACCGCCGTCTGGCTGTTGCCGGTGGTCGCCGCTGAAGTCGCCGCTGCCAGCGGTGGCTTGTTGGCGACGCACCTGGCGGATGCCCACGGGCAACTGGTGATGCTGGTGACCAGCTACGTGCTGTGGGCATTTTCCCTGCCGGTGGCGTTCAGCATTCTGACCATCCTGATGCTGCGCATGGCCCTGCATAAGCTGCCCCACGCCAACATGGCCGCGTCGAGCTGGCTGGCACTTGGCCCGATCGGCACCGGCGCCCTCGGTATGCTGCTGCTGGGCGGCGATGCACCGGCGATCTTCGCCGCCAATGGCTTGCCCACTGTCGGTGAAATCGCCTACGGCCTGGGCCTGATCGCCGGGATTACCCTGTGGGGCTTCGGTTTGTGGTGGATGCTGATCGCAGTGCTGATCACCCTGCGTTACCTGCGCGCCGGCATCCCGTTCAACCTGGGCTGGTGGGGCTTCACCTTTCCGTTGGGGGTCTACGCCCTGGCCACGTTGAAGCTGGCGAATGTGTTGCACCTGGGGTTCTTCAGCGTAGTGGGCGGCGTGCTGGTGCTGGCGTTGGCGCTGATGTGGTTGGTCGTCGCCAAGCGCACCGTTCAGGGGGCCTATAAAGGTGAGCTTTTTGTTTCGCCGTGTATTGCAGGATTAGGGAATAAGTAAGCGGGATTAGGTAAAGTCGTGGCCTGAAAAAAAACCAGGCCACGCAGGAACACGGACGATGAGCCACCCCTCACAATTCACCTTGCTGCGCACACGGCGCTTTCTGCCGTTCTTCATTACCCAATTACTGGGTGCCTTCAACGACAACATCTTCAAGCAATCGCTGATCCTGGCGATTCTCTACAAGTTGAGCATCGACGGTGACCGCGCCATCTGGGTCAACCTGTGCGCCTTGTTGTTTATCCTGCCGTTCTTCCTGTTCTCGGCGCTGGCCGGGCAGTTTGGCGAGAAATTCAACAAGGACGCGTTGATCCGCGCGATCAAGGTCGGCGAGATCGTGATCATGGCCGTCGGCGCCACCGGCTTTTTGTTCAATCATCTGGAACTGATGCTGCTGGCGTTGTTTGCCATGGGCACCCATTCCGCGCTGTTCGGCCCGGTGAAGTACTCGATCATGCCTCAGGCCCTGCGTGAGGATGAGCTGGTGGGCGGCAACGGCCTGGTGGAAATGGGCACGTTCCTGGCGATCCTCGCTGGCACCATCGGCGCCGGGATCATGATGTCGTCCGCCCATTACGCGCCGGTGGTGGCGGTGGCGATTGTCGGCGTAGCGCTGCTGGGTTACCTGGCCAGCCGCGGCATTCCGCGGGCGGCGGCGTCTTCGCCGCAACTGCGGCTGGACTGGAACATCTTCAGCCAGTCCTGGGCCACCTTGCGCCTGGGCCTGGGGCAGACCCCGGCGGTGTCGCGCTCGATCGTCGGCAACTCGTGGTTCTGGTTTGTCGGCGCGATCTACCTGACGCAGATCCCGGCCTACGCCAAGGAATGGTTGTACGGCGACGAAACCGTGGTGACCCTGATCCTCACGGTGTTCTCGGTGGGCATCGCGCTGGGCTCGATGCTCTGCGAAAAACTCTCCGGGCGTAAAGTGGAAATCGGCCTGGTGCCGTTTGGCTCCTTCGGCCTGACGGTGTTCGGCCTGCTGCTGTGGTGGCATTCCGGCGGGATGCCGCAGAACGTGCAGGCCAACGACTGGCTGGCGGTGCTCGGGTACGGCCAGGCCTGGTGGGTGTTGTTCGATATCCTCGGCCTGGGTGTGTTCGGCGGCTTCTATATCGTGCCGTTGTACGCACTGATCCAGTCGCGCACCGCCGAGAACGAACGGGCGCGGGTGATCGCCGCCAACAACATCCTCAACGCGCTGTTCATGGTGGTCTCGGCGATTGTGTCGATCCTGCTGCTGAGCGTGGCCAAGCTGTCGATCCCCGAGCTGTTCCTGGTGGTGTCGCTGCTCAACGTGGCGGTCAACGCCTACATCTTCAAGATCGTCCCCGAGTTCACCATGCGTTTCATGATCTGGCTGCTCAGCCATTCCATGTACCGCGTCGAGCATCGCAACCTGGAACTGATCCCGGACGAAGGCGCGGCCTTGCTGGTGTGCAACCACGTCTCGTTCGTCGATGCGCTGTTGATTGGTGGCGCGGTGCGTCGGCCGATTCGCTTTGTCATGTACTACAAGATCTACCGCTTGCCGGTGCTCAACTTCATCTTTCGCACCGCCGGGACGATTCCGATTGCCGGGCGTAATGAAGACATCCAGATCTACGAAAAAGCCTTCACACGAATTGCGCAGTACCTGAAGGACGGCGAGTTGGTGTGCATCTTCCCGGAAGGCAAGTTGACCAGTGATGGCGAGATGAACGAGTTCCGCGGTGGTGTGACGCGCATTCTGGAAGAGACGCCGGTGCCGGTGATTCCATTGGCGTTGCAGGGCTTGTGGGGGAGTTTTTTCAGCCGCGACCCTAACAAGGGCTTCTTTCATCGCATTTGGTCGCGCGTGACACTGGTGGTCGGCCAGCCGGTAACGGCGCAGGCAGCGACACCGTCGCACTTGCAGGGTTTGGTCGGGGAACTGCGGGGGGCGGTGAAGTAGCGAGCCGGGTTTACTCGGCATGCGTGCTGCTGGCGAGCGGTGTGGCGCCAGGATGTTCCGGCGTGACGCGGCTCCTTCATGCCCAGTCCGGTAATTTTTCACTCTATTGGAGGAACGTTTTCGGTCAGCACGCCACAGAGTTATCGTCTTCCTCTGCGTATGACGGGAGCTAACGATGGACTCAACTTCTACTTCTGCTTCTGCTGCTTCACCGCAGCCGCAGCTGGCTTACTCCGGCGAAGATCAAAAAGCCAACTCGGCCTATCGCGCGGCGAGTGATCCCGTCAGACAGGCCGCCCATGCGGCTCCGATCACTGCCAATGTGCCGTTTATGTACAACAATACTCATGGGCCATCCAGGGTGGAGATTGGTTCAGTCGAGGCTGGCCCGGTGACTTATGGCAGTGACTCCGATCTCCAGCGGCGTGCAAGGCAATCTGATGCTGCGCCGGCCGATTCATACTTCCAGAGCGCGCCCAGTCGTGAACAGGTTCGCGCCAAGGCTGAGGGCCGGCAAGGCAGTATTGATTTTGGCGGCCCTTCATCACCCTCTGCGCCGACCAAGGTCGACCCGAGTCGGGGATACCATGATGGCAATGTCAGCATTACTCGCGAACGTGGCACCTCGTCTCGTGCACAACGGAACCATGAGACCCTTCGCATCAAAACCGGCAATGGTGATGATTCTATCCATATCGAAGAAAGCCGGGACGGTGGGCTCCTCGCGCAGATCAATGGGAAATCCTACGACATTCAACATCATGAAAATCCCGCAATCAAACAGGGCGTTGTGGTCGAAACCGGCGGGGGGAATGATGGCGTCAGCATCGGTTACGGGGGGAGTCGGGAAACGTTTATCTATGCCGGCGCGGGTAACGATACGGTTTACGCCGGGTCGGGCAAGACGAATGTGTTCGGCGGGGAGGGTTCTGACGTGATTAACCTGGGCAGCGGTGAAAGCTACGCCGAAGGTAATGATGGAAATGACTTTATCACCGGGGGCAGTGGCAATGCTGTGATTTACGGTGGCAAAGGCAGCGATGAATTGCGTGCAGGCGGAGGGCCAGATACCAAAACCAACTACGTGGATGGCGGGGAGGATAACGATCTGATTTATGGCGGAAGGGGGCACAACATTCTGCATGGCGGACCGGGCGATGACCATATCGTCGGGGGAGACAGCAATGCTATTTATACCGGGAGGGGGCGGGATACTGTCCAGACAACCAATGAAAATGATCGTGTCTTCGGACGGCGAGGGGTCGACGATCTGAGCCAGCTCCGTTCCCAGTCAGGCTTTCGGGAAGTCGCCCCCCTTGACGTCGGTCATCGCGGGATCAAAGTCGAAGGAAGCCCGGAGTTCCGCCAGCGTGTAAATGATGACCTTGAGTTTCTCAGAGGTTCGCCGGTGGGGCAGAGGGTGCTTGCAAAAATCGATTCGCTTGAAGCGCCTGTCAAGATCCGACAAGGGGCCGATGGTAGTTTCTATGACTACAGTGATCCAGGTCTCGGAGTTACGCGCAGCGATGAAGGCCGCCGTGCTGATTATGGCGACGGTTTTGTCAAAGACGGCGTTGCGGGCATACCTGCAACAGATCCGGTCCTGACGTATCAACCTAACTTCATTGTTCCGGGGGACCAACGGCCTCCGATCGTTGTTCTGCAACATGAGCTCGCCCATGCGATCAATTTTGGTGAAGGCTCTGCGCTGACAGGTACGACTTTTTCAGGCTCCAGAATGGTGGGCTACGATTCAAATGGCCGACCCCGGTTCATGCCGGTGTACGAGGATAATTTTGAGCGCCAGGCGGTCGGACTCTTCACCAGCCACGCCCCCTATAAATTCGACCCGAATCTGCCGGCCTCCACCTACAACGTCTGGCCCTTCACCGAAAACGCGCTGCTCTACGAGTTTGGTTTGCCATTACGCCAGCGCTATACGTAACCATGCGTCGATCGTTGCTGCGGGGGGAATTATGTAGGTGGGGGGCGAGACTGCGTGCCGGCAGAGGCTACGCGCTGATCTTGAGCCCCACCAACCCGGCGATGATCAACGCCACACTGGCCAGCCGGAACAGCGCCATGGATTCCCCGAACAGGATAATCCCGGCGATCACCGTGCCCACTGCACCCACGCCGGTCCAGATGGCGTAGGCGGTGCCCAGCGGCAATTCCTTCATGGCCAGCCCCAGCAGGCCGAGGCTGATGGCCATGGCGGCAATCGTCAGGGCGGTGGGCAGCGGCTTGCTAAAGCCGTCGGTGTATTTCAAGCCGACGGCCCAGCCGACTTCGAACAGCCCGGCGAAAACCAGAATGATCCAGGACATGATGACCTCCCTCTATAAAAGCGGGGTCGTCCCCTGATGTGTACGCGATAGCGTCGTGGGGTCGTCCCCGCGGCGTTCGGTAGAGTGCCGAAGATTGATCAAACGATCAAGTTTTCGCAGTGGCTTCCAGGGTGCGGCGGTCTTCCTTTTCGCTCATGCGGCGGAAGTACGTCGACAGCAGCGCCCCGGAAATATTGTGCCAGACACTGAACAGCGCACTCGGCACTGCGGCCAGCGGCGAAAAATGCGCGCTGGCCAGCGCGGCACCCAGCCCGGAGTTCTGCATGCCCACTTCCAATGCCAGCGACTTGCGTTGCGCCAACGGCAGCTTGAACAGGCGGCCGGTGAAATAGCCCAGCACGTAACCGAAGCTGTTGTGCAGCATCACCACGGCCATGATCAGCAGGCCCGACTCGGCGATCTTGGCCTGGCTGGCGGCCACCACGGCGGCGACGATGATCACGATGCTCACCACCGATACCAGCGGCAGCACCTCCACCGCATGGCGGACCCGCTCGCCGAGCACACGTTGCGCCACCACGCCAAGCACGATCGGCAACAGCACCACTTGCAGGATCGACCAGAATAATTCCATGAACGACACCGGCAGCCAGGCCGAAGCCAGCAGCCAGATCAGCGCCGGGGTCAGCAGTGGCGCGAGGAGGGTGGTGACGGCGGCGATCGCCACCGACAACGCCAGGTCGCCACGGGCCAGCCAGGTCATCACGTTGGACGAGGTGCCGCTTGGGCAGCAGCCGACGAGGATCACGCCGACGGCGATTTCGGGCGGCAGGTTGAAGGCCCGGCACAGCAACCAGGCCACGCCCGGCATGATCACAAAGTGCGCGACCACGCCCAGGGCCACACGCCACGGATGGCGGGCGACTTCGGCGAAGTCTTCGAGTTTGAGGGTCAGCCCCATGCCGAACATCACCAGGCCCAGCAGCGGGACGATGGCGCTTTTCAAGCCGATGAACCAGCCGGGTTCGACGAAGGCCAGCACGGCAAAGATCAACACCCAGTAGGCGAAGGTATTGCCGACGAAGCGACTCAAGGCGGCGAGTGCGCGCATGGGGAAGTCCTTATTATTAGGTGTACGGAAAAACCATTGTAGGAGCGAGCTTGCTCGCGAAAATCGTCAACGATGACGCGGGCATTTTGAATGCACGCGGCGCGCTCAGGTTTTTCGCGAGCAAGCTCGCTCCTACAGTAAGGCGATAGTGCGCTTAGATACCCTGTGGGGTCTCTTCGCCGCCCAGTGCTTCGATCAGCGCCGGCAGGAATTCGCCGAAGGTCAGCATCATCAGGGTAAAGCTGGCATCCAGTTGGCCCAGGGCTTCGTCGCCACCGTCCTGTTCGGCCTGGTCCTGCAGCAGGTCTTCGAACTTCAGGCGCTTGACGGTCATCTTGTCGTCGAGCATGAAGGACAGCTTGTCCTGCCAGGCCAGCGACAGTTGGGTCACCACTTTGCCGGTGCTCAGGTGCAGCTGGATTTCTTCGCTGGTCAGGTCCTGGCGCTTGCAGCGCACGATGCCGCCGTCTTCGTGGGTGTCGCGCAGTTCGCATTCGTCGAGGACGAAGAAGTCATCGGCCGGTTTCTGGGTGGTGACCCAGTCGGTCATGATCGCGGTTGGCGCGGTTTTCACGGTGAGTGGGCGCACCGGCAGGGTGCCGATCACTTCACGCAGGGTCGACAGCAGGTCTTCGGCGCGTTTCGGGCTGGCCGAGTTGACCAGGATCAGACCCTGTTTCGGCGCGATCGCGGCGAAGGTCGACGAGCGACGGATAAACGCGCGCGGCAGGAAGGCCTGGATGATTTCATCCTTGATCTGGTCCCGCTCCTTTTTATAGACCTTGCGCATTTGCTCGGCTTCGATCTCTTCGACTTTCTCTTTCAGTGCATCACGCACCACGCTACCCGGCAGGATGCGTTCTTCCTTGCGCGCAGCGATCAGCAGGAAGTCACCGCTGACGTGGACCAGGGGAGCGTCTTCACCTTTACCGAAAGGCGCGACGAAACCGTAAGTGGTCAACTCCTGGCTTGCACAAGGGCGCGCCAGTTTGGTGGCCATTGCAGTTTCCAACGCCTCGGCATCAACAGGCAGATCTTGGGTCAGGCGATAGATAAGCAGGTTCTTGAACCACATGGGGTGAGTCTCTCCTTTATACAAAGGGGGGCATTATTGTCTTGATAGCGGCTGAGGCCAACCCTGCCTAAGCCATTGGAAGGGCTGAAAAAAAAGATTTAAGAAAGTGCTTGCCAGACCTTGGGTCGCTCCGTAGAATGCGCGCCACACCGAAACGAAGGGTGATTAGCTCAGCTGGGAGAGCATCTGCCTTACAAGCAGAGGGTCGGCGGTTCGATCCCGTCATCACCCACCATTCGCTTCAAGTGTTACGCGCAGCGGTAGTTCAGTCGGTTAGAATACCGGCCTGTCACGCCGGGGGTCGCGGGTTCGAGTCCCGTCCGCTGCGCCATATTCGGTAACCTGGAACGCTGAACGCCAGGTCACCACAGAAAGCCCGCTCATCGAGCGGGCTTTTTTGTGCCCGGGATTCGGCGCCCTGGCGACGCCGCCCAACCTGCGTTCGCTGTGTGGAGAGATCGATCGGCGGTACACTTTCGCGGGTAATCTTCCGAACCAGCTTACTTCTCGCGCTTTTTCACGCGCGGCAGGGGACACCTCGAAGGCGGCAACATACGGTGAATATCGATACCCGCATCAAATTCCGCCATCTGGTGTGCTTTCTCGAAGTGGCGCGCCAGGGCAGCCTGGCGCGCGCCTCGGAAAAATTGGCGATCAGCCAGCCGGCGCTGTCCAAGACCCTCAAAGAACTCGAAACCCTGCTGACCGCCACTTTATTCGTGCGCAGCAAAAGTGGCGCGGCGTTGACTGAAGCCGGAGTGGCTTTTTTGCGTTATGCCGGGCCGAGCGTACAAGCGCTGCGGGAAGGGGTGAATAGCCTGCGTGCCGGCGAGCACGAACCCTTCACCGCCAGGCTCGGCGTGCTGTCCACCGTGGAAAGTTTGCTGGTGCCCGAGGTCGTCTGTCGTTTGCATGCCCGACATCCCGCGTTGGTCGTGAGCGTGGTGACCGGGCCGAGCGCGTACCTGTTGTCGCAATTGCGTGTAGGGGAGTTGGACCTGGTGGTCGGACGCATGACCGATAGCCCGCAGATCCTGGGGCTGATGTTCGAGCATCTGTACAGCGAATCCATGACCCTGGTGGTGCGTAACGGCCATCCGCTATTGGCTGACCCGCAGGCGCATGAACATATCGAAAATTATCCGCTGGTGTTGCCGCTGGCGGGGACGACGATCCGCAAATACGCCGACAGCCTGTTTGTGCAGCACGGCATCAGCCCGCCGCGCCAGCGTCTGGAAACCCTGTCGTTGATCTTGAGTCGGCGTTATGTGCAGGGCAGTCAGGCGATCTGGGTCGCGCCTTTTGATGCGGTCAGGCAGGACCTGAATCGAGGTGATCTGTTTGAGTTGGAGCTGGGTATTCGTGAACCCGGTGGTTCTGTGGGGCTGTGCAGCAATCCCTCGCTGACGCTGTCCATGGCGGCTCAATGGTGCGTGGAGGTGTTGCGCGAGGTGGGCGCGGAATATCGCGAAGGCAGCTATCCATAACCATTTGGATATGGATAGGGTCGGTTTTTTCAGTGTTGGAGGACGCCTGATCAGGCGAGACTGGGGCGGTGATTGCCGGTTACCCAGCGTTCACCCCTGATTTTCATCCATAACAAAAAGGAAACCGACATGTCTGATGCGGACAACAGCCGTTTCGTCATTCGTGATCGTAATTGGCACCCCAAAGCCCTGACGCCTGACTACAAAACCTCGATCCTGCGTTCCCCGCGTCAAGCCTTGGTGAGCATTCCCCTATCCCGCTCGGAAACCAGCGGCCCGGACTTTTCCCACCTGAAGATGGGGCAGCACGATAACGATCTGCTGCTGAACTTCAACCACGGGGGCTTGCCCATCGGCGAGCGCATCATCGTCGCCGGTCGGATCTGTGACCAGTACGGTAAGCCGATTCCCCATACCCTGGTGGAAATGTGGCAAGCCAATGCCGGTGGTCGCTATCGGCACAAGAAAGACAGCTATCTGGCCCCCATCGACCCTAACTTCGGTGGCGTCGGCCGTGCCTTGACCGACCGCGACGGCAACTACAGTTTCCGCACGGTCAAGCCCGGCCCGTATCCGTGGCGCAATGGTCCCAACGACTGGCGTCCGGCGCATATTCACTTCTCCATCAGTGGCCCGTCGATTGCCACGCGATTGATCACCCAGCTGTATTTCGAAGGTGACCCGCTCATCCCGATGTGCCCGATCGTCAAGTCGATCGCCAATCCGGATGCGGTGCAGAGCCTGATCGCAAGGCTTGATATGAGCATGGCCAATCCCATGGATTGCCTGGCTTATCGCTTTGATATCGTTCTGCGCGGTCAGCGCAAGACCCACTTCGAAAACCGTTGAGGAGGCACGTCCATGCCCGTTGAACTTCTGCCTGAAACCCCGTCGCAAACCGCCGGTCCTTACGTGCATATCGGCCTGGCGCTGGAGGCGGCAGGCAACCCGCCCCGCGAGCAGGAAATCTGGAACGAAATGGCCAAGCCTGGTGCGCCGGGGGAGCACATCCTGTTACTGGGCCATGTCTATGACGGCAACGGTCACCTGATCCGCGATGCGTTCCTGGAATGTTGGCAGGCTGACCACGAAGGCGTTTACGACAGCGACTACAACCTGGAAAAGCCCTTCAACGGTTTTGGCCGCACGGCGACCACGGATACTGGCGAGTGGCAGATCCATACCGTCAAGCCGGGCACCGTGAAGAACGCTGCAGGTGTGCCGATGGCGCCGCACGTCAATGTTTCGCTGTTCGCGCGGGGCATCAATATTCACTTGCAGACCCGGGTGTACTTCGACGACGAAGCCCAGGCCAATGCGGTCGATCCGGTGCTGAATCTGATCGAGCAGCCTCAACGTCGGGAGACGCTGGTCGCCAAGCGTTGCACGGTTGATGGCAAGTTGGCTTATCGTTTTGATATCCGCATACAGGGCGAAGAAGAAACAGTGTTCTTCGACTTCTGACGGAGGGGGGGCACGGCAAGCCCGCTCATTGAGCGGGCTTTTTGCGGTCTGGGCTTTGGAAAACCCGGTGCGGGGTGACCTGATAACGGGCCATCGGGTAAACGCAATAGCGCCGCGTTTGGCCCAGAAGAAGCCCGTTTTTACCGGGGCGCGCCGCTCATTGGAAAATATTTAAAATAAATTGCATTTAAATCAACACATTGCGGATTTTTCGTATATGATGCGGCCCACACCGAAAGTGAAGGGTGATTAGCTCAGCTGGGAGAGCATCTGCCTTACAAGCAGAGGGTCGGCGGTTCGATCCCGTCATCACCCACCATTCGCTTCAAGTGTTACGCGCAGCGGTAGTTCAGTCGGTTAGAATACCGGCCTGTCACGCCGGGGGTCGCGGGTTCGAGTCCCGTCCGCTGCGCCATATTCGGTAACCTGGAACGCTGAACGCCAGGTCACCACAGAAAGCCCGCTCATCGAGCGGGCTTTTTTTGTGCCTGCCATTCAGCTCGGCGCTCCCTGTGCGGCCTCGGCGTGGAGGGGCGCGATGGGGCGTCGACCGAGGAAAATCAACACCGCCGCCGCCGTCAGCAGGGTGAAGCCCGCCAGCAGTTGCAACAAGTTGTTGAAGCCGGCGATATAGGCCGTGCGCAACACCGCCACGGGCAGGCTCGCACTGGCGTGCTGCACATTGCCCATGACCAGGCTCTGCGCAATGACGGAAACGTCCAGCGCCGTGTGCTGCGGCAGATGACGCGCAACCAGGGCGCTCAACACCGCCAGGGTGACCGCCAGCGCCACGCCCTCACTGGCCACGCGTGTGGTATTGAAAATCCCCGCCGCCATACCCGCACGTTCTTTGGGAACCACGCTGATCGCCAGCCCGTCCATCAAGCCCCATGGCAACCCGGTGCCGATGCCGATGATCAGCATCGCGACCACTGTCTGCCACGGCTGGCCGACCTGAACCAGGCTCAGCGCATACAAGCCCGCCGCCGCGATCAGCAGGCCAATGGCGCACAGCACGCCCGCCGACAGCCAGCGCGTGAGCGTCGCCGCGAGCATCGGCACCCCCAGCATGGGCGCCGACAGTGCGAGCATCATCAAGCCTGCCTCGGACGCGCCGTGGCCTTCGACGCCGATAAAGCGCAGCGGCAGCAACACGATCAGGACGATGTAGCAGTAACAGGTGCCGATCGGCAGCAGTTGCACGCCAAGGAAGCGCGCAAAGCGAAACAGCTGCAGGTCGAGCATCGGGTGGCGGACGCGATGTTCAACGAGGATAAACACCAGCAGCAACACGGCGGCCGCCGCCAGCAGGTACCGTGTGCTCGCCGCGCCCCAACCCTGTTCCGGCGCGAGGATGACCGCTGTGGTCAAGCTCACCAGCATGGCCGAAAACGTCAGCACGCCGGCCGTGTCCAGGCGCAGTGCCCGGGGATCGCGGCTTTCCCGCAGGGTCGGCGCGGCGAGCATGAGCGAGAGGCCTGCCAGCACGGCCGTGCCGAGGAAAATCGCGCGCCAGCCCCACTGTTCGATCAGCAGCCCCGACAACAGCGGGCCAAACGCCAGCCCCGCGCCGAAGGTGGTGCCCAGCAGGCTGAAGGCGCGCGTGCGCGCATGCCCGTCAAATTCCTGGGCCAGCGCCGCACAACCGCTGGCCAGCGCGATGGCCGCCGCGACGCCCTGCAGTGCGCGCAAGGCATCCAGCCAGAGCATGCCCGGTGCCACCGTCAGCCACAGGGAGGCGCCAGTAAACAGTGCCATGCCCCATAAAAACAGGCGCTTGCGCCCATAGCGGTCGGCGAGGGTGCCGGCGGCCATCAACAAGCTGCCGAAGCTGAGCATGAACGCGTTGGTGATCCACGCCAGTTGCGTGGGGTGGGCGGCGAATGTCTGGCCGATAAATGGCGTGGCGACAGCGCCGCCGGTAAAGCTCATGGGCAACACCAACGCCGCCAGGCAAATCGCGGCCAGGATGGCATGGCGGCCCGGGGCGGGCAGGGTCTCGGTGGTGGTGTGCATGGGGGGGCATTCCGGCTGTTTTATGAAGACAAAGACTCTAGACAGGATGCAATCGTCGATAAACAGCCTTACATTCCACTCATAACGGACTGAATGGATGTAATGGCGTGACGGATAATCTCAGCGGCGTGATCGCCTTCGTCAAAACGGCAGAAGCCCTCAGCTTCGTGGGGGCAGCGCGGGCACTGGGGGTTTCCGCCTCGGCGGTGGGCAAGAATGTCGCCAAACTCGAAGCCTCGCTGAATGTGCGCCTGCTGCACCGCAGCACGCGCAAAGTCGGCCTGACCGCCGAAGGTCAATTGTTCTACGAGCGCTGTCGGAAAATTCTCGACGACCTGCACGACGCCCGCGCCATGCTTTCCCATGCCATACAAGCGCCCCGTGGCAAATTGCGCGTCAGCCTGCCGACCATCGGCTACCGCTTTCTCTTTCCGCATATGCTCGCGTTCAGGCAGACCTACCCGGAGATCGAGCTGGAACTGGATTTCAACGACCACCTGGTGGATGTGATCGAGGAGGGCTTCGACGTGGTGATCCGCAGCGGCGGCCTGGCCGATTCGAGCTTGATGGCCCGCAAGCTGGGGCCGTTCAGGTTTGTGCTGTGTGCATCGCCCGCGTATCTGCGCGAGCACGGGCGGCCGGCAACCCTCGCCGATCTTGAGCGCCACCCATGCCTGCGTTATCGGTTTGCCACCACCGGCAAGATCATGGACTGGACGTTGTCCGCCAACCCCGCGATCACGGCGTTGCGCCTGCCCACGGCGCTGACGTTGAACAATATGGAAGCCATGCTCAGCGCCGCCGTCGACGGCCACGGCATTGCCTACGTGCCGGACTTTCTCGCCCGCGAAGCGCTCGCCCAAGGGCAGTTGGACACCGTGTTGGAGGGCCACTGCGAGGACGAGGGCCAGTTCTGGGCGTTGTGGCCGTCCAGTCGCCATCTCTCGCCGAAAATCCGCGTGTTCGTGGACTTCGCCGCCGCGCGCCTGTTCACAACCCGACCAACCGGTAGCCCACCTGCAACTCGGTAATGAAGTACTGCGGCTGCGCCGGGTCGGCCTCGAGTTTTTGCCGCAAATGCGCCATGTGTACACGTAGGTAGTGGGCGCGGTCGACGTAGTCCAGGCCCCACACGTCCAGCAGCAGTTGCCGGTGAGTCAGCACCCGGCTCTGGCCGCGAATCATTGCGCAGAGCAAGCGGTACTCGATGGGCGTCAGGTGGACCGGCTGGCCCGAGCGCGACACTTCATGGGTGGCCAGGTCGACCTCGATCTCGCCGAACGCCACCTTGCTGGTCGCCACCACGCTGCCGGTCTGCCCATGCCGGCGCAGTTGGGCGCGGATGCGTGCGAGCAGTTCGGGCACGCCGAACGGCTTGGTCAGGTAGTCATCGGCGCCGGCGTCCAGGGCGGCGACTTTTTCTTCTTCGCGGTCACGCGCCGACAGCACCAGGATCGGCACCGCCAGCCAGCCGCGCAGTTCGCTGATCAGTTGTTTGCCATCGCCGTCCGGCAGGCCGAGGTCGACGATCACCAGGTCCGGCTGACGGCTGGCGGCATGGATCAGCGCGCGTTTGACGCTGTCGGCCTCGAACACCTGAAAACCTTCATCTTGCAGGGCAATGCCGACAAAGCGGCGGATGTTGGCCTCGTCTTCAACAATCAGAATGCGTGCAGTGCTCATAAGGGGTCCATGACGGGCGGGGTGCCCGCCGGTAGCGTGATGATGAAATGCATGCCGCACGCGCGGCCGGGGTTGGCGTCGATGCGCCCGCCGTGGGCCTCGACGATGCGTTTGGCCAGCGCCAGGCCCAGGCCGATGCCGGCGACGGACGATTCCTGCTGGCCGCGGGTGAAGGGTTCGAACAGATTCGCCGGCGCATGGCCGGGGCCGGTGTCGCTGACCTCCAGCACAATGCCCTCGCCGACCTGGCTCGCGGCCACGCGGATAGCGGTGCCCGGCGGGGTGTACTTGGCGGCGTTGTCCAGCAGGTTGACCAGCACCCGCTCGATCAGCAGCGCGTCGACTTCAACCAGCGGCAAGTGCGCGTCGAGCGTGGTGTGGACAGGGTGCCGCGCCAACGGTTCGCGCAATTGGCGCAGGGCGCTGCCGACGATTTCTTCCAGCGAGTGCCATTGGCGGTTCAGGCGCACGCCGCGTTCTTGCATGCGTGCCATGTCCAGCAGGTTTTCGATCAGGCGCTGCATGGACGTGGCTTGTTCGTGGATGCCGTGCAGCAGATCGGTCAGCGGCCCCGGCGGGGCGTGGGGCAGGGCGGTGTCGGCGGCGCCGATCAGCGTGGTCAAGGGCGTGCGCAGGTCGTGGGAAATCGCCGCGAGCAGGGTGTTGCGCATTTTCTCGCCTTCCATCTGCACCAGGGTGCTTTGCGCCACCTCGACGAAATGCACGCGCTCCAGGGCAATCGCCAGCTGGCTCATGCAGGCTTCGAGCAGGCGGCGTTCCTGTGGGTCGTTCAGGCGCTCGCTCTGCGCCAGTTCCAGCACCAGCACGCCGCGCACGCGCATCGGCGCTTTGAGCGGCAAGTAGCAGCCCTTGGCCGCCGACAGGGTGTCGGTGCCGTGGCCGGCGGGGTGGCCGTGGTCGTAAGCCCATTGGGCGATGCTGTCGTCGATCGGTAGCCCGCCCGCGCTGACGCTGTGTACGCCATCGGCGGCATCCGGCAGGGCCAGGCCGACCCGGGCTTCGAAGACGCCGCTGAAGGTGCGCAGCGCGACTTCGCTGATGTGCTCCACGGTCAGCGCGGCCGACAGGTCGCGGGCCAGGCGCGCCAGGGAGGTTGCGCGGCGTTCGCGCGCGGCAGCGGTGCGCGCTTCGTGGCGCAGGCGCGCGGTGAGTTGGCCGGTGATCAGGGCGATGCCGAGCATCAACGCAAAGGTGAAGAAATATTGGGTGTCGTTGACGGTGAATGAATAGCGCGGCTGTACGAAAAAGAAGTCGAAACACAGCACCGCGAGCATCGCGGCCCACACGCCGGGGCCGCGTCCATAGCGCAGCGCCACCAACACGACGGTGAGCAAAAACAGCATGACCACGTTGGCCAGGTCGAACACCTGCAAGAGCAGGGCGGCGCCGGCGCTGGCGGCGAAACAGGCGAGGCTGGCCCAGAGGTAGGCCAGTCGAGTGCCGGGCAGCGCCGCGGGTTTTTCGTGCACGACGGGCTTGCCCGGCAGCAGGCCGTGGGCAATCACGATCTGATCGATTTGCGGGTGATGGCGGCTGATCCGGTCGCTGACCGACTGATGCCAGAACCGCCACCGGCGGCGCGGATGATGGCCGAGCACCAGGCGATTGGCATTGTGCTCGCGGGCGCAGGCGACCAGGGCTTCGGCGACGTCCATGCCCGGCAGTGTGGCCGTGTCGGCGCCGAATTCGCCGGCCAGGGCCAGGGTCTTCATCGCGCTCAGGTAGCGCTGGGCGCCGCGTCCCTGGGCCGACGCGACGTGGACCACAATCCAGTCCGCTTCCAGCTTCTGCGCCAGGCGCGCCGCTTCACGCACCAGGCGTTCATCGCCAGCGTCACCGGCCACGCCGACCAGCAGCCGTTCGCGGGCCGGCCACAGGGCCTTGATCGACTGTTCGCGGCGGTACACGCGCATTTGCGTGTCGACCCGGTCGGCCGTGCGCCGCAGTGCCAGTTCGCGCAGCGCCAGCAGGTTGCCCTTGCGGAAAAAATGTTGCGACGCACGCGACGCCGCCGGGCCCAGGTACACTTTGCCGTCCTTGAGGCGTTGCAACAGATCGTCCGGCGGCAGGTCGATCACCACCACGTCGTGGGCGTTATCGAACACATGGTCGGGCACGGTTTCGCGCACGCGGATGCCGATGATCCCGCTGACCAGGTCATTCAGGCTTTCCAGGTGCTGCACGTTGAGGGTGGTCCAGACATCGATGCCGGCGCTGAGCAGCTCTTCCACGTCTTGCCAGCGTTTGGGGTGGCGCGAGCCGGGCACGTTGCTATGGGCCAGTTCATCCACCAACACCACGGCGGGATGGCGGCGCAGGGCGGCGTCGAGGTCGAATTCGCTGAGCGCGAACTCGCCATGCTGCAGCGCGGCGCGGGGCAGTTGTTCCAGGCCATGGAGCCACTCGGCGGTTTCCGCGCGGCCATGGGTTTCCACCACCCCGGCCAGTACGTCGCGGCCCAGGGCGACTTCGCGTTGCGCCGCGGCGAGCATGGCGCAGGTCTTGCCCACCCCGGCGTTGGAGCCGAAGTAGATACGCAATTTGCCGCGCAAGGCGGCCTGTTCTTCTTGTTGTACCCGCGCCAGCAGGGCGTCGGGGTCGGGGCGTGCATCGTTTAAGGCGGGCATATTCTTCCTCTAGTTGTCTGTAGGAGCGAGCTTGCTCGCGAAAAACCTGAGGGTGCCGTTGGGTGTCAGGTTTCCCGCGTTATCGTTAACGCCCTTCGCGAGCAAGCTCGCTCCTACAGTGGATGGGGCGCTATACGAGGCCCAACCCCGTCAGCAGCAGGTCGATCAGCTTGATCCCGGCAAACGGCACCAGCACCCCGCCCAGGCCGTAGATCAGCAGGTTGCGGTTGAGCAACGCCGCCGCGCCGATCGAGCGGTAGGTCACACCGCGCAGGGCCAGGGGAATCAGCGCGACAATGATCAGCGCGTTGAAAATCACCGCGCTGAGAATCGCCGAGTTGGGGCTGGCCAGGTGCATCACATTCAATGCGCCGAGCTGTGGATAGGTCGCGACAAATGCCGCCGGGATGATTGCAAAGTACTTCGCCACGTCATTCGCCACGCTGAAGGTGGTGAGGGCGCCGCGGGTCATCAGCATCTGTTTGCCGACCTCGACCACTTCGATCAGCTTGGTCGGGTTGCTGTCGAGGTCGACCATGTTGCCGGCCTCTTTGGCGGCTTGGGTGCCGCTGTTCATCGCCACCGCCACGTCGGCCTGGGCCAGCGCCGGCGCATCGTTGGTGCCGTCGCCGGTCATCGCCACGAGCTTGCCCTGGGCCTGGTAGTCGCGGATCAATTGCAGCTTGTCTTCCGGGCGGGCTTCGGCGAGGAAGTCATCCACGCCGGCCTCCACCGCAATGGCGGCAGCGGTCAGGCGGTTGTCGCCGGTGATCATCACGGTCTTGATGCCCATGCGCCGCAACTCGGCGAAGCGTTCCTTGATGCCGCCCTTGACCACGTCCTTGAGTTCGACCACGCCCAGCGCCTTGGCACCGTCGCTGACCACCAGCGGCGTGCTGCCACGCCGCGCGACTTCATCGACCTTGGCCTGCAAGCTTGTCGGAAAACTGCCGCCCAACGCCTCGATATGGCTGCGAATCGCGTCCGCCGCACCTTTGCGAATCGCCCGGCCTTCGGGCAGGTCGACCCCGCTCATGCGGGTTTGCGCGGTGAAGTGGACAAAGCTGGCGCCCAACTGGTGAATGTCCCGCGCGCGAATGTCGAACTTCTGTTTGGCCAGTACCACGATGCTGCGGCCTTCCGGGGTTTCATCGGCCAGGGACGCCAGTTGCGCGGCGTCCGCCAACTCGGCCTCTTTTATCCCCGGCGCCGGCAAAAAGCTGCTGGCCTGACGGTTGCCCAGGGTGATGGTGCCGGTTTTGTCCAGCAGCAACACGTCGATGTCGCCCGCCGCTTCGACTGCCCGCCCGGAAGTGGCGATGACATTGGCCGACATCATCCGGCTCATGCCCGCCACGCCGATGGCCGAGAGCAGGCCGCCGATGGTGGTGGGGATCAGGCACACCAGCAAGGCCACCAGCACCGTGGCGCTGACCACGCTGCCGCTGCCGCTCATGACCACGGCGAAGATCGAGTAAGGGCTCAGCGTGGCGATCACCAGCAGAAACAACAGGGTCAGGCCCACCAGCAGGATGGTCAGCGCCACTTCGTTCGGGGTCTTCTGGCGCTTGGCCGATTCGACCATCGAGATCATGCGGTCCAGAAACGACTCGCCGGGGTTGACGCTGATACGCACCACCAGCCAGTCCGACAGCACACGGGTGCCGCCGGTGACCGAGGAAAAGTCGCCGCCGGCCTCGCGAATCACCGGTGCCGATTCGCCAGTGATCGCGCTTTCGTCCACCGACGCCACGCCTTCAATCACGATGCCGTCCAGCGGCACCAGGTCGCCGGCTTCGATCAGCACCACCTGATCTTTGCGCAGCAGCGTCGCTTCCGTTGGCAGCCACGCCGCGCCGTGCTTGGGCTGTTGCAGCAACTTGGCCAGGGTCTGGCGTTTCATGCCGCGCAGGCTCGCGGCCTGGGCGCGGCTGCGTCCTTCGGCCAGGGCCTCGGCGAAGTTGGCGAACAGCACGGTGAACCACAGCCACAAGGTGATGCTGAGGATAAAGCCGCTGGGCGCTTCACCCTGGCCGCCCAGGGACTGGAACCACAACAGGGTGGTGAGGATGCTGCCCAGGTAGACCACGAACATCACCGGGTTTTTCCATTGCGCCTGGGGCTGCAGTTTCTTCAGCGCATCCCCACACGCGGTGAGGACGATGGCGCGATCAAACAGAGGTAAACGAGCATTCTTCATGAGGGAAATCTCTTACTCACTGGCCGCAATAGGGGGCTGACGCGATGGCAGGAGGGCGTCCAGCGCAAGGTTGAGTTGCAGCACATTGACCCGTGGTTCGCCGAGCAGGCCGAGGGTGCGCGCGCTGGTGTATTGGTTGACCAGTTGCAGCAGCTCGGCTTCGGGGATCTGCCGCAGGCGCGCCACCCGTGGCAGTTGCAGCCGCGCATTGGCCAGCGAGATATGCGGATCGAGGCCTGAAGCGGAAGCGGTGACTGCGTCCACCGGAACCAGGGCATCGGCGGCCAGGCCGTTGTCCTGGCGATAGGCGTGGGCGCGTGCGGCCACCTGGTCCAGCAGCTTCTGGCTGGTCGGCCCCAGGTTGCTGGCGCCGCTGGAGCCGGCGTTGTATGGCTGCGACACGCTTTTGCTCGGGTCTTGCGGGTCGGCGCCGAGGGTCATGCTCGGGCGCCCGTGAAAGTACTCCGGCCGGGTGAAGTGCTGACCGATCAGGGCCGAGCCCATGACCAGGCCGTCGCGTTCAATCAGCGAGCCGCGGGCCTGGAACGGGAACACCAGTTGGGCGGTCACGGTGGTGAGCGCCGGGTAGGCGAACCCCGTCAACAGCATGAAAAACACCGCCGAAACCAGCACCGGGCGCAACAGCCCTTTGAATATCGATTGAGTCGTCATCCACGTGTCCTCAGTTGTACGTCTGGCCGGACAGCAACTGCAGTTGCTCCACCAGCGGGCCGAGCGCGAGCGCCGGCAAAAAGGTCAGGCCACCGACCACCAGCACCACGAACACCACCAGCAACATGAACAGCGGGGTCGCAGTGGGAATGGTGCCGGCACCGGCAGGCACGGTTTTCTTCATTGCCAGGGAACCCGCCACGGCGAGCATCGGCAGCATGGTGAAGAAGCGCCCGATCAACATCGCCAGGCCGATGGTGGTGTTGAAAAACGGCGTGTTCGCGTTCAAGCCGGCGAAGGCCGAGCCGTTGTTGGCGGTGCCGGAGGTATAGGCGTAGAGCACCTCGCTGAAACCGTGGGGGCCGAGGTTGTTCAGGCTGGCCAGGGTGTCGGGCCACAGGGCGGCGAGGGCGGTGAAGCCGAGGATGCTGATGGGGTGCGCGAGCACCGAGAGCATCACCAGTTTCATCTCCCGCGCCTCGATTTTCTTGCCGAGGAACTCGGGGCTGCGGCCGATCATCATGCCCACCAGGAACACCGTCAGCAGGGCGTACTGGATCAGGTTGATAAAGCCCACGCCGTCGCCGCCGAACACGCAGTTGAGCATCATCTGCGCCAAGGGCACGAAACCGCCCATGGGGGTCAGCGAGTCGTGCATGGTGTTGACCGAACCGGTGGTCGCGGCGGTGGTGGTGGCGATGAACAGGCTGCTGTCGGCGATGCCGAAGCGCAGTTCCTTGCCTTCCATGTTGCCGCCGCTTTGTTCCAGCGACAGGCTCTGGTTGGCGCCGGCCTGGGTCAGCAGCGGGTTGCCGTTTTGCTCGGCGCCGTAGACCAGGGCGAGGAAGCCGATGAACATCACCAGGAAGGTGCCGAAAAACACCCAGCCCTGACGACGCTGCACCAGCATGCTGCCAAAGGTGTAGGTCAATGCCGACGGGATCAGCAACATGCTGAGGATGTGTAGGATGTTGGTCAGCGGCGTCGGGTTTTCGAACGGGTGCGCCGCGTTCATGCTGAAGAAACCGCCGCCGTTGGTGCCGATGTGCTTGATCGATTCAAAGCTGGCCACCGCGCCGACAATCAACTGCTGCTGCGCGCCTTCCAGCGTGGTGACCAGCGCCTGGGAAGCGAAGGTCTGCGGCATGCCCTGCCAGACATACACCAGCGCCATGCCCAGGCACAGCGGCAGCATTACGCGGTAGAGCGTGCGGGTGAAGTCGACCCAGAAGTTGCCGAGGTCGCCCGAGCTGGAGCGGCTCAAGCCGCGAATGAAACCGGCCGCCGCGACCACGCCGGAGGTGGCGCCGACGCACATCAGAAAGGTGATGACCGCCATCTGGCTGAAGTTCGACAGGCTCGTCTCGCCCGAGTACGCCTGCCAGTTGGTGTTGGTAATAAAGGACACCGTGGTGTTGAACGCCAGGTCCGGCGTTTGCGCGGCCAGCCCCAGCGGGTTGATCGGCATCACCGCCTGCAGGCGCAGGACCAGATAGCCCAGCAGCATCATCGCCGCGTTCGACAGCAACAGCGCCGAACCGTAGCGGGCCCAGCCCATGTTTTCCTGCGGGTCGATACCCAGCAGGCGATAGGTACAACGTTCCGGCCAGGCATGGTAAGTCCCGGTGAACACCCGGGTCAGCCATTTGCCCATCAGTACCGCGAGTCCCGTCATCAACCCCAGGACCAGCGCAAATTCCAGCAGCGTGCTTAACATGTCGTGGCTCCGTTCAAATCTTGCCCATGGCGACAATGGCCATGGCAGTCGCAACAAAAAACACCAGGGAGAGGCCAATAAACATCAGGTCGTACATGGCGAACTCCCTAGAATTTTTCTGCGCGAATAAGTGCGTAGCCCAAGTAAGCGAACAGCCCCACGGCGCATAAGCCGCTGGCGATATAAATGAACGTGAGTGTGAGCACGGTGTAACTCCCCTGAATGAATAAGCCGCAATGGCGGACGCGGGGAGGTTAATCGCTGGGGTATCAAGCCCAGGCACTGATTAGCGGCGGCGGTATTAAGACGGTATAGAGACGAAGTTATGCGAGGCGAACGAAAAAAAGGGATAGCCCGCCGCCCGGGTATCCCTTGAAAAACTGGGGTTCTGCTGATGTTGACGCGCTGTTTATTTGGCTTTCTTTTTCTTCTCGCTGCGCGTGGCGAGGTGCTCGAAGCAAAACGCGGCGGTGCCGAAGAGTGCAATCATTGAGAGGACGACCATGCCTAAAGTTGAACTTTCCACGATGACTTCCTACGGATGTTTGGGGGTAGGAAGTGACGGTAGAACGTTCGCGCTTAGTGACTCAATAGAGGCGACGTAATCGTTATGGCGAATTGGCAATCTATACGCATTCTTTACGAAAAGTAGAACGACACAACATCTGCTTATTGTAATGAGATCTAAATGTGGGAGGCAGCAAGCCCCCTCCCACACAGCCCCAACCTTACAAATTGCGGCTATGCCGATAGTCGCTGACGGCTTCGTACACCGCTTTACGCAACCGGTTGATCCCGCCGATGGGGCGATGCGCCTCCAGCCCGAACCACGGGTTGAACGACTGGTTGTCGCACGCCAGGTTCAGCGCCGGCGTGTCGAAATCCTGGGCGGGGATCGTCACCTTGGCCACGGTTTCATAGGGCGCATCGCTTTCCTTCCATTCGATGCTGGTGTCTTCGATCGGCATGAACTTCTGCGGGTTCTGCCGCTGGATCTGCAACACGAAACACGCCGGTACGCGGTCGGTGGACAGTTGCTGGTTCAGCGCACTGCGCAGGAAGTTCGGCAGGTCCTGGTTCTGTTTGGGCGGCACGTAATCCGGGCAGCTTTGCGGGTCGGGTGCGACGCGGAACTTGGCGTTGGCCGCGCCGAACTTGTAGGGCGAGACGGAAAAGTACGTGGTCTGGGTCGGGCTGGCTGGCGCGGGGGCCAGGGTCGCCAGGGCGATGAACAGGTGGCGTACCTGCCAACTGCGCGGGTCGAGCTTGGGAAAAAATGCCAGGACCTTCTTGCCGTCTGCTTGGGCCCCGATGTTCTGCGCGTATTCGGCCACGTCGCTGACAAAGAAGTTCGGGTGGCTGAACATCACGAAGTCCTGCTCGGCCCGCGCTTGCTGGTCGGCGAGCAGCTGTTTGCCCGGCACGTCGAGCAGCTTGATGGCCATGCCGCGCGCATCGCGGATGCTGTCGAATTGCGGGTAGGCGTTGCCGTTGGACAGTCGCATCATGGCGTGCCAGGTCTTGCCCGGTTCGGCGAACACACCTTGGCGTAACGCCGGATCGAGGTCGGCCAGCACACTGACTTCGGCCTTCACGCAACCGTGGGCCTTGGCGTGGGCGTCGCGCAGGTAGCGCGTGCCTTCGCGGTGTTGGTCAACGATACGCACTGCCGTCTGGATAATGCCTTGGGTCATTGCCGCTTCACCGGACGGGATCTGCTCATCCGGCGACACCGGACCGCTGTACTGCCAGGCGTACCAGGCGGTGGCGGCCAGCCAGCCGAGCAGGCCAAGGGCCAGCAGCCATGCCAGGGTTTTGCCGAGCACGGCGCCGAGGCGCAGCCACAGGCGCGCGAGCATGGACGGTTGCTGGTTGTGCGAGTGGATAATCATGGCAGTTGTTGCTCCAGCGGGCCGCCGAGGACTTTGAGGTATTCGAGCAGCGCCCAGCGTTCCTGGGGCAGCAGGCCGCGGCCGATGACCCCGTTGCCACGCTGGCCGGCACGGAATTCATGGCCGCTGTTGTGGTTGCCGGTGATGCGCGTATCGAACAGGAAGGCATTTTTGAACGCGTCGGTCTGAAAGCCCAGGTGGCGCGGGTCGTAGTCGAAGGTGCCTTTATAGAAGGTGGTGGCGCGCTCGTCCTGGGGCGAGAGCAACTGGTAGATCGTCGGCACCGAGCCGTTGTGCAAGAACGGCGGGGTGGCCCACACGCCGGCCAGCGGCCGCGCTTTGTAGGCGCGCAATTCGCGCACGCCGATGGGCAGGCCGTAACCGTCCAGGCGTGGGCGCTCGGCCGGGGTAACGCCGGCGGCGCGGTAGGCGTGGTCCTCAACGAAGGCGGTGACGTAGGCCAGGCCCTTGGCCACGGAGATTTTTTTCAGGTCCAGCGGTTCGGTGGGCGTGGGGTGCAACTCGACATTCAGTTTGGCCAGCTCCGCCGGGTCCCATTTCAAGGTGCTGAGGTCATAGCGCTGGTCGGCAATGTTGTTGGCGGCGCCAGGGTCGGTGCCGATGGCGTCCACCGGGAGCATCTTCAGTTGCTGTACCGGGCGGCCATTTTGCTGGGTGACGGCCGGCACATGGCAGCCGGCGCAGTTTTCGGCGAACAGTGCGCGGCCCTGGGCGGCGAGGGGCTTGTCGATGGCGCCGAACAGGTCTTCCGGCCAGGTCGGCGGCTTGAGGCGCTGCAGGGTTTCTTCGATCAGGTTCAGGTCGCGCACCCGCACGCTCGACGGGTAGCGCGCGTCGCCCTGAAGCGGTTGGCCGGCGTTGTCGAAGAAGCCCAGGGTGGCTCCCACGCCGAGGGCTTCGCCGATATTGCGCGCCATCGGTTGTTGCGCTGAACCGTTCCATTGCACCCAGTCGAACGTCCAGATATCCCACAGTTGCGGGTAGTCCACAGGCGCGTTGGCAACGCGGTAATTGTCCGGCGAAATCGCGTCGCCGAAGCTGGCGTTGGCGATGCGGCCGAAGGCATCGGTGCGCCCCGGGCCTTCTTCGGTGGGGTAGAGGCCGCGATGGGTGTCGTTCCAGGCGACTTTGAGGAACTGGTTCAGCGACTGTTTGAAGTCCTGGCGCAGCAGTTGTTCATTGTGAGTGTCGTAATCGTGGCCAAGCACCTTGCGGGCGAAGCGCTCGAATTTCCAGGGGTTGTAATACGTCGCGGCAAGGCTGGCCACCAGGGCCTGGCCGAAACTGCCGCCGCGCAAGGTCGGCACGCTGGACGGCAGCACGTGCTGGGCCGAACCGCCGTCGATGCGCAGGGCCTGGCCGTTGAAATGCAGTTCGCCGGTGTGGCAGGCGGCGCAGGTGATGTCCAGGTATTCGGTATTGTTGCCGGCATTCTTGTGCCGAGCGAAGCCGACCGGCAGGTTGCCGGGGTTTTGTGTGCTGGGCACTTGCTTGGGGTCGACCAGGAAGCCGAAGCGTGCCAGGTACTCCGGGGCGGCGAAGCGCTGTTCGGAAAACGGCAGTTCCAGCGCGGTGAACCAGTCGTAATGCAGGCCTTTTACCTGGGTGCCCTGGGGCGTGAAGTAATAGGTCTGGCGGTCGGCGGCACTCCATTGGTCCTGGTAGCGTACCTGTTCCACGGGCACGTAGTCCGGCAGCCTGGGGTTGACGGTGTAATAGAGCACCACCGCCAGGATCAGGCCCAGCAGGGCGAGAATCAGCAATAAAACACGGGAAAAAATGCGCAAGATAACTATCCTTGTCGAGTGATTGCGTTGTTATGCCACTACGCCACAGGTGCGGCAAGTGGCCATGGTCCTGCTGACAGGCAGTCCCGCGATCCGTCGCGGGCGCCCATCATGAATGAAAATGCGTTTAAACACGTGAACTTATCAGAAGTTTCCTGCTCAGATGCCGGTAGCCATTGGTCGTGGCCGCCTGATAAGCTCGCGACTTTATTCGATTGCCCTTTTGGCGCATGAACAAGGAAATAGCATGAAACAGCATCGGTTGGCGGCGGCGGTGGCCCTGGTTAGCCTGGTACTTGCGGGTTGTGATTCGCAGACCAGCGTAGAGCTGAAAACCCCGGCGCAGAAAGCTTCCTACGGTATCGGCCTGAACATGGGCAAAAGCCTTGCCCAAGAAGGCATGGATGACCTGGATTCCAAAGCGGTAGCCCAGGGCATTGAAGATGCCGTCGGCAAGAAAGAGCAGAAGCTGAAAGACGACGAACTGGTTGAAGCGTTTGCCGCACTGCAAAAGCGTGCTGAAGAACGCATGGCCAAAATGAGCGAAGAGTCGGCAGCCGCCGGCAAGAAATTCCTCGAAGACAACGCCAAGAAAGACGGTGTAGTCACCACGGCTTCCGGCCTGCAGTACAAGATCACCAAGAAAGCCGACGGCCCTCAGCCTAAGCCGACCGACGTAGTGACTGTTCACTACACCGGCAAGCTCACCAACGGCACCACCTTTGACAGCTCCGTGGATCGCGGCAGCCCGATTGACCTGCCGGTCAGCGGCGTGATTCCGGGTTGGGTCGAAGGCCTGCAACTGATGCACGTCGGCGAGAAGGTCGAGTTGTACATCCCGTCCGACCTGGCTTACGGTGCCCAGAGCCCGAGCCCGGCGATTCCGGCCAACTCCGTGCTGGTATTCGACCTGGAACTGCTGGGTATCAAGGACCCGGCCAAGGCTGAAGCTCCTGACGCACCAGCCGCCAAGAAGTAATCGGCGCCTGAACACCCAACGCCCCGTCTCGACGGGGCGTTGTTGTTTTTGCCGCACGCTTGCACACTCAAGCCTGTGCAAACCCAAACGAACGTCCGCAAGGTGCGGCAGTCTGATCAAGACTCGAGTGCAGGTAGCCGGACGCAAGCGCCAAGTCAATGAATTCTTGGGTTTTTTTGATGTGCGCAAAAAACGCCCGATCTGACTGAAGGCCTTGTAAACCGTGGCTCTCAGCGGTGAAAACCGGCTCTGTTCACAAGGTTATCCACAATTTGTGTGGATAACCTTCTCTGTCCCATGGAACTGGAGTGCCGAATGAAACCACCCTTCAATTTCGCCCGTTTTCTGCCCATGGCCGCGCGCTTGCTGGGGCGTGGGCGTTTGCCGACGCTGTTGTTCGCCGTGGCGGCCAAGGGCGCAAGCCAGGGCAACCGCCTCGGTAAGCTCAAGGATGACCTCAAGTTGCTCCAGGCCCTGTGCCTGGCCTACTGGCGGGGCGAGTACCGCGCGATCAGCCCGAAGGCGCTGGTGTCGGTCGTCGCAGGACTGATGTATTTCCTCAGTCCGATCGATGCGATACCGGACTTTATTCCCATGTTCGGCATGCTCGACGACATCGCCGTGCTGGCCTGGGTCATGAAGAGCCTGAGCGCCGAACTGAGCGCCTTTCGCGCCTGGCGTGAGGCGCAGCGTCCGGAAAAGCTCGCCGTGGTTGAGCGCCTGCCTGCGACGCCCGCGCTGCTGGCCCAGGAAAACCGGCAAAAAACCCCATGATACGGCGATCCCCCTGCGACCTTTGTGGCTGTTAGGATTACACTCCTTAGGAAAGCGCTTAAGGAAAGTGCTTACTTAGTAAGTGTTGTTATCCTACGGGGCTGTCATGGATATTCAGATAATTTCACGGGATGGCGAACCCGAATATGCGGTGTTGCCATGGGATCAGTACCAGGCGCTGCTAAAAGCCGCCGGTCAGCAGCAACCCGCACCAGCACCGTCTTCTACTGCCCACGCCGCGCCAGCCCAGGACCTGCACCCGCTTGCAGACCTGCGCGGCTTGCGCGAAGCCAAGGGCCTGGCTATTGAAGCCCTGGCCCGTACCGTGGGGATCAGCCCCTCGTACCTCGGATTGATCGAAAGTGGTGAACGCCAGCCGGATGCCGCGATCCGCCGCAGTCTGGCCTGGGAATTGGGCGTGGCAGGTTGGAGGGATGAATCTTGAGCCTACGTATCAGCCGTCAACACTGGGATGGGTTACTCCACGAACTGGACCAGGCGCGCCGCCAGCGCCACTTGCTGACTTACCGTGCGCTGCTGGAGCGCCTGCAATTTCCCACGCCGGCGATGCAGACCCTCACCGCCGCCCTGGAACATCTGGCGGCGCTGGATGCCAAGGCCGAGCAGCCATTGCGCAGTTCCCTGGTGATCAGCCAGGGTGCCAGCCGCCTGCCGCGTACCGGTTTTTTTGAATGCGTGGAGCGCCTGGGGCGTTTTTGCGGGCCTTCCGATGGCGTGGCCGCCGCGTCCTGGCACGCTTCGGAGGTGGTGCGCGTGTTCGAATACGAGTACCCGGAATCCGCCGAGGCTTAAACCGGCAGGGGCAGCATGTCCAGGCTGTCGATCACGTGGATGCTGTAACCGGCGATGTCCTTGGCATGGTGTTTAGCCTGGGACGCCAGCTCCGCCAACTGGCTGGCATCGAGTTGTCCACAGGCCTGTGGATACAAATGCACCACGCCGATGGACAGCGACAACAGAGCATATTCCTGGCGCACACCCTGGCGGTTCAAGGCCACAAAGCAGCCGGCGTCCAGATGTTCTGCGCGATAGAAGCGTCGGCATTGGGTGTGGAAATCGTCCAGCAGTTGATTGAGCCGTTTGCGCCAATCCTGCGGCCCGAGCACCAGCAAGAAGTCATCGCCGCCGATATGCCCGACAAAGTCGCGGCTGGGGTCGACCCGGTCATTCAGGCATTGCGCCAGGCACAGCAGCACTTCATCGCCTCGCCCGTAGCCATAGATGTCATTGAACGGCTTGAAGCTGTCGATATCCACGTAGCAAATCACCGACTCGCGTTGCTGCTGCAACAGTCGCGTCAGGCACTGCTGGATCGGCACGTTGCCCGGTAGCAGGGTCAACGGGTTGGCGTAGCGCGCCTGCTGGATCTTCAGCTCGGTGATCAGCTTGAGCACATCGATCACCCGGCCCAGGCCGAGGTAGTCGCCGTTCAGCGTGATGATGAAGTCTTCCTCGATGCGTTGGCGGGCGCGGCTGGTCAGCAGCCGGCTGACCTGTTGCAGGGACTGGCTCAACTCCACCGCGAGAAAATCATCGCTCATCAGGCGGCTGATCGGCTTGCGCGCGAACAGGTCGGTGGCGAAGGGTTTGAGCAGGGCGTCGGACAACGAATGGCGATGCACAATCCCGACCGGCCGGTCGCGCCCATCCAGTACCGCCAGGGAGTTGAGGTTGGCCTGGCGGCGGAAGGACTCCAGCACCTGGGCGGTGGCGGTGTCCTGATTCACTGCCGGCTGCTCGTTGAGCAGGGCGCTGAGGTCACTGCCTTCTTCGCTGAGGGCAATGTTGGCGTTATCGGGTTTGGGTAGCATCAGGCGCGCTTCCTGCGGCGGGTGTTCTTGGGGACGACAGAGCAAATAACCCTGGACCAGGTCGACCCCCATCTCGGTCAGCACCGCCAGCTCTTCCGGCAGCTCGATGCCTTCGGCAATCACCTGGGCGCGCGACGCCCGGGCGATCTGCAGGATAGAACCGACAAATTCGCGCTTGAGCGCGTCCTGGTGGATGCCGTCGATAAAGTGCCGATCGATCTTCACGTAATCCGGACGCAGTTCCGACCACAAGCGCAGGCTGGAATACCCCGCGCCCAAGTCGTCGAGCGCGATGGCGAAACCCATGTCGCGGTAGTGATGCAGGGCGGTTTGCAGCAGGTCGAAATCGTCGGTGGGCGACTGCTCGGTGAGTTCGATCACCACTTGGCTGGGGGGGATGCCGAAGTCCCGCAGCAGTTGCAGGGTGCGGCCCGGTTGGTGCGCGGTTTCCATCAGGGATTCCGGCGAGATATTGAGAAACAGCTTGCCCGGCAACTTCTGCTCGCTGAAGCGTCGGCATGCGCTTTCGCGGCAGGCTATTTCCAGTTCGCTGAGGCGCCCGGCATGGCCGGCCACGGCAAACAGGGCGACCGGGGAGTGCAGCGGGCTGTTGGACGGGCCACGGCTGAGGGCTTCGTAGCCGAGGATACGCCGCTCGGACAGACAGATGATCGGTTGGAACAGGCTGTGCAAACTGCCTTGAGCCAGGATAGAGCCCAATGCATTCAGCTGTTCGGTCATGGTCATGGCGATCTCGATCGAAAAAAAAGGACCGCAGGCGGTGAGCCGACGGTCCTTTATTTCACGACAGAATGATGTCTATATGATGACACTCTGCGGAGCGATCACATTAAATAGCCATCATTTACTGCTTGGCCACCTGTTTGGTCACTTTCAGGTAGTCCAGCAGAATCCGGCCTGTCTCGGCCAGGTAGGCGTCGTCTTCCGGCTTGGTTTTATCCGCCTCGGCTGGCAGCGCGTCTTCATCTTCTTTCTTCAGTTCCTTGAGTGGGTCTTCGCCCTTGGCCTTGCGGCGGACGTTTTCCAGCACCAGTTGCTGATTCTCGATGTCGGCGTGCTGCTTGCGACGATCCACTTCATTGAGGCTGACGGATTTTTCTTCCATCAGCTTCTTGGCCAGGGCCAGCTTGTCGCGGATGAACACGAACTCGGCATCCTTGGCGGAGCGGGTGTCGTGGTCAGCCTTCAACTGCGCCAGGAATGGCTTGAACGGGTCCGACGCGGGCTTGATCGCAGGACGGATGGTGTCCCACGGCATGGCCTCGGGCAGGGCGCTCTCGCCGATTTCCTTGGTGTCGATGATCGACGGGAAGTCGATGTCCGGCAGCACGCCCTGATGCTGGGTGCTCTGCCCGGAAACCCGGTAGAACTTGGCCAGGGTCAGTTTCAGCTC
The DNA here is from genome assembly GCF_003058185.1 of Pseudomonas sp. GV105. Lineage (NCBI taxonomy): Bacteria > Pseudomonadati > Pseudomonadota > Gammaproteobacteria > Pseudomonadales > Pseudomonadaceae > Pseudomonas > Pseudomonas sp. GV105. The sequence continues at coordinate 490,287 of NZ_QBUF01000002.1, forward strand.
GCCATGGTTCAGCGGCTGGATGGTCTGCACGGTGCCTTTGCCGAAGGTCTGGCCGCCGATGATCAAGGCGCGGTGATAGTCCTGCATGGCGCCGGCGAAAATCTCCGAGGCCGAGGCCGACAGGCGGTTGACCAGCAACGCCATCGGGCCTTTGTAGAAGGCGCCCGGGTTCTCGTCTTCGAGCACGTCGACACGGCCGTCAGCGTTGCGCACCAACACGGTCGGACCCTTGTCGATAAACAGGCTGGTCAGCTCGGTGGCTTCCTGCAGGGAGCCGCCGCCGTTGTTGCGCAGGTCGATGACCACGCCGTCGACTTTTTCTTTCTGCAGCTCGGTCAGGATCTTCTTAACGTCGCGCGTGGTGCTCTTGTAGTCCGGATCGCCGGCCCGGAAGGCCTTGAAGTCCAGGTAGAAGGCCGGGATTTCAATTACGCCCAGCTTGTAGTCCTTGCCATCCTGCTTGAGGTTGAGGACTTTTTTCTGCACGGCCTGGTCTTCGAGCTTCACCGCTTCACGGGTGATGGACACGATCTTGCTGGTCTGGTCGTTCGGCGCATTGGTGTGCGGAATCACTTCCAGGCGCACCACGCTGCCTTTCGGCCCACGGATCAGCTTGACCACTTCGTCCAGGCGCCAGCCGACCACATCGACCATCTCTTTGTCGGCCTGGGCCACGCCGATGATCTTGTCGGCAGGGGCGACCTGCTTGGTCTTGTCTGCCGGACCGGCCGGTACCAGACGCACGATTTTCACCTGGTCATTGTCGCTTTGCAGGACGGCACCGATGCCTTCCAGCGACAGACTCATGTTGATATCGAAATTTTCCGCGTTATCCGGCGACAGATAATTGGTGTGCGGATCGTAGGACATCGCGAAGGTGTTGATGTAGGCCTGGAAGATATCTTCGGCACGGGTCTGGTCCAGACGTGCCAGCTGATTCTTGTAGCGCTTGGTCAACAGCTCTTGAATGGCCTTCGGCTCTTTGCCGGCGATCTTCAGGCGCAGCACTTCGTCCTTGACGCGTTTGCGCCACAGGTCATCCAGGGCGGCGGTGCTGGTCAGCCAAGGGGCGTCCTTGCGATCCACCAGAAGGCTTTCCTTCTCGGTGAAGTCGAACTTGTCGATGCCTTTGTCCAATTCACCCAGGGCGAAGTCCAGACGCGCTTTGACGCGGTCCAGGTAACGCTTGTAGATGGTGAACCCGGGCTGCAGGTCGCCGCTCTTGAGGAAGTCGTCGAACTGGGTCTTCCACTTGTCGAACTCAGCGATGTCGCTGGCCAGGAAGTAGCTGCGCGACGGGTCCAGCAGCTTGAGGTAGCTGTCATAGATGATCACCGAGCGAGCGTCGTCCAGCGGCGGCTTGCTGTAGTGATGACGCTTGAGCAACTCGACGACGTTAAGGCTGGCAATCACCTCATCGCGATCAGGCTGAAGATTGTCCCAGCTGTTGGCTGCGAACGTATTGGTCGACATCGACGACAAGCCGAGACCAATGAAAAGAGCTAGGGCGGTGCTTGGGAACAAATGCTTCATGCTGATTCGACGCGGGGGCAATTGATAACGCATATTAGGCCGTCTTTGAAGTCGCCGGTTCCATTTGGGCCGGTCGCATAATGCAAAAAGCCCGGCGATACAGCTACGGGCTCAGTCCAGACTCACTATGGAGGCACTGTGAAAGCATTGCAAGGCGTTGAAGGTCATGTGGAGTGGTTGGAAGAGCCAAGTCCTACATGCGATGTAGGTCAGGTTCGCATTCGGGTGGCGGCTGCGGGCCTCAATCGTGCCGATTTATTGCAGCGTGCGGGGCTGTATCCGCCGCCGCCGGGCGTCAGCAAGGTGTTGGGCCTGGAGTGTTCCGGGGTGATCAGCGAGGTCGGCGCGGGTTCGTCCTGGCAGGTCGGCGACCGCGTCTGCGCGCTGCTGGCCGGCGGCGGCATGGCCGAGGAAGTGGTGGTGGACGCCCGTCACGTGCTGCCGGTGCCGGAAGGCCTGTCGTTGATCGAAGCGGCGGCATTGCCCGAGGTGTATAGCACCGCGTGGTTGAACCTGTTCCAACTGGCGGGCGTCAAGCCCGGCGAGAAGGTGTTGCTGCATGCCGGCGCCAGTGGCGTGGGTTCGGCGGCGATCCAGTTGTGCAAGGCATTCGGCAGCCCGTGCTGGGTCAGTGTCGGCTCGGCGGATCGGTTGGCCTACTGTGAAGCCCTCGGCGCCCAGGGCGGCGTGGTCCGCACGGACGGTATCGAAGGGCTGCGGGATTTCGGGCCGTTCGACGTCATCCTCGACCCGGTCGGCGCCAGCTACGCGGCGCTGGACCTCAAGTTGCTGGCCCTGGACGGTCGTTGGGTGCTGATCGGCCTGATGGGCGGGCGCGAGGCGCAACTGGACCTGGCGCAGGTGCTGGGCAAGCGAGTGCAACTGCTGGGCTCGACCCTGCGCAGCCGTGACGATCAGTTCAAGGCCGACCTGTTCAGTGACCTGAGCCAGCATGTCTGGCCGTTGTTTGCCGAAGGCCGCTTGAGCCCGCAACTGGCCAAGACCTTCCCGATCAACGATGCCGAGGCGGCGTTTGCTGAGCTGGCGACCAACCAGATTTCCGGCAAGTTGGTGTTGGTGATCGACGACAGCCTGACCTGACCCCGAATTGGAATGTGGTCAATGTGGGAGGGGGCTTGCCCCCGATGACGGTGTGTCAGTGAAGAATATTTCATCTGATACACCGCCATCGGGGGCAAGCCCCCTCCCACATTTGGATTTTGGTCGAATCAGGCCCAGCGGTGGACCGGCCAGCCGGCTTTTTCGGCGTGCTCGCGCAATACCGGGTCGGGGTTCACCACCTGCGGGTTATCCACCTTCAGCAGCAGCGGCAGATCATTGCGCGAATCCGAATAGAAGTACGCGCCTTCCAGGGTTTCCCCTTCCTGCTCCAGCCATTCGAGCAAACGGGTGATCTTGCCTTCGCGGTAGGTCAGGACGCCGACGGTACGGCCGCTGTACACGCCGTGGCTGACATCCAGCTCGATCCCCAACACTTCGTCGATGCCGATACGCGCCGCAATTGGCGTGACCAAGTGGGTGCCCGACGCGGAAATCACCAGCACCCGGTCGCCGTTCGCGCGGTGGCGGGCGATGGTGCGGGTGGCGTCGCTGTAGATCAGCGGTTCGATCACGTCCTCGACCCAGGGCTCCACCAGGTGCTCGATCTCCTCCGGCGTGCGGCCGATCATCGGCTCCAGGCTGAAGTCCATGAACTCTTCCATGGCCAGCTTGCCCTGGCTGTAGGCGTCCATCAGTTCGTTGTTCTTGCGCATGAACGACTCGGGGTCGACCCAGGCCAGGCGGCCCATCTGCTCGCTCCACAGGGTGGCGCAGTCGCCGTGGATCAGGGTGTCGTCCAAATCAAAAATTACCAATGCCATCCGTCACACTCTCTTAAAAAATCACTGCTGCTCAGGCTACTTCACACAGTGCGCTCGGGTCGATGGAAAGTGCCAGGCGCTGGCCGTCGGGGTGCAGATCGTCCGCCGAGCGGTTGAGCACGTCCACCACCAATTCCACGCCGCGCGCTTCGATACGGTAGCGAATCACGTTGCCCAGCAGGCTGTGGCTGCGCACCAGGGCGTCGAGTTCGCCGCTGCGGCTCAGTTCGATGGCTTCCGGGCGAATCGCGATGCGCCCGCTGATCGGCCGTTGCAGCAGTTGGCTGGCCTTGTCCGCGTCGAGCAGGTTGTAGTTGCCGATAAACCCGGCGGCAAACACATCCACCGGCGCGGTGTAGAGGGTTTCGGCATCGCCGCTTTGCACGATCTTGCCCTGGTTCATCAGGAAGATCCGGTCGGACATGGTCAGCGCTTCTTCCTGGTCATGGGTCACGAAAATCGTGGTCAGGCCCAACTCGCGCTGGATCTGGCGGATCTGCTCGCGCAGGTGCTTGCGGATGCGCGCATCCAGCGCCGACAGCGGTTCATCCAGCAGCAACAGGCGCGGGCGGGTCACCAGGGAGCGGGCGAGGGCCACGCGCTGGCACTGGCCGCCGGACATCTGGTGCGGGTAGCGCCCGGCCAGCTCCTTGAGCTCCACCAGTTGCAGCACGTCCTGCACGCGTTTGTGGCTGTCGTCGGCGTTGACCTTTTGCATGCGCAGGCCGAAGGCGACGTTTTGTTCCACGGTCATGTTGGGGAACAGCGCATAGCTCTGGAACACCATGCCGATCTGCCGTTTCTGCGGGCTCAAGGGCACGATGTCGTGGCCGTCGAGGAGGATCTGGCCACTGTCGACCGAGGTCAGGCCGGCGATGCAGCGCAGCAAGGTGGACTTGCCGCAGCCGGACGGGCCGAGCAGGGTGACGAATTCGCCCTTGGCGATCTCGCAGTTGATGTCACTGAACACCGGGGTGCCGGCGTAGCCTTTTTGCAGGTGTTGGACGCTGACGAAGCTCATTGGCTTTTGTCCTTGTTCAAGATGTTGGCGGCCCAGGTCAGCACCAGCACAAAGAAGAAATAGGAAATGACCACGGCACTGGTGAAGTGGCCGCTGCTGTTGCGCATGTTGTTCAGGTACACCTGCAGGGTTTCGTAGCGCGTGCCCACGAGGATATTGGCGAACACGAACTCACCGAACAGGAACGAAAACGACAGCAGCAACGCCACCATCAGGCCCTTGCGCAGGTTGGGCAGCACCACCAGGATCGCTGCCTGCCAGGTGCTGGCGCCGAGCAGTTGCGCGGCGTCCATCAGGTCGCGCAGGTTGATGGCTTGCAGGTTGTTGGTGATCGCGCGGTACATGAATGGCAGCGCCACGGTGAAGTAGCAGCCGATCAGAATCCACGGCGTCCCCACCATCGCCAGCGGCCCGGAGCCATAGAGTTGCAGCAGGCCCACCGACGACACCACCGGCGGCACCGCGAACGGCAGCAGGATCAGGATGTTCATCAACGCGTCGAGCCTGGGGAAGTGGTAATGCACCACGAACAGCAGCGGCAGGATCAGCACCACCGACAAAATCAACGCGCCCACGCACACCAGCAGGGACTGGCCGAAAGCCATCAGAAAGCGCGGGTCGCTCCACAGTTGCACGTACCACTTCACGGTAAAGCCGGCCGGCAAGATCGTCGCCGACCAGCTGCTGGCAATGGAGTAGACAAAGGTGCCGATCAGCGGCAGCACCAGGATCGCGAACAACAGGTACACCACCACCCGGTGGTAGAGAGAGGCCGGGCCGGCTTCAGCGCGAGACATGGTAGCTCCTCTTGAGCAGCAATTGATGGACCACGGTGACCACGGTCATCAGCGCCACCAGCACCACGGCCAGGGCGCTGGCCATGTTCGGGTCCAGGGAGATGTCGCCGGACACCATCGCCGCGATCCGGATCGGCAATACGTTGAAATTGCCGGTGGTCAGCGCGTAGACCGTGGCGTAGGCGCCGAGGGCGTTGGCCAGCAGGATCACGAAGGTGCCGAGCAGCGCGGGGGTCAGCACCGGCAGGCCGATGTGGCGCCAGAACTGCCAGCCGTTGGCACCCAGCAGGGCGGCGGACTCGCGCCAGTCTTCGCGCAACGCATCGAAGGCCGGGTAGAGCAGCAGCACGCCCAGCGGGATCTGGAAGTAGGTGTAGAGAATGATCAGGCCGGTCTTGGAGTACAGGTTGAAGTCCTGAATGATCCCGGCCTGCTTGAGCATGATGGTGATGCTGCCGTTGAAACCGAGCAGGATGATGAAGGCAAAGGCCAGGGGCACGCCGGCGAAGTTGCTGGTCATGTTGGCGAAGGCGGTGACGAAGTTGCGCAGCGGCGAGTCCACGCGGCGCAACGAGTAGCTGCCGAGCACCGAAATGATGATGCCGAACACGCTGGAGTAGAAGCTGATCTCCAGGCTGTACTGGATCGCCTGCAGGTAGAACTTCGAACTGAAGATTTTGCTGAAGTTGGCCAGGCCCCAGCCGAACTCTTCCGATTGCAGGCTGTTGATCATCACCCACGCCAGCGGGGCAATTTCAAACACGATGAAGAACAGCGCGAAGGGCATCAGGCAGAGGATCGCCAGCCATTTGCTGCGGGTCATGGCGCTCACTTCAACAGCTCCCGGCAGACAGGTTTGTCGTGGGGCACGCCCAGCAACGCGCAGACGGTGCCGCACAGCTCGGTTTGCCTGGGCGTGGCGTCGGGATCGAAGGTGAAGGCCGAGCCGATCACGAACAGCGGCACTTCGCGTTCTTCCGGCAGCAGGCCGTTGTGGGAGCGGTCGTTGTTCATGCCGTGGTCGGCGGTCACCAGCACCTGATAGCCGGCGTCGAGCCAGCCTTGCAGGTAGTCGGCCAGGAGGATGTCGGCCGAGCGTGCGCTGTTGCGGTATTGCGCGCTGTCGAGGCCGTGCTTGTGACCGGCGTCGTCGATGTTCATCGGGTGGACGACCAGCAGGTTCGGCGCGTGTCTGCAGCGCAGGCTTTCTGCGTCGGCGAACAGGTGCGAATCCGGGTAGTGGTCCTGCCAGTAGAAGTGCCCGTGCTGGATCGCCAGGGTCTTGTCGTCGGTATGCCGGTCACGGGCGGCGATAAAGGGCGTGCGGTTATACAACTCGCTGACCCAGTGATAGGCCGCCGCGGCGGTGGTGAGACCGGCGTCGCGGGCGTAATGGAACAGGCTGCGCTGGTTGGACAGGCGCGACACATGGTTGTGGGTGATGCCGCTGTCGATCGGCGGCACGCCAGTGAAGATGCATTCGTAGAGCGGCCGGGAGAGTGACGGCAGTTCACATTCGAGTTTGTAGAGGGCTGCGCGTCCTGCGCCGACGTAGGCTTGCAGATGCCCCATGGCATGACGGGCAACCTCGAAGTTCAGGCCGTCGAGCACCACAAGGATGACGTTGTGCTTCATAGGGGGAGACGCTCCGCAACAGATGGGTTTGGATCGGGTTTGCGGTTGGGACCGGAACAAATGTGGGAGCAGGCAAGCCTGCTCCCACACTGACCGCATCTACAGCTCAGGCATTACTGCATATTGATGATGACTTCTTCCTGCCACTTCTGCGGCAGTGCCTTGGAGCTCTTCTCCCAGGCGTCGGCATCCTTGATCGGGGTGACGTGCTTGTATTGCTCGTTCGGCAGCAGCTTGTCCTGCACTTCCTTCGGCAACGTCAGGTGTTCGGCGCGAATCGGCCGCGCATTGCCCTTGGCCAGGTTGATCTGGCCGGCGTCGCTGAAGATGTATTCGCGGGCCAGTTTGGCGGCGTTCGGGTGCTTGGCGTATTTATTGATGATGGTGGTGTAGCCGGAAATCACCGAACCGTCCGATGGGATCAGCACCACGTAGTCATCCGGGTTGGCCATCTTGGCTCTGTAGCTCAAACCGTTGAAATCCCAGACTACGCCGACTTCCACTTCGCCCTTTTCCATGGTGGCGATGGTCGGGTTGGCGAGGGACAGGCGACCTTGCTTGGCGATGTCGGCGAACATCAGCAGGGCCGGCTGCAGGTTTTTCTCGTCGCCCTTGTTGGCGATGGCGGCGGCCAGCACACCGTTGGCGGCTTGGGCGGCGGTGCTCACGTCACCGATGGAGACCTTGTATTTGCCGCTCTTCAAGTCAGCCCAGCTGGTTGGTACGTCCGAGCCGTGCAGCAGCTTTTTGTTGACGATAAAGGCGATGGTGCCGGTGTAGGCCAGCGCCCAGTTGCCGTCTTTATCTTTCGCCCAATCCGGGACCTGGGCCCAGGTGCTTGGTTTGTAAGGCTGGACCACGCCCTGTTTCACCGCGATCGGGCCGAAGGCCGCGCCGACGTCGCCGATATCGGCACTGGCGTTGTCTTTCTCGGCGGCGAACTTGGCGATTTCCTGGGCCGAGCTCATGTCGGTGTCGATGTGCTTGAGGCCGTAGGTCTTGGCCAGGTCATCCCAGGTGCCTTTCCAGTTGGCCCAGTCATCGGGCATGCCGACGCTGTTGACGGCGCCTTCCGCTTTTGCGGCGGCTTCGAGCGTTTTTAGATCGGTATCAGCGGCCATGGCGGCGGTGCACATGGCAATGGTCGAGCCTAACAGTGATGCCAGGAAAAGCTGTTTCATCCGAAGCTCCTTTGGGCGTTTTCAACGCGGCGTTTTATATGAACGTTAGCGGTGGTGTTGGTCTAGGTCAGCAATACCTGAGCCAATCTAGGCGGGATGGATGACAGTTTCATGTCGATGTCGTTTTTGAAGCGCCGATGTCGCTCGGTGCAGGTTTAGCGTAGACCATGCCCAAGCGCCCGCAGGCCTTGGACTTGGCCGACGGATTGCAGGGTTTGTCACGAGGCTCGACCGGGGTTGTCATCTGTCGGTCATCTGCAATGCCTAGGCTGGCATGCAGTGATACAAGCCCATTTATTGAGCGGTTTATGCACCTGAACGGTGCTGGTCTAGTCCAGATAGGTAACGTTGATGCGTGATGAGGCAATCAAGGCGGTGACATCCATCGGCCTGGCGCTGCAAGAGCAGATTGACCATGGCCTTTTGCCGCCAGCCAGCAAACTGCCCGCCGAGCGCAAGCTCAGCGAGTTGTTTGGTACCACCCGGATTACGGTGCGGGAAGCCTTGTTACAACTGGAGGCCCAAGGCCAGATCTATCGCGAGGAGCGCCGTGGCTGGTTTGTCTCGCCGCCGCGCCTGGCCTACAACCTGATGCAGCGCAGCCACTTTCACGCAATGGTCAACGATCAGGGGCGCGTGGCGTCGACCGAGGTGATCAGCGCGCGGCTGCAACCGGCATCGGCGGCGGTGTGCGCGTGGCTGCAATTGCCGGCGCTGTCCAGCGTGATCCAGATCTGCCGCCGGCGCAGGATCGATGAGCGCCTGGTGTTGTATGTGGAGCACTACCTGAACCCGCAGTATTTCCCCGGGATTCTGGCCTGCGACCTGAACCAGTCGATGACCGAGCTGTATGCGCGCAAGTACGATTTGCACTACGGGCGGGTACGCTTCGAGATTGTGCCGACCTCACTGCCGGTGGAAGCCGCCGCCGCGTTGCGCGTGTCGGTGGGCAGCCCGGGCTTGCGTATCGCCCGGGTCAACTATGACCAGCATCAGCGTTTGATCGACTGCGACCTGGAGTTCTGGCGGCATGATGCCATCCACGTGGGCGTGGATGTCATGGGCTCAGCGTCTTGATCAGTTGATCCACATTGCTTTCCAACGCCGTCACCGGGTTGGCGCTGTCGACGTTCAAGACCAGCAGTTGCGCGCCCCCGGCCGTCACCGCGGTTTGCACCGCCGCGCTTGGCGGGCGATGGTGCAGCACCACGGCCACCTCGTGGTCCTTCAGGCGGCTGCTCAGTTGCTGTAAGGCCTCGGGTGTCCAGTCGGCATCTGGGCGTGCGTCGGTGTCGAGCACTTCCAGGTTCAAGCTGCCGAGCAGATACGCAAAGTGATCACTCAGGCTGACCACGCTCAGGTTATCCGCCTGGGCCAGCCGTGCTTCGCTGTCGGCGGTGAGCTTGAGCAGGCGCAGCTTGAGGGCGGCCAGGTTCGCGTCGATTTGCGCCTTCGCGCCCGGTGCCAGGCGGCTCAGGTCGGCGGCCATCACATCGGCCATGCGCCCCATATTGTTGCTCGATTGCCACGGCTGGCTGTTCAAGCCATCGCTGACGCCCGGTTGCACCGCGATCCCCGGCAGGCCACCGTCCACCGGGCGCGCGGCGTCCACTTCGACGATGCGGATATTGCTGCGTCGCGCCACCGGGTACAGCGGGTCATCGGCCCACAGCGAACGCAAGCCGATGACGGCATCGGCATCCATCGCCAACGTGCTCAAGGCCGGCGCGCCACGACCGGTGAAGTAGGACACCTGCCGCGAACCGGGCAGGTTGGCCGGCGCGGCGCGTTCGAGCTGTACGTCGCTGCCTTTAAGCAGCAGCTCCGCCAGGCCATAGGTAATGGGCAACGAGGCGAGGACCTTCACAGGTTTTTTCGCTTTGGTCAGCGCGGCGTGGCCCAGGCCTTGGTTGACTTTGAAACTCTTCGGATCAAAACCGTCGACGGCCAGCGCCGACGCGCTGGTCAGGCAAGCGATGGCCAAGGCCAGTGAGCGAAAGACAGGGTGCATTATCCAAGATTCCCTTTGAGGCTGGGCACGGTGCCGCGCGCGATGGCGGCGAGGGCGAAGGCGATACCGGCGACCAGGATGATCGCGGCGCCGGAGGGGATGGGCAGGTCGAAGATGATCGGCAGCAGGATGCCGCACAACGTGCTGACGGTGGCAATCGCCACGGAGACCCAGAAGAAGCCTTTGAGCGACTGGCTCAGCAAGCGTGCCGCCGCTGCCGGAATCACCAGCAGCGCGCCCACCAGGATCGCCCCGATGACCTTGACCGCTGCGACGGTGATCAATGTCACCAGGATCACGAACAGGTAATCCAGGGTCTTCACCGCCACCCCGCGTACCGCCGCCAATTGCGGGTTGAAGCTGGCGAGCATGATGCGGTTGTACAGCGGCAGGGCGAGGGCCATCACCAGCGAACCGACAATCGCCAGCACCAGCAGGTCGTTGCCATTGACCGTCAACACCGAACCGAACAGCACGTTTTCCAGGATGTGAACGTTGATCTTGCCCGCCAGTATCAACAGCAGGCTTGCGCCCAACGCCAGGGACACCGAGAGGAACACCCCGATCAAGGTATCCGGCGCCAGGCCGGTGCGGTTGCGCAGGTAATTGAGCAGGATGCCGAACAGCAGGCAGTAGCCGAACAGCGCGCCATAGGGCCCGGTGTAGGGTTCGCCGAGCAGAATGCCCACGGCCACGCCGGTCAGCGCGGCATGGCCGACCGCTTCGGAGAAAAACGCAAAGCGCTTGACCACCACCAGCGTCCCCAGGCCGCCCAGCACCGGGCCGATCAGCAGGCCCGCGAGCAGGGCGTTGACCACAAAACCATAGGCCAGCGCCTCCGGCAGGTAACCGGAAGAGGCCCAGCCCTGGACCATCAGGCGAAACGCTTCATAACTCATGGCGCCAGGCTCCGAGGATGGGTGGAGAACAGGGTCAGCAGGCGATCCGGGGTCAGTGCCGCTTTGGGTGTGGCGTCGAACAGCACGCGGCGGTTCAGGCCGGTGACGCGGTCGGCGAGGCGGCCCACGGCGTCCAGGTCGTGCTCGATCCACAGCACGGTGATCCCGGCGCGGCGCCAGTCATTGAGCAGACGTTCGAACACCTGGATACCGGCTTCATCAAGGGCCGACATCGGCTCATCCAACACCAGCAATTGCGGGGCCGGGATCAGCCCCTGGGCGAGCAGCACGCGCTGACGTTCACCGCCCGACAACGCGCCCATGCGCCGTTTGCGTTTGTCCTGCAGGCCGACCCGCTCCAGGGCCTCGCCGATGGCGCCGGCGTAATGCCTGGACAGCCCGAGAAACGCCGGGCGCCGCTGACACATCGCCGCCATGAAGTCATCCACGGTCATCGGCAGGCCGCGGTCGAACTCCAACGCCTGGGGCACATAACCAATGGTGCCGGGCGTGTCCGGCCACGTCAGGCGCAGTTGCCCCTGGTGCGGCGTTTGCCCCAGCAGCGTTTTGATCAGCGAGCTTTTCCCGCCGCCGTTCGGGCCCACCAGTGCATGGATGCTGCCTGGCTGCACCTGGAAGCTCACGCCATCGAGGATCACGGTGCGGCCCAGGGTCAGCGACACCTTGTCGAAGTCGATCGTCGGGCCGACGCTGACCATGCTCAAGCGTTGCGCCGCCGTCATGCCCCCGACTCCTGAATCGCCCGCACCACCGTGTTGAGGTTGCCGGTCATTTCCACTTCGTACTTTTCAGCGCTGTATTCGCCGTAGGAGATATGCGACAGCGGGTACAGCCGGACCCCGGATTCACGCTGGATGGTCTCGACGTAGGTGGACGGGAAATCCATCTCCGAGAAGATCACTTTCACATCCAGGGCGCGCAATTCATCGATGGTTTTCTTCAACTGGCTCGGGCTGGGTTCGATGCCGTGGGCCGGCTCGACCACGGCGGTGACTTCCAGGCCGAACTCGCGCAGCAGGTAGTCGTAGGCTGCGTGGACCGTGGCCACGCGCAGGTCCGGGTTGGGCGCGCGGGTCAGCTTGGCCAGGGCCTCGGCGCGCATCTGCCGCAGGCGCTTGCCGTAGGCGCGGGCGTTCTGGATGTAGGTCTTGGCGTTGTCCGGGTCGAGCTTGCCCAGTTCGCGGGCGATGTTGTTGACCTGGGCAATCGAGGCACTGATCGACAGGAAGGTGTGCGGGTTGACCACCTTGCCGGCGCCGCGCGCGGCGTTGCCGGTGGCGGCCAGCAGCGGCACGTTGGCGTTGGCTTCGATCACCGGGATGTCCGGCCGCTCGCTGGTGGCGATCATGCGGTCGGCGAAATCGTCGTGGCCGACCCCGTTGAGCACGATCACATCCAGGGTGCCGATGCGCTTGATGTCGTCGGCGCGCGGTTCGTAGGCATGTGGGTTGAAACCGGCCGGAATCAGCGGCACCACCTCGGCCTTGTCGCCGACGATGTTGGCGACGTAGCTGTAATAAGGGTGCAGGGTGATGCCGATCCGCAGGCGCTTGGCTGCCTCGGCGTTGGCCAGCGGAGCGAGCAGCAGGCTGATCAGGCTGACCAGCAGCAGGCGTACAAGGGGCGATGAAATAGACATGGGCACTCGGTTTTCTCGGTCAGTGACGGTGCTGGCGGGTCACGCCGGCGTCGAATTGCGCGACCACTTGCTGCCAGCCGGCCGCGATCAGCGCCTGGTCGGTGAGGTCGGCGGGGGCGGCCAGGTCTGGGCGGCGGTTGAGCCAGATGTCCGGCTCGGCGCCCGTTACCCGCATCAGCAGCGAGCCGCTGGTGGCCGGCGCCTGGCTCACGCCGAGGTAGGCCGACGGCGCCAGCAACTGCCAGCGATGATCGCCACGGCTGACCGAGCTGGCGTCCTGGGCAAAGGGCGCAAAGCCTTCTTCGGCCAGTTGCGCGGGCGTCGGCAGGGCGCTGTGTGCCTGCTGCAGCCAGTGGATTTCATCCAGGGTCACGCGCAGGTCGGCGTAGATGCCTTGCTCGGCGGCGCTGAGGTCGCGGCGCGCGTCCAACTGGTGGCTGGGCACGGCAACCACGGCCTGGGTTTCACCGTGCAGGGCCACCACCGTACCGGCCACCGCCAGGATGATCAGGCACAGCAGCAGGACATAGAGGGTTTCGTGCCCGGCCCCGGCTGGGCGTACCACCTGTGTCGTACTCATTGGGACGGGATATCCGCTTGGTCGATTTCAACGACGTGACCGGGGCCGGCATCGAACAGCACGTAGAACTCGGCTGAGGGCTTCTTGAAGGTCAGGGTCGAGTCCGCGCCGAGCTTGCCGGGCACGAGGATGGTTTCGTCGTAGCCGATCACATCCAGGGTCACGCCGGGGGCGCCGCTGCCGTCGGAAAAACCGCCGGTGCATTGGATCTGTTCGCCGGGGATTTCCTTGCATTCGCACATCGGGTTGTGGGCCACGGCTGTGGGACAGAAACCGGCGCACAGCAACAACGTGGCGCAGGCGCGGCTCAGGCGTATCAATGTCATGGTTTGACTCCTTGCTTGTTCAGCCAGGCAATGGTGGCAGGCGAGGCCTGGCTCAGCGCAATGGAACCCTGGTGCATCGTGCCGTCCCAGCCTTCCATGGTGACCCACAGTTCGGCGTCGGCCGGCGTGCGCTCGGGCACCGGCAGCAGCGCGCCCATGCGGTACGGCGTGCCGAAGAAGATCACCCCGGCGGCGCGCAGGCTGCGCGGTTTGCCGATACGCAGGTAGGTTGCCTTGACCTGCTCGGCGCAGTTGGCGCACAGGGCCGCATTGAAGAATTTCATCGGGCCGGCCGGGTCGGGGCGCGGGCCTTCGTTGCGGAACTCGGCGAGGGTCAGGCTCCAGGGCCCGACCTGCACCTCGCCGGCCACCCGCTCGCCGATGCCGCTGTCACCGCGAAACAGCGCGGCGTCGGCAAAGTACTTGGGCATGAAGCCCAGGGGCACCAGCAACAGCAGGACGTTAAGGTGGAACCGCCATTTCAGCCACACGGCGCGCAGTGGCGAAGGCGTTGCGGCAGCGACCTTGCTCATTGGTTGCCCTCCGTCATTTCAGCCTGCAGGGCCGCGACCGCTGCCGCCTGGCGCGGCGCCTTGTGGCTGCGCTTGAGGGCATGGAGGGTGGCCAGGGCCGTGCGTTTGGTCCAGATCAGCAGGCCACTCAACACCATCATGCTCAACACCAGGCCGAAGAATGCCCAGATCAGCTTGATCCACAGCCCGCCAAAGTCGCCGGTGTGCAGCGGGCGCATGGACTCGGTGACGAACTCCAGCGTCGAGCGGTTGGACAGCAGGTGCGAAACCGCCACTTCGCCGGTGTAGGGGTTGATCTGCGCGGTCTGGAACATCAACGGGTACCAGCCCCGCCCGCCGATCTGCAGATGGCTGTAGGCATTGAGTGGCAGGAACACGAAGCTGGTCTCCAGCCCCGGAATCCGTTGGCTGGCGATTTCGATCGCGTCGTCCAGGGCAATCATCGGCGCCGGCACGCCGGGGGCGGACGTCGGCACGTTCTCCCGGGCGATGACCGGCACGATGGGTTCGCTGGAGATGGAAATCTGGTTATCCCCCAGGATCGCCTGAATCAGGAACCAGGTGCCGGTGATGGAAATGACCGCGATGAACCAGATCGACCAGATACCGCTCAGGCGATGGAAGTCGCCCCAGAAGATCCGCGCGCCATGGCGGATGCGCAGGGTCGGGCGCAAAAAGCCCTTCCAGAAGCGCTTGTACACCACCAGCCCGGTGATCAACGACGCCAGCAACGGCAGGCCGAGCGCGGAGACCAGGTACCAGCCCCAACTGAACCCATTGGTGAATGGCACCAGCCACCAACCGTGCAGGGCGCGGGTGAATTGTTTGAAGTCGAACGCCGGGCTGATGCCCTGGATCGCCCCTGTGTAAGGGTTGACATAGACCTCCACCGAGCGCCCGTCGGGGTAGCTGAGGGTGACACTCAGGGCGAAGTGCGACTCGTCCGGGCGGATGATGGATTGCACGATCACCAGGGGCTCGGCGCGTTTGATGGCGTTGATCACCTGGTCATAGCTCAGCGGTTCTGCGTCGTCCGACGGCTTGCTGGCGCGGATTTCCGGGTTGGCCAGCCAGACGATTTCCTGGCTGACCACCGCCAGGGTGCCGGTGACGCAGACGATCAGTACAAAAAACCAGATGGGTAATGCCAGCCAGCTGTGTACGAGAAACCAGAGTTTTGAGCGCGACTTCTTCGACATGTGAATGGGAGTCTTGATCGGAGGGGGCAATGAGGGCCCGGAAAAGGCCAGTCGTAGCTTTTGCTGACGCGACAGGCTGTATCTAAGTTAAGACGGATGAGAATGAGAAATCCCTAACCCAGATATGAAAGCAAATGTTTCAGATTCACATTCGTGGCGCTGAGGCCTCGGTGCTGGGCAGCCCCCGTCTCAAGCCGACCCTCGATCAAACAGTGGCAGCGGGCCTGCCCGCGATGGCGCTCGGTCAGGCACCGCCTGACACCCCGCCATCGCGAGCAAGCCCGGTCCCAGGCTCAGCCTTGCTTGAACAGCGCTTCGGCGCGCTGGCGGATTTGTGCTTCGTTCAGATTCTCCTTGCGGGAGGCGAGGAACCACACATGACCGAACGGATCTCTCAGCGTGGCGGAGCGGTCGCCGTAGAACTGGTCCTTGGGTTCGGAAATGGACAGGCCGCCGGCTGCGACCGCTTGTCGATACTGCGCGTCGACATCGTCCACATATAAATGCAGGCCGACACTGGTGTGGCCATCGCGCGGGCTGCCGAAGGCCATTTCACCGCAGGGCGAGGCGAGCATGATCGCCGAGTCTCCGATACGCAGTTCAGCGTGGCCGACCTTGCCGTCGGGCATGTCCAGGCGCATGACTTGCGTGGCGTTGAAGGCTTTTTTGTAGAACTCGATGGCTTCGGCGGCTTTTTCGACGCCCAGGTAGGGCGTGATGCTGTGATAGCCCTCGGGGATAGGTTTTACGCTCATATCATTCTCCCTGAATTGTGTTTATGAAGGGACGGCCCTTTCACTATAGGCCACGCCAGCCGTGGCTTGCGGGCAACCGACGAGGTGTTGCCCAGGCAACAGTGAACAGGCAGATCGTTCCTCCATAAGTGCTGCGGCGGGCGCCAGCCGCAGCGACATCACGGGGCTCAGGGCGCGGCGCTGTTCCTGGGGTTTAAGGTGAACATTTCCCACAGGGAGCGGTTTTTCAGCTGGGCTCCAACAACTGAGCCCCCGGCCCACGCTCACCGAGCAGGTCGCCCTGATTGCGCAACGGGCAGGCTTCCAGCGACAGGCATCCACAGCCAATACAGCCATTGAGCTTGTCGCGCAGGAGCATCAGCTTGTTGATGCGCTCGTCCAGATCTGCCCGCCACGATGCCGACAAACGCTGCCAATCTTTAGCCGTCGGCGTGCGTCCATCCGGCAGGGCCTGCAACGCTTCACCAATCGTCGCCAGCGGAATCCCCAGGCGCTGGGCGATCTTGATCACCACCACCCGGCGCAGTACATCGCGCGGGTAGCGCCGCTGGTTGCCGGCATTGCGATTGCTTTTGATCAGCCCCTTGGTTTCGTAGAAATGCAGGGCCGTGACCGCCACGCCGCTGCGGGCTGACAGTTGGCCAACAGTAAGCTCCTTGGTAACCATGAAAAACTCCGGATTAACCCTTGACCTTGACTTAACTAGAGGTTTTACCCTGCGTGGTATCGAATCACAAGATTCTGCCTACAGAGAAAGGGGAGTGTTCATGCAGGTATCAGAGAAGAATCGCAGTTTCACTCAATTGATCGAGTTTCAGGTCGAGCCCCAGCAACAGCTCGCCCTGGTCGCGGCATTGTCCATCCAGAGCGAGCGCCTGGCCCAAGGGCACGGCGGCTTTCTCAATGCGAGTGTGCAGGTCAGCGATGACGGGCGGCGGGTACTCAATTACCTGCAATGGCGCTCACGCGAGGACGGCGAGGCGGCCTTCCAGTGCGTTGAGCACGGCGAGGAAGATTTCTGGACACTGATACGCGCCCACCAGGCCACGGCCGTGACCTTCGGTTCGTTCCAGGTGCTGCACAGTTTCGAGCGCAGCCATGACAATGCGTTGCACTGCCGTTTAAATGGATAGGTGCAGCATGCGCTCACCCTGAACGTTTTCCCCCGGACGGCGCTTGTTCACCGCCAGTTCGCCGATCTTGATCAGGCGCGTGCGTGTGACGTTGCGGCTCAGGCCCAGCAGGTTGGCGGTGTGGACCTGGTTGTAGTGGCTGAAGCGGTAGGCGGCACGCAGCAACGCGTCCTCGACTTTTTCATGCAGGGCACCGGCCTGTTCCTCGAACAGCTTTTGAAAGGCCCGTTCCAGCAAGGCTTCGGCACTGTTGTCGGTGCCGTGCGGGCTGTCGTCCTGACGCTCGATGCGCAGGTTCGACAGGCGTAAATCGTCGCGTTCGATCACGCCATTGCGGCAGATCAGCAAGGTGTGGTGAATCACGTTTTCCAGCTCGCGGATATTGCCTGGCCAGCTGTAGTTTTTCAGCTTGTGTTCGGCCTCGCGGCTGATGGTGACCGGGCCGTAGCCCAGGCGCTGGCTGTAGGCTTCGATGAAGTGTCGGGTCAGCGGCAGGATATCGCCGGGACGCTCGCGCAACGGGCTGAGTTCCAGGCTGACCACGTCGAGACGGTAGTAGAGGTCTTCACGGAAGTGCCCAGCGTTGATGGCTTTTTCCAGCTGCACGTTGGTCGCCGCAAGCACGCGCACATCGATGGGAATGCTCTTGCGCGAGCCCAGGCGCACTACCTCCCGCTCTTGCAGTACGCGCAATAATTTGACCTGGATCGCCATCGGCAAATCACCGATCTCATCGAGGAACAAGGTGCCGCCGTCGGCCTCTTCGAACCAGCCGGCCTTGGCGCTGAGGGCGCCGGTGAAGGCGCCTTTTTCATGGCCGAACAGCTCGGCTTCCACCAGCGATTCGGAAAACGCCCCGCAGTTCACCGCCACGAAGGGCCGGTTGCGTCGTGCGCTGAGGTTATGAATGTGGCGCGCCACCAGCTCTTTACCGGTCCCGGTTTCGCCGATGATCAACACGCTGGCTTCGCTGGGCGCCACTTGCTGGATATGGTCGAGCAGTGCCTGGGATTTCGGGTCTTCGAAGACCTGGGCCGTGGCGCGGATCGAGGTGGCGAGGGCGGGCGAGGGCGGTAAGGTTAAAAGCTGCATGGGCACCTCTTTATGAATAGAACGTAGGAGTCGGCAGGGACTGGTTCAACGCCCAGTCCCCCAGTTCGTGGAGTTTGTAGTCCACCGGGTCGTGCAGGCTTTGCGTGCGCAGGTTGCGCCAGTGCCGGTCCAGGCGCAGTGACGCATGGGTGGAGCGCGCGCCGGTGACTTCAAACAGGCGGCTGCACAACTCCAGGCCCTGGCGGCTGGCGGCGACCTTGGCGGTGGCGATGGCGATGGCCAGTTGGCCGCGTTCGTTTTCGCTGAGGTTCGGCCCCTGGGCCCAGGCTTGATCGAGCAGCGCGGCGGCGCGTTCCACCAACAGGCGCACACCTTGCAGGGCCACCCAGAATTCGCCGTAGTGGTGCAGCACGTAAGGGTCTTGGCGCACATCCTCGGCGGTGGATTTATGCCACGCACGGGTTTCGGTGAGGGTGTAGTTGCGCGCTTCATCAAAGGCACCTTCGGCTATGCCGAGGAACATGTGCGTGAAGGTCAACTGCGCGATCAGTGGGCGCAGGCAGGCGAACGGTGTGCTCAGAGGGCCCGGGTCGAGCAGCAATTCCGACTCCTCGACGCGCACCCGTTCGAAACTGGCGCTGCCGCTGTCGGTCTGGCGCTGGCCGATATTGTTCCAGTCGTTGTGCAAGGTGATGCCGCTGCGCCCGCTGGGGATGGCGGCGATCAGCAACTTGCCGCCGGCGCTCTCATCCACCGCCGAGGCGATCAGCATTTCCGAGTCGCTGGCGCCGGAGCAGAAGCTCTTCTTGCCGGAGAACTCACGCCAACCGCCGAAATCCTTGACCTGCGTGCGCGTGTCCAGCGGGTTGAGGGCGTTGCCCCAGAACCAGTTTTTGCGTGCGGTCTGTTCGAACCACGGCTGCCATTGGTCCGGCCGCGAAAACAGGCGCACCGTAGCGAGCATCAGGTGGTGAAAACCGAAGACATGAGCGATGGAGCTGTCGACCTTGGCGAATTCACGCACGATGGCCAGGGTGTCGCTCCAGCGCGCACCAAGGCCGCCGTATTGAGTGGGAATGCTCAGGGCCAGCAGACCGCTTTGGCGCAGGGCATCCCGTTCGGTTTTTGGCGTGCCGCCGCGCTCGTCGCGTTCGACGGCGGTGAGGGCGAATTCGGCGGCGAGCTGTCTGGCGGTCTGCAAAGGTGAGGGCAGGACGCTGTGGGGGTTGGCTGTCACGCGGTGTTCCTCATAGGGCTCTAATGCCGTGTGCTGTCTATTGGGCAATGCAGATCAACGGTGCGATCTCAGCATTCTCAGGCCTTGGCCGGCAGCACATCATTGGCAATCATCTCGCCAAACGGTCCGGTGAGATTGGTGACACCGCGCCCGGCCAGGCTGGCGTAGGGTTCCGGCAATAGCGGGAACACCAACTCGGCGAAGCGATAGGCTTCTTCGAGGTGCGGGTAGCCGGAAAAGATGAAACTCTCGATGCCCAAATCCGCGTATTCCTTGATCCGCTCGGCCACTTGCCGCGGGTTGCCTACCAGCGCCGTGCCGGCACCGCCACGGACCAGGCCGACACCGGCCCACAGGTTGGGGGCGATTTCCAGGTTGTCGCGGCGCCCGTCGTGCAAGGCGGCCATGCGGCGCTGGCCTTCGGAATCAAAGCGCGAGAAGGATTTTTGCGCGGCGGCGATGGTCTCGTCGCTGATGTGTTCGATCAGTTTGTCGGCGGCTTTCCAGGCGTCTTCTTCGGTCTCGCGCACGATCACATGCAGGCGGATGCCGAACTTCACGGTCCGCCCGCGGCGCGCGGCCCGTTCACGTACATCCGCGAGTTTTTCGGCGACGGCGGCGGGTGGTTCGCCCCAGGTCAGGTACACGTCCACCTGTTCGGCGGCGAGGTCGTGGGCGGCGTCGGAGGAGCCGCCGAAGTACAGCGGTGGATAAGGCTTCTGCACCGGTGGGTAAAGTGCCTTGGCATTCTGCACACGCAGGTGTTTGCCTTCGAAGTCCACCGATTCGCCCTGCAATACGCGGCGCCAGATCTTGAGGAATTCGTCGGAGACTTCATAGCGTTCGCGGTGGTCGAGGAAGCTGCCGTCGCCGCGGTTTTCGTCGGGGTCGCCGCCGGTCACGACGTTGATCAGCAGGCGGCCGTTGGACAGGCGATCCAGGGTCGCCGCCATGCGCGCCGACACTGTGGGCGAGATGATGCCAGGGCGAATTGCCACCAGGTAGCGCAAGCGTTCTGTCAGCGGCACCAGCGCCGAGGCGATTACCCAGGAGTCTTCGCACGAACGCCCGGTAGGAATCAACACGCCGTAGTAGCCAAGGCTGTCAGCGGCCTGGGCGACTTGCTTCAGATAATTGAGGGTGACCGGACGGGCACCTTGGGTGGTGCCCAGGTAATGACCGTCGCCATGAGTGGGCAGAAACCAGAAAACATCCATGACGAATCCTTAAGCGATTTTCAACAGTGAGGGGGCGTGCGCGGCGAACAAAGGGGCTGCGCGTTCTGCCGCAAGGCGAATACGGCTTTTCAAGGCTTCGTTGGTGATTTGGTAATCGGTGAAATCGGCTTCGGTGGCATATACGCCGATCGGCAAGGTCAGGGCCTGGAAGAAGCTGAACAGCGGGCGCAACTGGTGATCGAGTACCAGCGCGTGACGTTCGCTGCCGCCGGTGGCGGCCAGCAGCACAGGGGTGTCGATCAGCGAGTTGAGGCCAACCAGGTCGAACAGATGCTTGAGCAGGCCTGGATAAGAACCGCGATAGACCGGTGCGGCGACGATCAGCAAGTCGGCCTGTTCGATGGCCAACAGTTGGGATTCGACCTCGGCCGGCAACTCATCGCGCGACAGTGCGCCGCCCAGTGGCCGGGCGATATCACCGAGTTCGATCAGGGTCGTCTGGATCGGCAACAACGTCGCCAGTTCGGCCAGCACGGCCTGGGTCAACACCAGGGTACGGGACGGGCGCCAGGTTCCGCCGGAGAGGGCAACGACATTCAGGGGACGGGTCATGAACAGTTCCTTTTTCAACAGTGGCATAGCAGGGGAAGTGAGCCGGTCTGAGCAAGAGCTGTACCAACGGCTGCAGGCCTTGATCCGCCTGGGCTGCGGGCTCACTGCTGAAAAACGTTGCTGTTGTCTGCCTGGTGTTTTGTTGAATGGCTGTTGCCTGCGCAACAGTTGCCTGGCGAACAGTGTCGAATTCGCGTGGAGCCATTTATAGAGGGTTATGGTTATTCCGTAAATGAACGTATTTCTATATTTATAGATCTTAAAGGAATATAAAGGTGGCGCTGATGAGGGTGTGGCGACGGGTGATAGCGACTATCACGGATGGTGATTTTTCACTGTCCAGGGTCGGGAGTAGCCTGTGTTCATTGACTTGAGACCTTCTTCGCAGAGCCGTCGCCATGAACCGATTTTTTGCTGTTTCCTTATTACTCGTCACTTCTGTCGTTGCCGGTTGTGCGACCCATCCTTCGCCTGAATTACGCCCTTACACGGCGCAAGAAACCCGGGAACTGGCGCTGGAGGCGTTGAGCCGTCGCGGCTTGTCGTTTGACGAATATCAACGCCAGCGGGCTGCCCTGACCGGTCAGGCACAACAACCTTTCAGTTTTGCTCACCAGGGCGAAATGAACGCCGAACGTAATGTGACCCTGCATGGCCGCCCCAGTTGAGCCGGTGCTCAGTGGCAAAAAGCCCGAGGTTTCTCAAGAAGCCTCGGGCTTTTTGTTTGCCATGGCGCTATGTCAGCCTGTTAAGCTGAATTTCAGGAGCGTTCCTACGCACATTTACGTCAAGTGGTCCTTTTTTAATGGCATTCGATCGGGTAAACCTGACGACCTCTGTTCCGGTCGATGCCCCTGAGACGTTGCTCTCGGGAACCTGCTCTGCGAGTCCCTAAGGTTATGAATAAACGTCCGTTGTATTTCGACTACGCCGCCACCACCCCGGTGGACGAGCGGGTCATCCAGGTGATGGTCGAGTGTCTGGGCTTGCACGCCAATTTCGGTAACCCTGCGTCCAGCTCCCACGCCTTCGGCCAAGCGGCCCGGCAAACGGTTGAACAGGCGCGTCGCCAGGTGGCCGAGTTGGTCGGTGCCGAGCCGGAGCAGATCGTCTGGACGTCCGGCGCGACGGAGTCCAACAACCTCGCGATCAAGGGGGTGACTCAAGCGCGGGGCTTGGCGGGTGGGCATATCATCACCAGCCAGATCGAGCACAAGGCTACGCTGGACACCGCGCGGCAGATGCAGGAGGCCGGAGTAGCGGTGACCTACCTGGCGCCGGACGCCGATGGGTTGATCAGTGCCGAGGCGGTGAGTGAAGCACTGCGTGAGGACACCTTCCTGGTATCGCTGATGTTGGTGAACAACGAGTTGGGCACCCTCAACGACATCCCCGCCATTGGCGCGCGGGTGCGTGAACACGGCGCGTTGTTGCATTTGGACGCGGCACAGGGTGCGGGCAAGGTGGCGATCGACCTGGCGCAATGGCCGGTGGATTTGATGTCGTTTTCCGCGCACAAGGTGTATGGCCCCAAGGGGATCGGCGCGCTGTATGTCGGGCCGCGGGCGCAGCGGAAGGTGTTGGCGCAGATTCACGGCGGTGGCCACGAGGGCGGCTTGCGCTCCGGTACACTGGCAACCCACCAGATTGCGGGCATGGGCGCGGCGTTCGCCTTGGCGGCGCAGGCGTTCAGTGAAGAGCAGGCGGCGATCGTGGCCTTGCGCCAGCGTTTGCTCGATCAACTGGCGTCGGTCGCCGGTGTGCGTCTCAATGGCAGCGCCACCCAGCGCATTCCCCACACCCTCAGCCTCACCTTCGGTGAAGGCGAGTTCAACGCCGCGGCCTTGAGTGCGGGCATTGCTTTTTCCGCCACCTCGGCCTGCAATTCGGCGAGCAATGCGCCCTCCCATGTGCTGCTGGCGCTGGGGCATGATGCCCGCAGCGCCGGTCGAACCATTCGCTTGAGCCTGGGGCGGTTCACCACCGAGCAGGATATCGACCAGGCCGTGCAGTTGATCAAGGCCGCCCTTGCCAGTGCGCCGGCGTTCTGGGCGGTCTGATTCTTCATTCGTAATCCATAACAATTATTCGTGGTTAGCAGGAGACACAATGAGTACGCAGCCTTTGACCCATGGAACGGTTCCCCAGCGCCTGGCGCATACCCGTGAATTGATGCGCCGCGAAGGCATTCATGCCTTGCTGGTGCCGTCCGCTGACCCGCACCTGTCCGAATACTTGCCGGGCTACTGGCAGGGGCGTCAATGGTTGTCGGGCTTCCACGGCTCGGTGGGGACGCTGATCGTCACCGCGGATTTCGCCGGTGTCTGGGCCGACAGCCGCTACTGGGAACAAGCGACCAAGGAACTCAAGGGCAGCGGTATCGAGTTGGTGAAGCTGCAGCCGGGTCAACCTGGCCCGCTGGAGTGGCTGGCCGAACAGACGCCGCAGGGCGCCGTGGTGGCGGTCGACGGTGCGGTAATGGCCGTGGCGTCGGCGCGTACCTTGGGCGGTAAACTGGCGGAGCGCGGTGCTCGCCTGCGTACCGATATCGACCTGTTGAATGAAGTCTGGAGCGACCGCCCGGCGTTGCCGAATCAGCCGATCTATCAGCACCTGCCACCGCAGGCCACCGTCAGCCGTGGCGAAAAACTCGCTGCACTGCGCGCCAGCTTGAAAGAAAAGGGCGCCGACTGGCACTTCATCGCCACCCTGGATGACATCGCCTGGTTGTTTAACCTGCGCGGTGCCGATGTATCGTTCAACCCGGTGTTTGTGTCCTTCGCCCTGATCAATGCGCAACAGGCCACGCTGTTTGTGGCGCTGAGCAAAGTCGATGCCGCGCTGCGGGCGGTGCTTGAGCAGGATGGCGTGACCTTGCGCGATTACAGCGAAGTCGCCGATGCCCTGCGCGCGGTGCCATCGGGCGCGAGTGTGCAGGTTGATCCGGCACGCGTGACCGCCGGTTTGCTGGAACACCTGGACGCCAGCGTCAAGCTGGTGGAAGGGCTGAACCCGACGACGCTTGCCAAATCCCGCAAGAGCCTGGCCGACGCGGAACATATCCGCCTGGCCATGGAGCAGGATGGCGCGGCCTTGTGCGAATTCTTCGCCTGGCTGGAGAGTGCGCTGGGCCGTGAACGCATCACTGAACTGACCATCGACGAACACCTGACGGCCGCACGTACCCGCCGTCCCGGTTATGTGTCGCTGAGTTTCAACACCATCGCTGCGTTCAATGCCAATGGCGCGATGCCGCATTACCACGCCACCGAAGAAGAGCATGCGCTGATCGAAGGCGATGGCCTGCTGCTGATCGACTCGGGTGGCCAGTACTTGGGCGGTACTACCGATATCACGCGGATGGTGCCTATCGGAGCGCCGAGTGATGAACAGAAGCGTGATTGCACCCGCGTGCTCAAGGGGGTGATCGCCCTGTCCCGTGCTCATTTTCCCAAGGGCATTATGTCGCCACTGCTCGATGCCATCGCGCGCGCGCCGATCTGGGCCGAAGGTGTGGACTACGGCCATGGCACGGGGCACGGTGTAGGTTATTTCCTCAATGTGCATGAAGGTCCGCAGGTCATCGCCTACCAGGCCGCTACTGCGCCGCAAACCGCGATGCAGCCGGGCATGATCACCTCCATTGAACCGGGTACTTACCGTCCGGGGCGTTGGGGCGTGCGTATCGAGAACCTGGTGTTGAATCGCGAAGCGGGCAAGACCGAGTTCGGTGAGTTCCTCGAGTTCGAAACCCTGACCTTGTGCCCGATCGATACCCGTTGTCTGGAACCGTCGTTGCTGACGGCTGAGGAGCGCCAGTGGCTCAATGCGTACCATGCCGAGGTGTGTCAGCGTTTGAGCCCATTGCTCAGTGGCGCTGCGCTGGAGTGGTTGCAGGTACGCACCGCGGCTATTTGATCGGTCGCTGCTCGGCAAGTGCCGCTTGTGATTTACGCGCAGGCGGCCGGTCGCAGCGTCGCGAAGGGCTGCGCGGGGTCGAGGCGTTCGGTGGGCGCTGCGGAGCAGTCGGAAGTGGACTGCTCGGGCCGCTATTTACAGATGACGATCATGCTCCGGCTGGTGTAGCCGGCAGGGTTGAGGCCGAAGGGGTAGTCCCCAGGCTCTTCGGAGTTGTCACCGGACTTGGCGATAACCCGGTAGCCCTTGGCGCCGCATGAGTTGACTGCACTGGTGTAGCACTGGTCCCAGGAGGAGGACAGCCCGGAACAGTTGATATGCAGCCCTTTTTTGCCCCGTTTCACTTCTGTCTTGGTGGTCGCGGCACAGCCAGCAATGGCCACGACCATTAACAGTATCAAAATTCGCTTCATTCCCATCCTTAATAGCCGCTTCGAAAAAATTGCCTGAAGCTGGCTTTACTCGCTCTCGATTGTAGCGTTCGCGCTGTCCTTGTCGAAACTCTCCATGAATGACATTTGTTTGCGGCCTAAACATGGCCCAAATGAGCGGCAAATACCAGAGTTACCGTCAAAGATGATTAATCGGCTGGTACTAGAGGTTTGGCCTCGTTTCGCATGGTCAGCGTGGCGCCAACGGAGGCCAGGATAATGCAGGAGATGGCCAGCCACTGTGCGAGCGACAAATGCTCCTGCAGGAAGAACAGACCCGAGAGCGCGCCGAATGCGGGCTCAATGCTCATCAAGGTGCCGAAAGTACGGGCGGGCAGGCGAGTCAGCGCGACCATCTCCAGGGTGTAGGGGAGCGCCGTGGACAGGATGGCGACGCCGATGGCAACTGGAATCAGCGCAGGCGTCAGCAATGCCGCGCCCGCATGAACGATGCCGATCGGTGCGACGAACAAGGCGGCGATCATGACGCCGAGGGCAGCAGTTTGCACGCCGTTGTCATTCCCTGCCTTTTGGCCGAACAG
Organism: Pseudomonas sp. GV105; assembly: GCF_003058185.1. Taxonomy (NCBI): domain Bacteria; kingdom Pseudomonadati; phylum Pseudomonadota; class Gammaproteobacteria; order Pseudomonadales; family Pseudomonadaceae; genus Pseudomonas; species Pseudomonas sp. GV105. Next base: position 516,404 of record NZ_QBUF01000002.1, read on the forward strand.
AATGTAGAGCGCCCAGCAAACACCTGCGCCTAGTGCATAAGCCGCACCGACCAGGTCGATCCCGGTGCTGGTTTCTCCCGTGGGGATCAACAGCAGAAGACCGACAACCGCGAGGGCGATCCACAGAAAGTCCACCGCGCGGCGCGATGCATAGAGGGCGACGGCGAGCGGCCCGGTGAACTCCAGGGCTACCGCAATACCAAGAGGGACTGTGCGCAGCGACATATAGAAGAGGAAGTTCATGCCGCCTAACGCCATTCCGTAAACAATCACGGTGCGCAGGGATTTGGCCGTCAGCGTGGCCCGCCATGGGCGCAATATCAGCAACATGATGATGCTGGCGAAAATCAGGCGCAGCGTGGTGGTGCCTTGAGCGCCGACGACAGGGAACATGGTCTTGGCCAGCGAAGCGCCGGACTGGATGGAAGCCATGGCGATCAACAGCAGGCCGACGGGAAACAGTGCCGAGGCCAGGCTGCGAGGGGAGGTGGTCATTGGGGTGTTCGTCCGAGGTCATATTTGAGTAGCAAAGAGCCCTATGATGCTTAAGTGTGTGTCGCTGAGCAATATATTGCTCAATTATCAGTTTTCTACCTTCTATATAGAGTGGATTGGGAGGTTTTCCGCTGTTTGATAGAAAAACCAAATTAAAGGTTGACGGCAAATCCTGGACGTCTATAATTCGCCCCACTTCCGGCGCAGTCGAAACGGAAAACTCCTTGATAAACAAAGAGTTACACGAGATTCGACAGCGACCTGCTTCAGTTCATCGAAGCCTGGAAGGAGTTGGTAGAGCAGTGTTGTTTGGCTCTATTGACGTTTCGATCTTCTCGGTCGAAAGCGGAGAAAAAGAGGTGTTGACAGCAGCGTGTAACGCTGTAGAATTCGCCTCCCGCTAACGAGAGATCGGAAGCGCAAGTGGTTGAAGTTACAAAGGAAACTTTGAAAACTTCTTAAAATAATCACTTGACAGCAAATGAGGCTGCTGTAGAATGCGCGCCTCGGTTGAGACGAAAGATCTTAACCAACCGCTCTTTAACAACTGAATCAAGCAATTCGTGTGGGTGCTTGTGGAGTCAGACTGATAGTCAACAAGATTATCAGCA